>NZ_JBNPVT010000014.1:0-169982 GCF_050434205.1 Paraburkholderia sp. GAS348
GGACCGTGAAACGACTCCACGCCGATGATAGTGCGGATTCCCGTGTGAAAGTAGGTAATCGTCAGGCTCCCCAGCATGTCCAGAAACCCCACCCCGCAAAGGTGGGGTTTTTGCGTTTACGGCGCTATTTCTTCCCGAGCAAAAACATTGCCGCGATCGGCGGCAGGCCATAGATACCACACAAATGGCCCGCCACTTCGCTATCCGCGTCACCGCCTTGAGCGGGCACGGCCCGTTCTTCAGCTTCAAAATCTGCGTCAGTTCGCAGCGACGTCTCCGTCCCCAATGCCGGACGCGCCCACAGGTGCCACGCCATCTGCTGCATACATCTGGCCGACTTCTGCAAGTAATGCCTCGTCGCGCGCAATCACCTTCGGCAGATGCGTACGTAAGAATTCAACCCACGTCCGCGTCTTCGCATCAATGAATTTGCGTGACGGATACAGCGCATAAACGTTCATCTTCTGCAGCGTATATTCAGGCAACACGCGGATCAGCGTCCCGTCACGCAACCCTGCGATCGCTGCATAGAGCGGCACCATGCCAATGCCCATTCCCTCGCGAATCGCGACGATCAGCGATTCCGCGATATTCACTTGCACGGGGCCGTTCACTTCCATCATCTCGCTGCCGTTGGGGCCGTCGAGCACCCAATCGTGGGGTGGAAATGCTGGCGTGTGCAAGATCAGACACTCGTGATGCGCCAGGTCGCCTGGCTGTTGTGGCGCGCCATGAGCACGCAAGTAAGCAGGCGATGCGCACAAGATGCTGAACGTTGTACCAAGCGGGAGCGATACAAGGTCGGAATTCGGCAGAGTCAAGGCGCCGACAACCGCGACGTCAGAACTGCCTTCGAACAGGTCGGGCATGCGTTGCGACAACGTCAGTTCGACGGTCACCTCGGGATAAAGCGCGCGATAGCGCGAGATGGCCGGCAGCACGTAATGCTGGCCGATGCTGGCAAAGCTGTGCATGCGCAACGCGCCGCTCGGGCGTTCGTGCGCGCAACTTGCTTCTTCTTCCGCCGTATCGACATCCGCAAGGATCTGTTGAGATCGCTTCAGGTAACGCTCACCCGCTGTGGTGAGTGCGAGTCGCCGCGTCGACCGGTTCAGCAAGCGCGTACGCAGATGAGCTTCGAGTTCCGAGACTGCGCGGGACATCGCGCCAGTCGTCGAATTGAGGGACTGCGCGGCAGCGGTAAAACTACCGGCTTCGACCACGCGCACGAACACTCGCATATTTTGTAACGTATCCATCGATCCTTCTATTTCACGGCACAAGCCGTATTGTCCGCCTGTCTCGCAAGCCTATTGTTGTTCGTTCTGGAAGGGACGTTCCGCGCCCTTCCTATTAATGCGCGCAGCGCATGCTCCTACAATCGGCGCCTTGCCAGCCGGTGTGCGCAGCGTTCACCGGTGCCTTTTTCAGCGACAAACCGGGACGCGTTGCTTTCTGATGAAACGCCAACATGCGATCAAACCGACGGCGGATTCCCACCGGCAGTGGAGCGGCATGTTGCCAACGCTCAGTCCGGCCATTCGCGACTGGATGAGCAGCGATGGTCTGATCTGGCTGCATCTGCTGAAGACGGCCACTGCGGGGCTTCTGGCGCTGGGTATTGCCATGTTGCTGGATCTCCAGCAGCCGCGAATCGCAATGACCACGGTGTTTGTGCTGATGCAGCCGTTCAGCGGCATGGTGCTCGCCAAGAGTTTCTATCGGATTCTCGGTACCGTGGTGGGTACGATCGCCGCACTGGTGCTCGGCGCGCTGTTCGTCCAGCAGCCCGAGTTGTACATGCTCGGCATGATCGGCTGGGTGAGTGCCTGCATTGCGGCAGCGGTTCGGTATCGGCATTTCAGATGGTACGGCTTGGTGCTGGCAGGTTATACCGCCGTTCTGATCGGCATTCCGAATGTCATGGTACCTCACGACCTGTTCCTGGCGGCGCTCACGCGCGCAGCGGAGGTGGCGGTCGGCATCGTGTGTTCGAGCGCGGTGAGCGCACTGATCGTGCCGCAGCGTTCCAGCCTTGCACTGCGGCGCGCGCTCCACATTCGATATACAAATATTACTGCGTTCGCTGCCGACGTGCTGGGTCGAGGAATCGAGCGTGGCGAGTTTGAGCGGCGCTTTGCGAATCTCGTCGACGAGATCGTCGGCTTTGAGGCGACGCGAACATTTGCTGCCTTCGAAGATCCGGCTATGCGGTCGCGCAGCCAGCATCTCGGCCGTCTGAACGGCGAGTTCATGGACGTATGCGCGCGGCTGCATGCGCTGCACCAGTTGCTCAAACGTCTGCGCCTGGGCGGACCGAGCCGGATAGTCGACGCCATCACGCCGTACTTCCACGAGCTGTCGGGGCTGCTGGGGGCCACCCAGGACACGAACTCCGATGCATCGCGCGTAGCCGCCGGTTTGCGGCTCTTTCAGGCGAGTTTGCCAAGGCGCGTGCGCGAAACGAGACGACCGCTGGAAGCCGCCCCTGCCGAATCGCTGGCGGACTTCGATACGGCCGCGGAATTACTGTATCGGTTTGTCGACGAATGGATCCGTTATTCCGAGACGTACGTGTCTTTGGCGCGGCGCAAGCCGGAAGCCGAGCGGCGCACCACCGGGCGATACGTGAGTAAGACGAACGGCTTTGCCGTCGCGTTTACCTTTGCGAGGTCGGCGGCGGTCATGGCGATCGTCAGCTGGTTCTGGATCGCCACCGACTGGCCCAGCGGCGGAATGGCGGTAATCGGCGCGGCGCTGGGCTGTGCGTTGACGTCGACTGCACCGAACGCATCGAAAATGGCCGTGCAGATGGCAGTCGGTACGGTGCTGGCGACCATGATGGGCTACCTTTTCACGTGTTACGTGTATCCCAACGTCGACGGATTCCCGCTGCTTGGCGCGATGCTCGCCCCGGTGCTTGCCCTCGGCGCCTTCATCGCGTCGCGCAAGCTCCTGGCAGGGTATGGAATCGGCTTTTCGGTGTTCTTCTGCCTGCTGGCCGGGCCGGACAACGTCGTCACGTATGCGCCCGATTTGCTGATCAACAACGGTATAGCGATCACGGCGTCGCTATTGCTTGCAGCGATCGTTTTCGCAGTGGTGTTTCCTGCGGATATGCCGTGGCTCATCGAGAGAATCAAGGGTGATTTGCGCGCGCAAGTCGTGTCTGCGTGCATGGACGAACTGCCCGGACTCAATCAGCGCTTTCAGTCAAGCACGCACGATCTCGCCTCGCAGTTGCGCATGCTGCTGACGCGGCGTTCCCGACGCCGCCGTGATGCCTTGCGCTGGATGCTCGTCACCCTCGAAGTAGGGCACGCCATGATCGATCTGCGCAATGAAGTGGCGCGTGCCGGCTACGCGCAAGCCCTTCATTCGCGCTGGAGCAGCAGCCTCGTGCGGACTTGCGACGACCTCGCGCGGCTTTTCAAGCAGCCCGACGCGCGTGCTCTCGAACGATCGCTCGTATCCGTGCGCTCGGCCACGTGGGTCGCGCAGGACGTACTGGCAACCGTTCACGCCGACCGCGACAAGCGGCACGACCTGCAGCGCATCCTGAGTTGCCTGCACTTCATCCGCACAGCGTTGCTCGACAAAGACGCGCCTTTCAAGGCGCGTTGACCCATGCACGTTGGATCCCGCGTGCACTTCGATCCTTCTGCCAGATGGAAAGATCACTTCCGTCTAGCCCCGTTTATCTGCGCAGGTGACAGTCATATAGTTTGATCACTGCCCCGCAGTCCCCCCGAGGGGACTTCCTACGGGGAGCCATCGTAAGTATTGGAGAACGAAATGAACGTGTTGAAGATTGCCCTGGTTGTCTGCTCTTTGTCTGCTGCTGTCGCTCATGCGCAAACGGCGCCGGCCGCTCGGGAACAACAGGTCGCGCAAGCGAATGCACCGCGCGCCAACAACGTCGCCGCGCAAGACCGCGTCGTCGCACCGAAGGTCCAGGCTGAAGAGTGCGTCGGACCTGTGAGCTTCTGCAATATCTACTTCGGCAGCTAAGCAGCGCCACGAGCAACACCTGCTGTACCTGCTGTACCTGCTGGACCTGTCGCGGGAATTTTGCGCGCGACGAAACGCCTGGCCGCGACGCCGTTCCATCGAGACGCCGCGGCTGGTGCGACACGCTGGCTACTGAGCGAAACACACCGCAGAAGTGCGCGTCGGTAGACTGAACTAGTGACCATGGAGAGACTCAGTTTCATGTACCAAGACCGGATTCGCTGCTCCGCGCTGCGCGGAAAAATCACTTCAGCCGCCGAAGCGGCGCGTCTGATTCACGACGGCATGCACGTCGGCGCCAGCGGCTTTACGCGCGCGGGCGACGCCAAAGCTGTTCCCATCGCGCTCGCCGAGCGGGTCCGTCAGGAAGGCAAGCCGCTGCAAATTACGTTGATGACCGGCGCGTCGCTCGGTCATGACGTGGATCGCATGCTCACCGAGGCGCATGTGTTGGCGCGCCGCTTGCCGTTTCAGGTCGACAAGACCCTGCGCGAAGCGATCAATCGTGGCGAAGTGATGTTCGTCGATCAGCATCTGTCCGAAACCGTCGAGATGTTGCGCGCCAATCAGCTCGGCAAACTCGATATCGCGATTATCGAAGCCGCCGCGATCACCGAGACTGGCGGCATTGTGCCGAGCACGTCAGTCGGCAACTCGGCCAGCTTCGCGATCCTCGCCGACAAGGTCATCGTCGAAATCAATCTTGCCCAGCCGCTCGCCCTCGAGGGACTGCACGACATCTGGATTCCGGGCCGCAGGCCGAATCGCGAACCGCTGCCGATCGTGCGTCCGCAAGACCGCGTCGGCACGCAGGCCATTGAGATCCCGCTCGACAAAATCGCGGCGATCGTGATCACAGATAAGGCGGACAGCCCGTCCACGGTGCTGCCGGCGGATGCGGAAACCGAGCTGATCGCGCGCCATCTGATTGAGTTTTTCCAGCACGAAGTGTCGCGTGGACGCATGCCACGGCACTTGCCGCCCTTGCAGGCAGGCATCGGCACGATTGCCAATGCAGTGCTGGCCGGCTTTGTCGATTCGCCCTTCGACGCCTTCGAAATTTACTCAGAAGTGCTGCAGGATTCGACCTTCGATCTGATGGACGCTGGCAAGGTGACGTTTGCTTCGGGTGCGTCGATCACGTTGTCGGCCGCGCGTCAGGCGCAAGTGTTCGGTGAACTCGAGCGCTATCGCGATCGCCTCGTGCTGCGTCCGCAGGAGGTCAGCAACCATCCTGAAGTGATTCGCCGGCTCGGTCTGATCGCGTTGAATACCGCATTGGAGTTCGACATTTACGGCAATGTGAATTCCACGCACGTCGGCGGCACGCACATGATGAACGGCATTGGTGGCTCGGGCGATTTCGCGCGCAATGCGTCATGCGCGATCTTCGCGACGAAGTCGATGGCGAAGGGTGGCCGTATTTCGAGCGTGGTGCCGATGGTGCCGCACTGCGATCACAATGAACACGATGTGGATGTGGTCGTGACGGAGCAGGGTCTGGCCGATCTGCGCGGACTGGCGCCGCGGGAACGCGCTACGCTGATCATCGAGAACTGCGCGCATCCGCTCTATCGCGATCTGCTTCGCGACTACTATCGGGACGCCTTGCAATGGGGTGGGCAAACGCCGCATTCGTTGGACCAGGCTTTCGCCTGGCATACGCGGCTGCGTGATACCGGCTCGATGTTGCCGGCAGTGGATGCGTATCTCTAAACACCGGGTAAAGCCGGCGTCAGGTGGCACTCGCCCCTGACGCCATAAGACATCAGGTGCTACGCTCAGGTGCCGCGCCGGACGAGCCGGATAAGAAACAGCAGAATGACTGCGCCGATCACAGCGGTAATGATCGAACCGAGCCAGCCGCCGCCGAGCGAAATGTGCAGCACACCGGCAAGCCAGCCGCCGATGAATGCGCCGACAATCCCGACGATGATGTCGACGATCAGGCCGAAGCCGCCGCCCTTGACGAGCACGCCGGCCAGCCAGCCGGCGATCGCGCCGATGATGAGCCATGCAATGATGCCGTGTTCCATATTCGAGACTCCATGGTTGAGTGTGAAAAAATCACGGTGACAGAGCTTAGTCGAAGGTTATGGGACAGTCCATATTCAGGACGCGGAATTAACATTGTCTAAATCTATTGCAAGCTAAGTGTAGACGATGCGCGCGAATATGGGGAGCTTACACAAGATGACTCACTCCGGTGTCGGCTCCGCATCTGTGGCCGTCCAGCTGACGCTCGATACGCTCTTTTCCATGCTGATGCGGCTCGCCATCTGTTCGAGCTTCGGCTGATCTTTCGGATGCAGCTTTAATGTTGCCGTAACGCGAATGCGTCCCGAGTCGTCTTCGACGTCTTCGCTCGTCAGGCTCTGGAACGACAGCGGTGTCGAATACATCGAGTTGGATACCGCGGTACGAATGTGAATCTCATCGGCCTCCCGGCAAACAATCGTCAGCACATACTCGCGCACGAGGTCGGCGTCCGAAACGGGCGCCGCGTTGATGGCACGGCTTACTTCGCGCAGTACCGTATTGGTCAGCAGCACGACCGCGGTGCCGGCGAGCGCCGGGCCGAAATGCCCCGCACCGCACAATACGCCGACCGCCGCCGAGCACCATAAGGTCGCGGCGGTGTTGATCCCCTGAATCGAGCCCTTGTCGCGCATGATCACACCGCCGCCGAGAAAGCCGACGCCAGACACGACATACGCGGCAATTTGCGTGATGCCGGCGGTGCCGTTGCCGGTCAGCACGCCGAGCGTGACGAACAGGCACGCGCCGCTGGCGACCAGCGTGATGGTGCGCAGGCCGGCGTTGCGCTGGCGCATCTGCCGTTCGAGGCCGATCGCGACGCCGCAGCTGAAGGCGGCAAAGAGCCGCCAGACGAATTCAATGGTCATCGGTAAGAAAGGTTGAGACGCGTGTTCGCACAGTATGAACCCCACGCGTGACAGCATCGCGTATCCGAAGATGGAACGCGGGTGCGCTCAGGCGTGACGAGGCATGCGAGCCGGGGCTCGCGGCGCACAAGTCATGGAGCAAGCGCAAGGCGTCGAGCCGTGCGGCGCTTCACTGGCAGTACGAGGGCATAGACGATGTGCACCGTCGGGCCCGAAGGCAAGACGGCGACAGGCAAAGGCTGGCGCGGAAATCTTGCCGATCAGGCGATCAGGCGATCGGGCGAATCGAAGCTCGACTGGTACGACTGCTGCTGTCCACGATCGTGATTCCGGTTAAATGAACTGGGCGAATTTTAGGCAGCTCTGCAAAGTTAAGTCGAGCCGAGATGAGCCGAGCCGAGCCGAGCCGAGCCGAGATGAGCCGAGATGAGACGGGACGGGACGGCGGAGTGCGGTGTGGGATGCTTGCGGAATTTCCCGTGGCAAGCTCGGAATTTTCCTTATATAAATACGGACTCCGAATATTGACGGCGTTCATCCCGGAAAACACACTGTTTGCACACTTCGAAACACGTCGTGCGGTTTTGGTGCTCTATCCGCGTTTTACATCTCACGGTTTCGCCCAGAAACTTTTTGGTTGTCCTTGTGCCATGTCAGGCGCATCCGATCCGCTCGACACCGTCTCTTTTCCGCTGTTCACCCAATTGAGGAATGTATGAAAGATAAGGCTCTTGGCATCGTTGCCGGTGCGTTGATTGCTGCTGCTCCGCTCGTATCGTTCGCCGCCGGTCTGCCCGCGCCGTTTGAAGGCAGCAGCACGCTGCAGGCAGATGGTGTCGTGAAGTCGGTCGACCAGGCTAAACATTCGGTGACCGTGCTCGATGCGCAGGGTGGCGAAGCGTCGTTCAATATCACTGAGACGAGCAACCTGGCGCAGATCAAGCAGGGTGGCAAGGTCCACATCCGGATGATGCGCAACGCCATGGTCAGCGTGACGCGTGGTGCCGACGGCCACGGTACGGCTGCTCAACCGGTACAGCAGAACACTGCGCAGAACGTGAGCGCCGAAGTTCAGGCCATCGACCACGCGTCCGGCATCATGGCCCTGAAGGGCTCGAATGGCGCGGTGTTTCATATCCAGGGCCGCGAGCCGGCAAAGGTCGCCGGCGTGACGCCGGGTATGCAAGTGTCGGTGGCATACGCACCGCAGGTCAGCGTGGCCGTGGCGCCTGCGCAGTAAGTCTGACTAGCTGAAACGGCGCATCAGCGCCGGGGCGCGGATGTCCTTTATGGACGTCCGCGTTTCTTATTGCGGCGTAATCCAATATGACTTCGGTGGGGCGATGTTTGGCGCGTGCTTTGACGCTTCAGTCGGGCTCGCCGGGCACGAGGCGCAATCGCGTGATCTCCGAGGGCGCCCCCAGGCGCTTCGGCGGTCCCCAATAGCCAGTACCGCGACTCGTGTAGACCCACAAGCCGTTCAGCCGCGCGAGACCCGCTGTGAACGGCTGCTGCAAACGCACAAAGAAGTTCCACGGAAAGAACTGGCCGCCGTGCGTGTGGCCCGATAGCTGCAGCGTAAACCCTGCTGCTGCGGCTGCTTCGGCGGAACGCGGCTGGTGCGCGAGCAGTACTTTGATCAGCACGTCGCCAGGGGCACCTGCGAGGGCCGCAACCGGGTCGCTGCGATGCAGCGGGTCATGATGACCCGCTGAGTAATCAGTCACCCCGGCAATCACGGCGCGCGCGCCGTCGTGTTCCACGATCACATGCTCGTTGAGCAGAACGTTCAACCCCAGGCGCCGGAATTCGTCGATCCAGGCGTTCGCGCCGGCGTAATACTCATGGTTGCCGGTCACAAGGAACGCGCCGTGACGCGCACTGAGCCGCGACAGGGGCTGCGTGTGTCTGGTCAGTTGCGGCACGCTGCCGTCTACCACATCGCCGGTAACGGCAATCAGATCCGGCTTCAGACGATTCACCGCGTCGACGATCGCATCCACATAACGGCCTTTGATGGTCGGGCCGACGTGGATGTCGCTGATCTGGACGATCGTGAAGCCGTCGAGCGCTGCCGGCAAATCGTCGATCGGCACCTCGATCGTCACCACCCTGGCGCGGCGCCGGGCGTTGAACAGACCGACGAGTGTCGAGAGCAACGCCAGCAACGGGACGGCTGCCGCCGAGCCGATGCGCCAGTGCGCGATTGCAATCGTGCTCGGCCAGATTGCATCGACGGTGAGCAGCGAGGCGAGCGCCAGGTCGCGCACGAACGTCAGAACCAGCAGCGACGAGAAGAAGCCCATCGCCAGCAGGCCGACCCACGCGAGGCGGTCGCTGAGCGGCTGCTGTTTGATGGTGCGCGCCAGCATGCCGAGCGGGATCAGAAAGATCGACAGCACCAGCCACAACGCGCACAGCCATCGGCCGGTGGCATTGACCGGCATGTCGGGAATCAGACGAAAGCCGACGTAGATATGCAGCAAGATGCCAATCAAAATGAAGCGAACAAGAAACGATGAGCGGCGCATAGAGAGGATCGAGGCGGGAAGGGGCCGACACGAGCGGAGCAACGGCGGCAGCTCGCCAGGTGCAACCATGAAATAGCGGGCGAGCCCGATCATTCTACCGAGATGTGCTCCCCATTGTGGACAGCGCCAGATGTGCTCCCGCGGGGGCGGCCGAGCATGTTCATGCTTGACGCGGCAAGCGGATATCGCATTGCAGCAATTCCCGTTGCCGCATGCCCCGTCCGAGTTGCTGCGGCACTCTAATTAAATGGGCTTTGAATGGTGTTTTGTGTGCACTATTCTCAAATAGAACCGTGTCGTCTCAGGGCCATCGCGGCCCAGCGGCGGTTCGTTTTGTCGTCGGTTGAGGGCGAGGCAGGAGGCGCATCATGAAACTGCTTGGATCGGGTAATCACGTACGCCACGTACTTCATGGACATCACGTCGGACGAGAGGGCAGCCACGTCATGCTGCCGCTGGTGGGCATGTCGTTGATGGCGCTCGCCTTGTACTTCGGCGTGCGCAACATCGACTTCTCCGAGCTGGGCAAAAGCGCGTTATTCGACGTGGTGATGGTATGCGTTGCGCTCGGCATCGCAGGGCTGTTCGGCGCCGTCGGCGCGTGGTTGCGCTCCAATGGCGACGACGCCGAGGAAGGCTTCTGCTTTGTCGGCGCGGTGATCGGCGCGGTAGTGTTCTACGTGGCGCTCTTCGGATAACCGCACCGGCGCGGCCAAAGCTCTGTCAGGCGATCCGGGCGGCTTCGTCGAAGGTGAAGCGCGGGCTGCGCGGGAACAGTTTCGCCGGGTCGCCGTAGCCCAGATTGATCAGGAAGTTCGACTTCACGGTCGTGCCGGCGAAGAAAGCCTCGTCGACCTTGGCGGCGTCGAATCCCGACATCGCACCCGTGTCCAGACCGAGCGCGCGGGCCGCGAGAATCAGATAGCCGCCTTGCAGCGTCGAATTGCGAAAGGCCGTATCCGCGATCGCCTTGTCGTTGCCCGCAAACCAGCTGCGCGCGTCGGCATGCGGAAACAGTTTCGGCAGATGCTCGTAAAACGCCATGTCCATTCCGACGATCACCGTGACCGGCGCCGCCATCGTCTTCTCGAGATTGCCTGGCGACAAGGCCGGACGCAGCTTCTCTTTGCCTTCGGCCGTTTTCACGTAGACGAAGCGGCCGGGGCTCGAATTGGCCGAGGTCGGCCCGAGCAGTACGAGCTCGGTGAGTTGCTTGAGCACGGCGTCGTCGACCGGTTTGGCCTGCCAGCCGTTATGGGTGCGCGCTTCGCGAAAGAGCTGATCGAGAGCCTGATCGGAAAGAATCATGGTGGAAACCCGTTGAAGTAGGAGAGTGAAAAAAACGGATGACAGCGCAAGCCGCAGGCGTGAGCGTCGTCGTCGTTGCCGCCATAATAGCTAGGTTCTCACTCGCGCACGTATCGCACACGCAATCGCATTCGGGCAATCTTATGACGGACCTTTTCGATGACCTTCCGGCGCCCGACGTCGACTGGTATCCCGAGTGGCTGGCGCCCGAGGCCGCGGCGCGCGCTTTGGCTCAACTCATCGGCGAAGTGGAATGGCGTCAAGACATGATGGGCACGCCTGCCGGCCGTGTGCCGCTGCCGCGGCTGACCGCCTGGCAGGGCGAACCGGACGCGGTCTACGTCTACTCCGGCATTCGCAACGTACCGCAACCATGGACCCCGATCGTCGCGGAACTGCGAGCCGCGGCGGAGGCAAGCTGCCACGCGCGCTTTAACAGCGTGCTGATCAACCGCTATCGCAGCGGCATGGACAGCATGGGGTGGCACGCGGATCGCGAGCCGGAGCTCGGCGTGCGGCCGGTGATTGCGTCGATCAGCCTGGGCGTCGCGCGCACTTTCGACTTGCGGCACAACAGGACTGGCGTCGTGCAGTCGTTTTCGCTGAAGGGCGGCAGCTTGCTTGTGATGAGAGGCAACACGCAGGCCGACTGGCGGCATCGTGTGCCGAAAGAGCCACGCGTGGCGGGCGAGCGAATCAATCTGACGTTTCGCTGGGTGACGCCGCGCGCGGCAGCCCGCTAGCTTGCGGGCTCGCCATCGGCCGCTTTGCTCCTGAGCCGAAACCTGGCGCCCGAAAGCCCGAAAGCGGGTCGCTGCCTGCCCGAAGCCGTGTCGAGAACCTAAGCGCATAAAAAAGCCTCTCCAACGTCGCGCTCCATCGCCGTCCGTGCTCGAGCGAATCTCGCAGCCTGGGCCCATATCGTCTATCCGCGCACGCTACCGATTGCCGTCACCGTCCTGTTGTTTTGCGCGCTGTCCGGCGTCGGCATTCTGGGCACGATTCAGACACTGATTACCTTCGATGGCACGCTCAGTTCATGGTGGACCCGAATCGCGATCGGCGCCCTGCTGTGCGCGTTCTGCTTGCTGCAACGGCTGATCGAACGGCATGCAAGATCGGTGCGAGGTTCCGGCGGCAGCGGCGCTGTTGTGGCGCCAGGCCGTGAGCGCGGGCGGGGCGAAGCGGCGGCGTCCGACTCACATGCGATCGGACGCGCGCCGGAGCAGGCGTTATAGCGCGAACGCGCGGTAGCGCGGCAGGCGGGCAACGAGCACACAAAAATACGTCATTCGTCTTATGCCATTTGCCGTGCTACACTGTAATAACATTGTGTTTACTTTATTGCCTCGACCGCTTAGGATTCCACTTCAGGTTCAGCCATGAAAACAACCATCCGTAGAATGGGTAATTCCCATGGTGTACTGATTCCGAAACCGATCTTGACCCAACTTGGGCTGGAGGACGAAGTGGATATGCAAGTTGAAGGAAACGCTCTGGTGATAAGGCGTCCGCAGAAAAAAGCGCGTGCGGGATGGGCGGACGCGGGCCGTTCGTTGGCAGCATCGAAAGACGACGCACTGGTGATGGGCGAATTTCCCAACGCCGATGACGCGGGGCTCGAGTGGTAGCGCGAGGCGACGTCTGGCTGGTCGCGCTGGATCCAACCGTTGGCAGCGAGATTCAGAAAACGCGTCCTTGCGTGGTTGTGTCGCCGGCCGAATTGCACGATCACCTGCGCACTGTGATTGTGGCGCCCATGAGCACTGCCGGTCGCGCGGCGCCTTTTCGTGTTCCACTCACGTTCTTGCGCAAGAAAGGTTTGATTCTGCTCGACCAGATTCGCACGGTTGACAAGACGCGGCTCGTAAAGCGAGCCGGCGCAGTGTCGGATGCGGCGCTTTCGAATGCGTTGTCGACCTTGCAGGAAATCTTCGTTGAGTGAGCAATAAAGCGTGCGTCGGCTGAACGGCGGCGTGCTTGTGCTCAGTCTGGCTCGAGGCGCCGTCGGGCAGTCGCCACAAGTCTGTCGAACGAGAAGCTGCTCGCAGCGAGCGCGGCGGTATCCGGAAAATTTTCACGCACAATGTCCGTCAACACCTGGCCCGGCGGGGCTTCAATCAGCACGCGCGCGCCCATTTCCTGCATGACGGTGAGCGCGTCGAACCAGCGCACGGTGTAGCGCATATTGGTCGCGAGATCGTCGCGAATGGCGTCCGCTGTGTACAGAGGGCGGCCGCCGCGATTGCCGATATAGGTGCTTTGCGGCGTGTGAAAAGGTACTTCCTGTGCGTATGCAATCAGTTCGTCCGTGGCGTGCGCGAGCAGTTCGCAATGTGACGGCACGCTTACCGCAAGACGGATGGCTTTGCGGGCGCCTGCCGCCAGCGCGCGTTCGATGAACCTGTCCAGCGCACCATTCGCTCCGGCCATGACGATCTGACGCGGCGCATTCACATTGCCAACATAGACGCGTTGATTGCCTGCATTTGCTTGCAGAGCGGCGAGCGTTTCGAGTTGGTGTTCGGTCAAGCCCGACACGGCCGCGAGACCGTAGCCCGACGGGTACGCCGCCTCCATCAATTCAGCGCGCTTTCGAACCATCCGTAACGCGTCGCCAAAGCGAATCGCGCCGCAACTGACCGCCGCTGTATACGCCCCCACCGACAAACCCGCGCTGATCTCCGGCGTGAGCTGTTCATCTGCCAGTGCGCGCGTGATCGCCACGCCCGCGACGGTCAAGCCGACCTGAACCGCTATGGTCGAGCGCAGCGCGTTTGGTGTGTCGAGTGTGAGTACGTTGGTGTCGAGCACCTGAGACGCTTCTTCCAGTGTCTCAGTCACAGCTCGGTGCTGCGGCAGACGGTGCAGGAATCCATCCGACTGCGCGCCCTGGCCGGGAAACAGAAGGGCCAGCATCAGGCATCGCCGTGAGCGGGCGCCCACGGATCGGCAACCAGCTGCGGGCCGCGAGCATGGCGCGCCATCACGCGTGCTTTATCCGCTGCCCACTCGGCCAGCGCAACGCCGCCTGCGGGCGTTTCCAGTTGAGCATCCACGCGAATGCCGGCGCGCTGTGCGATTGCTTGCAGATGGTTCAGCAACTGAATGGCCGCGCCGTGCGAGAGTTTCTCCGGCGCGCGGATCAGCAGATCGAGATCGCTCGAAAAAGTGACGGCGGGTGCCTGAGTTGCCAGTTCGAAGCCCGCGCTGCCGGTTGGTCCCCAGACGAATTCAGCCAACGCGCCGGCGGTGTCGCCTTGTAATGCGGCAAGGGCCGCGAAAGCAGGCAACGCATTGCGCTCCGCAAGAGGGCTGCGTCGCGCTAACGCTTCTGGCGGCACGGCGGTTTCAATATCGTCTCGATGCGCCCATGTGCCGTAACGCTGCGACCGTTCCCTACCGCGCAAGCCGATCGCCACGAAGCCGTCAGCGGCCAGCGCGCGTCTTACGACCGCATACGGGGCGCGCTCGAACGACCCATGAAGCCACACCGGTTCGCCGTCAGACTGCCGCAAACGGTGCAAGCGCAGCAGGTCATGCGGTTGCCAATGCGCGTCGCACGACAACGCGTGATCGCCTGCAAACGGCGGTGCTGCGCAGACCCGCATTACACGGCGTCCCATTGTTCGGCGAGACGACGCCGCACTTCGATCGACGCTGCGCGATTCCTTTGCGCCGCCGCCGATTCGAGACGATGCGACAGACCGCGGCTGCCATCGCGCGCGTTGCGAATCTGCCCGGTCAACACCTGACGCACGCGCTCGATTTGCGCGGCATCCGGCGCATCGGCGTCGACACCTTCGATTAGTTGATCGAGCAGGCCCAATTTGGCAAACGACGCCATCGAGTACGACATCGGCACAATGGTTTCGCCGAGCGCGTCGAGTGCTTCGACGGTGCGCCGCGTGACCCGGGCGGCCGCTTCCTTGCCCATTGCGTGAACCATCGTGCCGGGCGCGTCGAGTGCGACGATCCGGTTGGCCTGATAGCCGTGCGCGAGGAACGCGCCCGACATGGCCGGCCCGACGATCAACGCGATCACCGGATGGCCGGCGTCGCGCGCCGACGCGTATGCATCGACCGCCGCGGCGCAAGCGAGGTGAATGCCGAGCATTTCTTCGCGGTAGCCGTACGCCTGGCTTTTGACATCGACGATCGCGACAATCGGGCGGCGCGTACCGCTCGCTTCGTCCTGCGCGATGGCCTCGCGTACTGTGCGCGCGAGCTGCCAGCCTTGCTCGAGACCGACGACGTTATCGGTCGCACGGGGAAAGCGGTTGTCGGGATCGGGGACGACAGCAATGAAGCGCGCGGTCTCGCTGCCGAGCGGCGCATCGCCGCTCCATACGGGTGCCTTGCCGGACGGTTCGCCAGCTAACGCGTGGAACCAGCGCGCGCCGCGGCTGAGGGGGGTATCGCTCATGCCTGCTCCTTGCGCGCGTTGTTCCGCGCATGTGGGTTGTACACATCGCGCATCGTGTCCGGCGTCACGCTGGCCGGGTCGATCTGCGCGAGGCGGTTGAGGAAGATGTCGACCTGTTCGCTGCGATGCGCAACCGGCACGCCTTGTGTGAATGCTGAGCGCACGGCGGCGCGCACCGCGTGCGCATCGTCGTCGACCAGTTGATCGGCGAGCGCGGTCGCAGCCCGTTGTTCGCCGCCAATCAATTGCCACACTCGGCGCCGATCGCTCGCGTCGAGTTCTTCGATACCGGCTTCCTGTTCGATCACTTCGGGGCCGTTCATGCCGAGCCGCCCCTGCTTCGTCACGACGAGATACGAGCACAAGGCCGCGGCAAGCGACATCCCGCCGAAGCAGCCCACCATCCCCGCAATCACGCCGACTACCGGCACATGCCGGCGCAACGCGACGATCGCGGCCTGAATCTCGGCGATCACCGCGAGGCCGAGGTTAGCTTCCTGCAGCCGCACGCCGCCGGTTTCGAACAACACGACAGGACGCACGATCTTGCCGCGTTCGCAGTCGCGCAAGGCCATGTCCAACGCGGCGGCGATCTTGCTGCCCGACACTTCGCCGATGCTGCCGCCCTGGAATGCGGATTCGATCGCGGCGACCACGGCGGGTTCGCCGTCGATGGTGCCGCGCGCGATCACGCAGCCGTCATCCGCCTGGCAGACGACATCTTGCAGCGGCAGCCACGGCGACTCGATCTTGTCGAACGGTCCGAGCAGTTCGCGGAACGTGCCGGCGTCGAGCAGCGAGCGGGTGCGTTCGCGCGCGGGCAGCTCAATGAAGCTTTCGCGCAGCATGGGCGCAGGGCGTGCGGTAGCGATTGTGTTCACGCGCCGTCTCCCAGTTCCGCCGCTTCGATGGCTTCCGCGAGCCGCAGCGCCACCACGCCGGGTGTCGCGCCAAAGTCGTTGATTTCGATTTGCGCCGCGCCGTCATAACGGGTGAAGAAGCGGTCGAGCACGCTCTTCCAGATGTGGCTGTAGCCGTCGACGCTGGTCCGCACGACCACATGCGCGGTCAGGGCAGGGCCGTTTTCAGCAGGCGACAGCAGCACTTCCAGGTCGCCCGAACCGACCACGCCGACATGCGCGCGGGTCGTGACGGCGCGTTGCGCCGGATAGTCGAAGGTCAGATGTTCCATGAGGCGGAGCTCCCGCTGGCGTCGTGATGTGCCAGCATGTCGAGAAAGAGGGTGGCGGCGAGCAGATCGGCTGCGCCGCCAGGGGATGCGTTGAGCGACAGCAATGCGTGTTCGAGTGCAACGAGGGCGGTGTACCCAGCGGGCGTGGAACTTCCGCCGGCTTGCAGTACAAGGCGCGCGCCTTGTTGCGCCGTCCGCAAACCAGGCAAACCCGCGCGATGCAGCAGGCAGGTGTCGTCGAGCGACACCATGATCGAGAGCAGGGCGTCGATACGCGCGGCGTTTTCGTCGACGCCGTTGGCGCGCGCTGCGAGCAACGCGGGCAAGCCGATATCGATGACGTGCGGGAAACCGTCTTGTGCCTCACGGCGTGCTCCGCCTACCTGATAGCGCCGCCGCGCGCGCTCGCCGTGACTATCGGCGGGGGCGGCGAAGCGATCCGGGAAGCACGCAATCTGCGCGGCGAGCGCGCAGACGCGCGACGCGTTCAGATGCGCGGTGTCGCCCGTCATCGACGCGCCCGCCACGAGCAGGCCGACGATCCAGATCGCGCCGCGATGGGCGTTGCTGCCGCCGGTGGCATGCAACATGTCCTGTTCACCGGCGCGGCCGATTTGCGCGAGTTCGGCACGCAACAGCGCGGATGGTTCACCACGGCGGCACGCTGTGCGTGCGAGCGCCGCGAAGGTCGGTTCGAGCGCGTGTGCCGAGCGCAGCATGGTGGCGAGATCGAGGTCGCGATGCGCGCCGCTGCCGCGCCGGTCGACCAGCGCGGGTTTCGGCGTGAGTTGCGCTTCTTCGATCAGCGCGGTGACGGCATAGCGTGCAAGTTGGGCATCGGACAGCGCCCTGTGCCGCGCCACCGCAGCGCTGATTGCCGTGCTTGCCTTGCTTGCCGCATGCGCCACCGTACCTGTGTAGCGTGCTGGTACGACGGGCCAGCGCAGGACGGCTAGTCCAGCTTCCGCCTCCTGCTGCGGTGCGCCTTCGACGGCACGCTCGAGCAAAGCTTCGCGGGAGCCCATCGTTACCAGCTCCTGAAGCGGGCCGGCGGCGCGTACAGGCCACCCGACCACGTCACCAGATCGTCGATGCTGCGTGCCGCCAGCAACGAACGCTTTGCTTCGCCGCGGCGAATGCCGAGATCTTCCGGATACGCAACGATGCCACGCCGGCGCAACTCAGCCGTTTTCTCCGGCTTGGCGCGCAGCCCGATCGGCGTCACGCCGGCCACCGCGGCCAACGCCGCACGCCGCTCGTCGATCCCTTCGGCCTTGTGTAAATACGCGATGCCTTCCTCGGTGACGACATGGCTCACGTCGTCGCCGTAGATCATCACGGGGGCAATCGGCATGCCGCTTTTCGCGCCGACGGCGACCGCATCGAGTTCGTCGACGAAGGTCGGCTCGCCCCCTTTCTTGTACGTCTCGGCCATCTGCACGACCAGCTTCTGCCCGCGCGAGACCGGACCCTGGTCTTTCAGCAGCTTGAGCCACGCTTCGCTCGAATGACGCCGGCCGCGCGGATCGTGACCCATGTTCGGCGCACCGCCGAAACCGGCAAGACGCCCGCGCGTGACCGTCGACGAATTCGCGTCCGCGTCGATCTGCAAGGTGGAGCCGATAAACAGATCGACACCGTATTGACCCGCCAGTTGGCACAGCACACGGTTCGAGCGCAGGCTGCCGTCGTTGCCCGTGAAAAACACGTCGGGGCGCGCCTCGATATACGCCTCCATGCCGACTTCACTGCCGAAGCAATGGATGCTGTCGACCCAGCCCGACTCGATCGCGGGGATCATGGTGGGGTGCGGATTGAGCGTCCAGTTGCGGCAGATTTTGCCTTTCAGACCGAGCGATTCGCCGTAGGTGGGCAGCAGCAATTCGATCGCCGCCGTATCGAAGCCGATGCCGTGATTCAGCGAACTCACGCCGTACGGTTCGTAGATGCCGCGAATCACCATCATCGCGGTGAGCACCTGCAGGTCGCCGATATGCCGCGGGTCGCGCGTGAACAGCGGCTCGACGGCAAAGGGCCTATCGGCCTCTACGACCACGTCGACCCACGAACCCGGAATGTCGACGCGCGGCAGTTCATCGACGATTTCGTTGACCTGCACGATCACGATGCCATGCCGGAACGCGGCGGCTTCGGCGATGGTCGGCGTGTCTTCCGTGTTCGGTCCGGTGTACAGGTTGCCGTGACGGTCAGCCTTTTCCGCGCACAGCAATGCGACGTGCGGCGTGAGATCGACGAACATCCGCGCGTACAACTCGACGTACGTGTAGATCGCGCCGATTTCCAGTTGGCCGTCTTCGAGCAACTGCGCGACGCGCAAACTTTGCGGTCCGGCAAACGAGAAATCGACCTTATGCGCGATGCCGCGCTCGAACAGCGTCAGATGTTCAGGGCGGCTGATGCTCGAAATCAGCAGATGCACGTCGTGGATCTTTTGCGGATCGACCTTGGCAAGCGAACGGGACAGGAAGTCGGCCTGTTTCTGGTTGTCGCCTTCGAGTGCGACGCGGTCGCCCGGTTGAATCAGTGTTTCGAGCGCATCGACGATGCGGGTGGTCGGCAGGATGCCGTCTTCCAGCCACGGTGCAATGGCCGCGAGGCGACGGTTCTTTTCGTCGCGGCGGGTGGTCCAGGACCGTGCAGTGGTGGAAGCTTCGGCGGCTTCGGCGGGTCGGTTCATCGGCGGATTCAGCTCCCGGTGGTGGTGCGCATGCGTCTGGCGCGCGGCTTGGGTTGGTTTGCAAGCGCGGCTTCCGCCTGCGCGCGTTCGGTCAGGAAACGATGCAGCAAGTCGCCGGTGCCGAGCAGATGCGCGACGACCAGGGACTGTGCAGCAGGAATATCACGGCGTTGTACCGCGTCGAGCAAGGCGGCGTGTTCGTTGTCCGACTCGCCCTTGTACGACGGCAAGCCGAACTTGAGGCGTAAATACCGTTCGCCGCGCCGATGCAGCGTGCCGATCATGTCGTCGAGTTGCGGACGGGCGGCCGGTGCATACAGGCTCATATGGAAGGCCACATTGCGCGCGACATACAGCGACGGATCGGACTCGCGCTCGGCGGCACGGCAGAGGCTGGCGGATTCGCGCAGCGTGGCAGCAGTGTGATTCGGAATCGCCAGGCCGATGGCGAGGCTCTCCAGCGCGGAGCGGATCTCATAGATTTCGCGTGCTTCATCCGCCGACAAGGGCGCGACGGTCGCGCCTTTATGCACGGCGGCTCGCGCCCAGCCTTCGCTTTCGAGCTGGCGCAAGGCCTCGCGCACAGGAATTGCGCTGACCGAAAAATGCCGCGCGATCGCGTCCTGCCGCAGCGGCGCACCAGGTGCCAGGGTGCCTTCGACAATCGCCGCGCGCAGCGCCTCCGCGATGACGTGGGACATGCTCTCACGCGGCGCCGCCGCGGGTAGAAGCGGGGTGCGCGCCGGAGCGTCCAGGGGAAAACCATCTGTTGCATCGTTCATGATATCAAATATTATATATGAAAATGTGCCAGTTAAAGACGGACAAACCCGGAAAGCTTTTCACCACCGGCGGTCTGCGGTGCCCTCTTAATAACGTTATACGAGGCGCATCGGTTCACTAACAGGCGCGCCATCCAGTCGTTCCCTTTATGTCAGCCACGTACGCCACGTACGTCAACCGCAGGGCCGGAGGAGCATGATGAGTTCACTAACCGAGCGCACGTCGGTCGCGCGGCGCCGCACGCCGCTCAATCGTTCGCAGATCGCAGGGTTTTGGGGAGCGTGGGCTGGCTGGACGCTCGATGGGATGGACTCGTTCATCTACGCGCTTGTGTTGACGCCGGCGTTGACCGAGTTGTTGCCGCGCTCGGGGTACGCCGCGACGCCCGCGAATGTCGGCCTCGCCGGTTCGATTCTGTTCGCGCTGTTTCTGGTTGGCTGGGGGCTGTCGTTCATCTGGGGGCCGTTGGCGGACCGCTTCGGCCGCACCAAGGTGTTGGCGGGCACTATTTTCACGTTCGCCATTTTCACGGGACTTGCCGCGACTTCGCACAACGTCTGGGAGCTCGCCATCTACCGTTTCATTGCCGGGGTCGGCATTGGTGGCGAGTGGGCGCTGGCGGGGACGTACGTGGCTGAATCATGGCCGGAAGATCGCCGCAAGATGGGCGCCGGGTATCTGCAAACGGGCTACTACGCCGGATTCTTTCTGGCGGCCGCGCTCAACTACACGATCGGTGTGCATTTCGGCTGGCGCGCGATGTTCCTGACCGGCGCCGTGCCGGTCGTGGTCGCGATTCTGGTGCTGCTGCGCGTGAAGGAGTCGGAGAAGTGGCAGAAGGCGGAGGCGCGCACGGAGCACGTCAAACCGCTGCGCGAAATCCTCGGGCCGGCGTACCGGCGCCGCACGTGGGTCGCGTGCATTCTGCTGACGATCGCGATTATCGGTCTGTGGGCGGGCGCAGTGTACGAGCCATCGGCTGTGATTCAACTGGCGACGAAGGCCGGCATGGCGAAGAACGATGCGATCAGGACGGCTTCGCTGGCAACCGGCTTGCTGTCGATTGCGACGATTCTCGGCTGTCTCGCATTGCCGCCGCTGGCGGAGCGGATCGGCCGCAAGAATACATTGGCGATTTACTTCACCGGCATGGCGGTGGCGATTGTCGGCAGTTTCGGCTGGGCGTTCTATTTGCCGAATGGGCTCGCGCCGTTTATCGCGTGGCTCTTCGTGCTGGGCTTCTTCGGCGGCAATTTTGCACTGTTCAGCTTGTGGCTGCCGGAGCAGTTCGAGACCCGCGTGCGGGCCACGGCGTTCGCGTTTTGTACTTCGTTCGGACGGTTCGTCGGGGCGGGTGTCAACTTTTTGCTCGGCGCGGCGGTGCTGCATATGCATACGCTGGGCGTGCCGGTGGCGCTCACGGCGCTGGCGTTTGTCGTCGGCTTGTTCGTGATTCCGTTTGCACCGGAGACGAAGGGGGAGGTGCTGCCGCAGTGAGACTGGCCGTTTGGCTGAGTGGCGGGCATGGTCGCTAACGGGCATGCTTCCTATCGGTTGGACGACGTGTTCCTACGCAGTTTTGGGTTTGCCGGTATGTACAGTACTCTGTACAATGATTGCGGCGGCTCAGCTTGATTTTTGTTGCTGCGAGCCGCCACCTCATTTGGCAGCCTCCCGGGTACAAGTACTCCGTTTGGCGGTGGAAACGTCTCTAACTTTTTGACAGGAGCGACTGGAGGGAAACCTCTCAGATCGAGAAAACGAATGAACGTCCTTACTTATAGCGAGGCCCGCGCCGGCTTTAAGCAAGCGATGGACGACGTTTGCCGCGATCACACGCCCATGCTGATAACCCGGCAGAGCGGCGAAAATGTGGTCATGGTTTCGCTCGATGATTTCAATGCGATGCAGGAAACCTTGTATCTGTTGAGTTCATCGAAGAACGCCCAGCGGCTTGCCAAATCTATCGCTCAGTTGAATGCCGGCGGTGCGACTTCGCGCGACCTGCTGACCGATGAACAAACAGAAAAGTTGCAACGAGGAGGCCGCAAAGGCTGATAGTGTCTTTATGTTCACGGACGAAGCGTGGGTCGA
Organism: Paraburkholderia sp. GAS348; assembly: GCF_050434205.1. Lineage (NCBI taxonomy): Bacteria > Pseudomonadati > Pseudomonadota > Betaproteobacteria > Burkholderiales > Burkholderiaceae > Paraburkholderia > Paraburkholderia sp. GAS348. The sequence goes on from NZ_JBNPVT010000014.1 coordinate 21,950, forward strand.
CTACCTGTACTGGCAGGAGACTGATCGAAAGGTCTTACACAAGATCAATACGCTGCTAGAGGAGTGTCGGCGCGATCCCTTTCGCGGTACTGGAAAGCCAGAAGCGCTGGTGGGCAGCTTAAGCGGTTTCTGGTCGCGACGCATCACTCACGCTGATCGACTGGTTTATTTGCCGAGAGACGGAAAGATCTATGTGATCGCTTGCCGTTTCCACTACGACGACTAAAAAAAACGGGCGCGGGTGAATGGGAAATGCACGCGAGGGCAAATCTCAATCCGCGTGATGCCGCACCTGTCCGCGGGGACGCAACATCGACAATAGCGGCCAGCCGAGATTCACGCCGAGGCTCGCAATCACGATCAATGCCATGCCCGCGAGTTGCGGCAGCGACAGCGCCCGCCCATACACAACGGCATCGACCACGATCGCCGTCAGCGGATAGACGAACAGCAGCACGGCGATGATCGGCGTGCTCAGCTTCGGCAGCGCTCCGTAGATCAGCACATACGACAGCCCCGTGTGCAGCACGCCCATGCCGACCAGCCAGAACCATTGCATCGGCCCGATATGCACGGCAGTGAGCGGCGCAATGAAAGGCAGGCACACCACGCCGACCGCGCATTGCGCGAGTGTCAGCAAATGCGGCCGCAAATTGCCGAGTCCTTTGGCGATCAGCGTAACGCTCGCGTATAGCACCGAGCCCGCCAATGCCTCGCCGATGCCGATCAGATAGCTCGCGTGCCCCTGCAGATTCCCGGCCGCCGCAACGCCCGAGGCCAACACAAGCCCGACGAACGCGGTCGCGATCCAGCCAAGCCGGTCGACGCCGAGGCGCTCGTTAAACAGCGCCGCGCCCATCAGCACGACCCAGAACGGCTGCACATGAAACACCACCGTCGCCACCGCAATGCTGGTGCGATGAATCGCATCGAAGAAGCCAACCCACTGCGTGACCATCAACACGCCGGAGATCAGCGCCAGCGCGACGGTGCGCCGCGTGAAATGCGCTCGTGTGAAGAAACCTTTCCACGCGCAATACGCGGCGAGCGAAAGAAAACCGAACAGGCAGCGAAAGAACACCAGCGTCAACGCGCCGAGCCGCGCTTCCTCGACGAAGATGCCGAGCGTGCCCATCAAAAGTCCGCCGCTGGCCAGCGTAATGGCGCCTTGTTGACGTTGGGTGAGGGACATGCGAAGCCGCTCCGAAAATGGGTCACATAAGGTGGAGTCACAAGTATTACGCGGCTTGCGCGGTACCGACAAACGAATTAAATTGAGTAATTCCATAAGCTGGATTGATAAATCATGCACCCGGAATTCGACGTCGATTTGCTGCGCACCTTCGTCGCGGTGGTGGAAACGGGCAGCTTCACGAAGGCCTCGACTACCGTGCACCGCTCGCAGGCGGCGGTCAGCATGCAGATCAAGCGGCTCGAAACCATGCTCGGCACCACGCTGTTTGCCCGCAACACGCGCAATCTCTCGCTCACGCGGCCCGGCAATACGCTGCTCGAATACGCGCGGCGTGTGTTGGCGTTGCATGAGGAGGCGTGGTCGGCGATCGTGCGGCCCGAGGTGACCGGGCGCGTGGTGCTGGGCGCACCGGACGATTACGTGTCGTCGCTGCTGTCGCCGGTGTTGCGGCGCTTTTCGAATCTGTATCCGCACGTGGAGATCGAGATCGTCTGCGCGCAGAGCACGTCGCTCGCGCCAATGCTGGCCGATAACAAGATCGATCTCGCCTTCGTCACGCGCGACCGCAAATTGCGCGGCGAATTCGTGCGCAGCGAGCCGATGGTATGGGTGGGGGCGTCGGTCGATACGCCGGTGCTGGCGGCATCGCCATTGCCGGTCGGACTTTACGAGCCGGGCTGTGTCGCGCGCGAGCATACGCTGGCGGCGCTCGACGGCGCACATATCCGCTATCGGGCGGCATTTAGCAGCGCAAGTCTGATGGGTTTGGTGGCGACCGTGGATGCGGGGCTTTCGGTGATCGCGCTCACGCGCTGCAGCGTGCCGCCGCGGCTGGCGATACTCGGCGAAGCGCAAGGTTTGCCGAAGATCGCGCCGCTGGAAATCGTGGTGGCGCGCAGCGCCAAATCGGACCGGCCGACGTGCGATTATCTGGCCGCGCAGATGGTGCAGGATTTGTCGCTGCGCACGCAAACGCGCGGGGCGGCGGCGCCGGCGTGATGACGCAGCGACGGAAGCGCGCCCCTCAAGGGTGTTGCTTCGATACGCCGCTTACGCTCCGCTCAGCCTTGCGGTTCAACTTTCAGGCTTAACTTGCGCCGCTCAACCCCGCGGATAAGCGGTCACTTCACCATCCACCGCGAGCCGCACGTGTTCGCCCGGCCGCGGCGACAGATACCCCGGCACGCGCGCGCGAACCACCGTCCGCGCGCCGGACTGCAATTCCAGCGCGACGCCCGCATCCTGCCCCTGAAAGATCACCTCCTGCACGATGGCGTCATGAGACACCACGCCGTTCGGCATCGTTTCTTCGGCACGCAGCAGACGGATCTGTTCAGGCCGCACCATGACGTCGACCGCGCCGTTGCCCATCGGCTCGCACAGCGGCAAATCTCCGAGCTCGCAGTTGACGCGATCCCGCTTGACCACGCCCGGCAACAACACCGCTTCACCGACGAACGACGCGAGTTCACGCGTCACCGGCCTGCGGTACAGCGTCTCCGGCGTCGCGGTCTGGATCAGCCGGCCGTTCCACAGCACGGCGACCTCATGGCCGAGCGACAGCGCTTCCGATTGATCGTGCGTGACGAGCACGGCAGTCGCGCCGGCCGCGGCTAACGCACTGGCTACCGCCTGGCGCGTTTCGAGGCGCAATGCGGCGTCGAGCGACGAGAAGGGCTCATCGAGCATCACCAGTGTCGGCGACGGCGCGAGCGCGCGAGCCAGTGCGACACGCTGCTGCTGGCCACCCGACAACTGCTGCGGCGCGCGCGCGCCGAAGTTCGCCGGCAAGCCGACCAGCTCCAGCAATTCGGCTACACGGTGACGCGCGCGGCGCTGCGTACGCGGCAAGCCGAACACAATATTGTCCGCTACGGAAAGATGCGGAAACAGCGCGCCTTCCTGCGGCACATAGCCAATGTGGCGCTGCTCGGAAGGCACATGCAGGTTGTCGCCGGCAACGAGGCGGCCGTCGATTTCGACGCTGCCTCTATCCGCGCGTTCGAAGCCGCACAACAGGCGCAGCAAGGTGGTCTTGCCGCTGCCGGACGGTCCTAGCAGCGCGAGCAGCGTGCCGCGCTCGACGGAGAGATCGATGCCGTGCAGCACCGGATGGCCGTCGAACGATTTTTGCAGTCCGCGGATACGAAGTTCGCTCATGAAAATCCGATGGAAAAAGCGTGCGACAGTGCGCGACGTTCAGCTGCGTTCGCCAAGCAACGCCGATTTGCCGAGCAACGCGAATAGCAGGCCGGAGGCGAACAGCGAGATGCCGGTGAGCAGTGCCGCATAGGGTGCTGCGGCGGCGAACGCCATCGTCGAAGTATCGGCCCAAACTTGGGTGGCGAGTGTTTGCGTGTCGATCGGGGAGAGCAGCAGCGTCGCGTTGAGCTCGGTGACGACCGAGATGAACACCATCGCCGCGGCCGCGCCGAGTCCCGGACCCGCCAGCGGCAACACCACGCGCAGGAGGGTCTGCGACCAGGTCAGGCCGAGCGCGCGTGCTGTCTCTTCGAGGCGCGGCTGTGCCTGCATGAAGGCGGCGCGCACGCTCACCAATGCCACCGGCATGAACAGCATCGCGTAAGCGATCACCAGCAGCGTCGCGCTTTGGTAAAGCGCTTGCAGCGCATGCACCGCGAGCGACACGATGGCCAGCGCGATCACCAGCCCCGGTATGCCTTGCGCCAGAAACACGGTGCGTTCGAACAGCGTCGCGAAACGCGTCGGATAGCGCACCAGCAGGAACGCGAGCGGCACGACCAGCAGCGTGGTCAGCAGCGCGGCGGCGAGCCCGAAGCCGAGCGAAGAGATGGTCGCGTTGAACAGCAGTTCGGGCGACACGTCGGCCGGTGTGACGGCAGCCGCGCCCGGTTGCGTGAGCCAATAGCCGATCATGCCGAGCGGCACGCCGAGCGTTGCGATCGCCAGCGCGGCGAAGCCGGCAACGACGATCCAGCGCCATGCGCCGAGGTCGTAGCGCAACACCGCACGGCGGGTGCCGCGATCGACGCGTTCATAACGCGCCGCGCCGCGCACCCGAAACTCGAACGCCAGCACGATCAGGCAGATCACGATCAGCAGGCACGCGAGCAGCGAAGCGCCACCGCCATCGAAACTGGTGCGGTATTCCGCGTAGATCTGCGTGGTGAAGGTGCGAAAGCGCAGCAGCGTAAACGCGCCGAATTCGGACAGCACGCCGAGCGCCACCAGCAGCATGCCGCCGAGCAGCGCAGGGCGCAGTTGCGGCAGCACGACGCGAACGAACGTGGTCCAACGGTTGCAGCCGAGCGCGCGCGCGCTTTCTTCGAGCGCGGGGTCCATACTGCGCAACGCCGCGGCCACCGGCAGATAAACGAGCGGGAAATAGGCGGAGCTCAGCACCAGCAGCGCGCCGTTGAAGTCCTGCAAATCCAGACTCAGCGACACCCAGGCATAGCTCGAGATGAAGGCCGGCATTGCAAGCGGCGCGGCGGCGAGCACGGCCCAGAGGCGACGCCCCGGCAAATGCGTGCGTTCGACAAACCATGCGGCGGCCGTGCCGACGACCGCGCAGACGAGTGTGGTCGATACGGTGATCAACAGCGTGTTGACCAGCAGTTCGCCTACCAGCGGCCGGAAGATCAGGTCGACGGCCTCGCCGATACCGAAGCTCGCCGCGCGCCAGAAGGTAAACGCAATCGGCAGCAACACCAGCAAAGCGCTGAGTGCTGCTGCCGCGAACAAACCGCGCGGCGCGCGCGAATGGGCGCGCGCCGCGGCGGGGGTTACAGCCGGAGGGCCGGCTGACATGGCATCGCTCATTTACAGCAAACCTGCCTGACGCAGCAGCTTGCCGGCCTGGCTGTCGTCGCCGAGTTGCTGAATGGTCAGCGCCGGCGGGTTCAGTTCAGCGAAAGGTTTGAGGATCGGGTCCGGTGCAACGCCTGCGTGCAGCGGATATTCGAACATGACGTGGCTCTTCGCCATCAACTGCTGTGCGCGTTCGCTCACCAGGTACGCAAGAAACTTCTGCGCGCCGTCCGTGTTATGGGCCGACTTCAGTACCGCTGCGCCCGACACGTTCACCATCGCGCCGACGTCGCCGTTGCCAAAATGATAGATCGCGCTGCGGGTTTTCGCATCGCCGAGTTCAGCGTGCAGACGCGCCCAGTAGTAGTTGTTGATCAGACCGGTCGCGACGCCGCCGCGATTGACGGCGGCCACCACGCCTTCGTCGTCGTCGAAAATCTGGGCGTTGGCTTTCAGGCCCTTCAGCCATTGCACGGTTTGCGCTTCACCCTTCAACGCGAGCACGGCGCTCACCAGCGGCAGGAAGTCGCTGTCGCTCGGTGCGATGCCGACCTTGCCTTTCCATTCCGGCTTGGCCAGATCGAACAGCGATTGCGGCAGTTGCGATGCCTGCAGCCTGGCCGTGTTGTAGGCCAGCACGCTTTCGCGTGCGGTCACGCCCACCCATGCGCCGGTCGGCGAGTTGAAGCGCGCCGGCACGGTTGCGAGCGTCGCACCGTCCACCTTGTTCAGCAGGCCTTTCTCTTCCAGCAGCATCAGCTCAGGCGAATTTTCCGTGAAATACACGTCGGCGGGCGTCGCTGCGCCTTCCGCCACGATTTGCGCAGCCATCGCCGGGCCTTCGCCGTTGCGGATCTTCACCGAAATGCCCGACTGCTTCTCGAAGTCTTTGGCGAGCACATTGACGACCTGTTCGTGCTGTGCGTTGTACAGCGTGATCGAAGCAGCGTGGGCCGTCGACGGCACGGCCGCGAACGCCGCGAGCGTGAGCGCGGCGGCGCTGCTGACGAGGCGCAGGCGGGTGCCAAACCAGGAATGAGCCATGATCCTAAAATCCGTTAAAGATGGTGTTGTTGATCTTCGATGCACCGCCGGCCTCCCGGCCGGCGGCTTGCTTCGCGGCTTGCATTACGTCTCGAACAGCCCCGCGCCGATATACGAACCCGGCTTCGCGCCCGGCGGCACAGCGAATATCGCGCTGCCGACGTGCGTCGTGAACTGGTTCATCATGTCGAACTTCGCGAGCTTTTCGTTGATCGGAATGAAGCCCTTGCGCGGGTCGCTCTGGTGAGCGAGGAAAATCAATCCCGCGTCGTACTCGGTTTCCTGGCGCCACGGCGGCCAGCGCTCGATGTAAAAATTCGTGCCTTCGTTATACGAGTACGAACGGCGCAGAATCTGCGCGCCGTTGTTGCTCGCCTGATTCGACAGACGCACGTGCGAGTTTTCCGGAATGACCGGATTGCCGTCCTTGTCCTCTTCCTTCAGGTCCACCGGATCGAACTCGTTCTTCTTGCCGATCGGCGCGCCGCTGTACTTGTGACGGCCGAACACCTGTTCCTGGAAGCCGACCTCGGTGTTGTCCCAGTGCTCGAGCGTGATGCGGATGCGCCGTACGACGGTGTAGGTGCCGCCTTCCATCCACGGTGCGTCGGCGGTGGCGCCGGCCCAGACGAATTCGTTCATCAGCTGCGGCTTCGCGGTCGACGGATTGTTGGTGCCGTCCTTGAAACCCATCAGATTGCGCGGCGTCTGACCGCGCGGGCCGGACAGGAAACCGGACTGGCCCCAGCGCATCGCTGCGGTGCCGTACGCGAGACGCGCCAATTGCCGGACCGCATGAAACGCGACCTGCTGGTCGTTCGCGCAGGCCTGGATAAACAGGTCGCCGCCGGTTTTTTCGGCGATCAGCTGATCGCCGTTGAAACGCGGCAGATCGACAAGTGCGGCGGGGCGGCGCGAGGCGAGGCCATAGCGGTCCTTGCCGTCCTTCGTGAACAGGCCCGGGCCGAAACCGAACGTGATCGTCAGGCCGCATGGGCCCAAGCCGAGCACATCGCCGGAATCGGGCGCGGCTTTGGCGTTGGTCGGGCTGTAGGCCGTGTCGTTCGCCTTGGCGTCAGCCTTTGTCTCGACCTGCGTATCAATCTTTGTGTCGGCCAGTGCTGTTTTCGCAGCCGCGTCAGTCGGCAGCGGTCCGGCCGTGGCGCCTTGCGTCAGGCGCGCGGCAGCGTCGGTCCAGGCACGCAGCAGCGCGATCACGTCATCGCGTTTCTCAGTCGTGAGATCGAGGGCGGCGACATACGTGTGACTTTGCTGCGGCGTGACGATGCCGCCTTGGTGCAGGCCGTAGAACGGCTCGACCGCCATGGTCGGATCGGCGGCGTGCGCCGGCGTCTTGCCAAGCGCGGCCTGGGCGACGCCGGTCGCGCCGAGGCTCGCGCCCGCCGCGACCGCCGCACTGCCGGCCTTCAGAAAACCGCGCCGTGAGGGCCGCGGGGGTTGATCGTTTGCCATGGTTCCTTCACCTTCGTTTGGCCGTGGGGTGTGCCGGTGTTGCGTCCGGCTCGGTGGCCGGATCTGCGTCCGTCTTTGCTTCTTCTTTTACTTCGCGAGCACCAGGGTGTTCACGTCGTCCTGCACGTAATAGAAACCGTCGCCTTCGGGCGTCATCGCGAGACCGAACAGGTCGCCGTTGCCCGGGGGCGATTGTGCCTTGTCGGTGTCGATCCAGCGAGCGTAGATCTGTTTGCCGCTGGCAGGATCGATTTCGACGATCTGGCCGTTCAGCGCGTTGGTGACGAGCAGGTGGCCGTTCGGTGCGGTGACCATGGCGAGCGGGCGGTGCAGCAGGCCGTCGGCGGTCAGTTGACGGCCTACGCCGGCGCTGGTGTCGCGCGTCATCGGTTCGTCGATTTCGGTGACGCGGTTGCCGATTGCATCGGACACGTAGAGCAGTTTCTGATCGCCCGACAGCGCGAGTCCGGTCGGGCCGACGAGGAACACGCCCTTGTCGGCCTGCGCGCCGAAGCCGCTGCCCACCACGGTTTCCTTCTTCACGACCGGCGGCTTAGCCGTAGGCACGTCGAGGTCCAGACGCAGCACGGTGGCCTGCTTGAACACCGGCGGATTGCCGTCCGCGCCGCCCACGCCGAAGCCGGCGTTGCTGACGAACAGCGTCGCGCTCGTGCCGTTGTCGACGACCGCCATATTGCCCCACGGATCGTTGATGTTCGGGCTGGTGATGGTCGACGCGACCTTGCCGTTCGGATCGATCACGATCAGACAGCCGGCGCCCTTGGTGCCGGTGGTGCCGTCGTTGCTCGGCGTGCTGCCGACGATCACGTAACCCGACTTGAGCATCGTCATCGCGGTCGACAGACCGATGCCGCCCGGACACTCCTTCAGATCGCGCGGCACCGTCGCGAACACCGTCATCTGTTTGGTGTCCGGGTGATAGTTGACGATCGTGCTGCCGGTGCCTTGCAGATTGGTCGAGTTATTGAAGTTGCCGACCAGCACGTCACCTTGCTTGACGGTGCCTGCCGAGACCGGCGCGACCACCACCGCGTACGGATTCTGGTCGCCGTTTTCCGGCACGGTGTTGATCAGCGTGGTGTGATGCTTGACGGTTTCGAGAAAACCTTGCGGCTCGGCGTGCGCGAGGCCAGCGGTCGCGAACGCGGCAGCGCCGACCGAGGCGGCGATCAGGGCCCGCGCGGCACGCGGCGAAAATTTGCGCGTGGGATTGTTCATGAGTGAGCCTCCGTGCCTGCGCACAAAGCGGTGGTTGCGGTCATGATCGAAAGCATGGGATTCGATGTGTCTTGAGCGTGTGTGGTGAGGGCGAACGGCATCAATCAGAACGTAATGTTGGTCCGCACGCCGACGACGAACGTGTTGCGCAGCGGCTGCGTCGGGTCGCTCGGGTTCTGGCCGGCGCCGGCATTGAACGTGTATTGCGCATCGGCTTGCAACTGCCACCACGGGTTGACCTGGTACTGGTAGGTCGCTTCGAGCGTGGTTTCGCTGGTGCGCACGCCGTACGGGCCGCCGCTGAAGGCGAGGTTGTCCTGATCGAGGCCGTTGGCGTGGTTGCCGATCTTGATGTAGGTAAGCGCGATGCCGGCGCTGTCGTTGTCGCGGCCGGCGAACGGGGCTTTCAGTACGACGCCCAGGTTGGCGGCGACGCTCACCAGGTTGCGGTCGCCCGGCGCGCCCATCACACGCGCGAAGACGTTCAGGCTGCGCGGCTCGTCCGGATCCGGGCGCCAGATCATCTGGTCGGCTACCGCGTAGAAGCTGTAGTCGCCATGATGATTCTGCGCAACACCGGTGCTCGCCGGGTTCGCAAGCGAGAGGCCTGTGTTGTCAAAGCGCTGATCGGCGAAGCTGCCGTTGTTGTACCAGACGCCAAGCTTGTACGTGCCCGGCAAACCGCCGCCGCCCGCACCGACCATTTCGCCGTCGGCCGGCTGGTTGATCGCGTACTGCAACTCGCCGATGAACAGCGTGCTGTTATGCAGGTTGAAGTTGGTGCCGCTCTTGTTGTTCGGGTTGTTGCCGAGCGGGTCGCCATCGAAGACGCCGGCGAGTGCCGTCAACGAGGGCGTGATCTGCCCGCGCACGCGCACGCCGAGGTCGGCCAGCGGGTAAGCGGGGCCGCCGGACGGCATGTCGTAGGACGGCAGGGCCGGCCAGCCGAACATCGTATTCACGAACAGTGCCGAATTCGTGCTGGTGATGAATTCCTGGTCGATACTTTGCTGCCCGATCTTGACGTCGATGCGCTTGTTCAGGAACGACTGCTGGTACCACAGTTCCCACAGGCGGGTCGTGTCATCGGCTTCGATGCCGCTCGCCGTATTCAGCGTGCCCAGCTTGTTGGCGCTGAGGTTGGCGCCGTGGATCTGCAAGGCGCTGACGTTGAACAGGCCGCCCGGTAGACCGAACGCCTTTTGCGTATCCATCTGCACGGTCGCGGTCGTCAGGCCGTCGTAGTCCGCGCCGCGCGAGAGGCCGCCGCGGACGTTGGCGAGCACTTCGCTGGTTTCGGTGAGCGCGAACGTCACGCCGTATTTGCCGAGCCAGGGGCGCAGGCCGCCGATGTCGCCGAGCATCGTCGGCCGATTCCAGAAGCCGGTCCATTGGTTCGTTTGCGTCGCCTTGATGTTCAGGTCGGCTTCCGGCGCTTCGGGTGTGGCATCGGGATTGGCTTCGGCCATGGCTGCGCCGGCGGTCAACGAGGCCCAGGCAAATGCCGTGCAGAGCGCGGCGCGCCGCATCGACGGCAAACGCGAACGGCGCGTGGCGCCGATGTACAAAGCGGAGTCGCGAAGCGAACGCGCCTGGCCGGCGGGTTCAGCTGTTTGGGCGAACTTCATCGAAATCCTTGTTGGTGTTGTATCGACTGATCTAACTATCGCGGCGCGACATCACCGTGGGCCTGCGATGTGCTGCATCGGTTCGCGACGCCTGATGCAGCAGATGGCGAGATCGTACGCATACGGAATGGGTGCGTCAATACTAATGAGAACGATTCGCATCAATATTACTGGCGTGTAATTGTGAGCTTTACGTACTGCTGCTAAAGGTTGTTTGCGTGTAGGTTAAATGGAATAAAGGCGTAATGTTTTAGTATGCATTTGTTAATGCCGAACCGGTGCAGTTCGCGTCGAGTCATGGGATTAGTGTTTCGTCGATCGCGACGTCAGTGTTGAAGGGATAGTAGTGAGCGTTCTCCGAAGTTGGCGCCGCCCCGCACAGCGGTGACGCCAATAGATCACCGCCAATAGACCGCAATGGTCCACTACGAAAACAAGGAAGGGCGGCGTGCTGGGCGGACAATAAAAGAAGCTATGATCGTCTTCCAATGCCGCGCTGTAGCACGAAGCCCTGAAGTGCCCAGCCGCCAAACCATACCGGGACGACACCGATGTCACACATAGTGAATCTGGAAAACTACTTCACCCGCATAGGCTACCAAGGGCCCCGCGCGACGACGTTGGAAGTACTCCAGGAACTCCACAAGCTGCACCCCAGATCGATCCCCTTCGAGAACCTGAGCCCGCTCACGCGCCGCGCGGTAAAACTCGATCTCGAATCGGTCGAACACAAGCTGATCACGCAAAAGCGCGGTGGCTACTGCTTCGAACAGAACGCACTCTTCGCGAACGTCCTGATGCAGTTAGGCTTCAACGTAACGCCCCTGCTGGGCCGGGTTCTTTGGGGCCGCGAATCCGACACGATCCCGCCGCGCACGCACATGGTCTTGCGTGTCGACATCAAGAACGAAGCATGGATTGCCGACGTCGGTTTCGGCAGCATGACGCTCACAGCACCGCTGCGCCTGATCGCCGGCACCGCGCAGTCCACGCAGCTAGGCACGTTCCGCCTGGCCGATGCATCGCACGGCGCGCTCTACCTCGAAGTGCAATCTCTCGATGAAACCTGGGCCCGCATCTACCGTTTCGACTTGCATCCGGTCGAATGGATCGACTACGAGACCTCGAACTGGTACACCTCGACCGCGCCAGATTCAGTTTTCCTGAACAACCTGATCGTTTGCCGGATCCTGCCGGAATCGCGCCTGACCTTGCTCAACGACCAACTGAGCGAACGCGCGGCAGATGGCCGGCTCATCAGCGAGCGGCAACTCAAGACCGCGGACGAACTCGCGGCCTGCCTGCACGATCAATTCGGTCTGAACACTGGCGACATCGACATTGCGGACGTATTCGGGCGCGTGCGCTCACCCGCGCTGGCTTCCGCCTGAGGCGAGCGCGTAACGGGCACCACCAACCCCCAGCCCCCACCAACGAGCGCCACGACCCAACCATGATCACGCGACTCATCCTGCAAACGGCGGTCTGGCTGGCATGCATGGGCGCGCTGCTGTTCGGCGCCGCGGGCACGCTCGCGTGGCCTGCGGGGTGGTGGTATCTGATCGAGACTGGCGGACTGAGTTTATGGGTCGGTTTCTGGCTGGCGCGCCACGATCCCGGCCTGCTTGCCGAGCGTCTCGCGCCGATCGTTCAGGCGCAACAAAGCCGCTGGGACCGCTTCTTTATGGTGGGCGTGGCGGTGATGTGGTGCGCCTGGCTCGTCCTGATGGGAGTCGACGCAATGCGCTATCGCTGGTCGGCGCCGTTGCCAGTCTGGCTGGTAAGCCTTGGCTCGCTTTGCATCTTCCTCTGTATTTTCATGTGCCTGATCGTCTTCCGGGCCAATAGCTATGCCGCGCCGGTCGTGAAGATCCAGGCAAGCCGCGGTCATAAAGTCATCGACACCGGCCCGTATGCCCACGTTCGTCATCCGATGTACGCGGCCGCGCTGTTGTTGTTCATCGGCACGCCGTTACTGCTCGGCTCGTGGTGGGGCCTTGCCTGCGTGCCGCTGCTGGTGATCGGTATCGGCTGGCGGGCTGTGCGCGAGGAGCGCGTGCTGGCCGCGCAACTCGAGGGCTATACCGACTACACCACGCGCGTGCGTTATCGCTTCGTGCCGTTCATCTGGTAGGGGGGCAATGCGCCAACTCGAAGCTCGTCAGCGCTTCAGATACCAACCTGTCTAGACAAAGCGCACCACGCTGGCGCACACAGCCGCCACCGCATTCCATCTTTCTCCATTCAAAATTCCCTTAAATTCCCTGTCGCACGGGGGCTTATAGGGGCTTACCCGATGATTCCCGCAATTTCGAATAAATCTTCTTGCGACGGCTTTTTGACTGATGCAGACTTGTCTATACAAATCAAGCGGCGGTTAAAAAATCCAGTTCGACGGTTTCCTCAATCCAAGGAGTTTCGACGTGAAAATGAAGCGCACGACGTTAGCAAAAGCATTGATGGGCGCTGTTCTCGGCGCCGCGACGATTTTCGCGGCACCGGTGCAGGCCAAAGACTGGAAGACGGTGACGATCGCGCTGGAAGGCGGTTACGCACCGTGGAACCTGACCTTGCCGGGCGGCAAGCTGGGCGGCTTCGAACCTGAGCTGGTCGCCAATCTGTGCGAGCGCATCAAGTTGCAGTGCAACCTCGTCGCGCAAGACTGGGACGGCATGATTCCCGGTCTGCAAGCCGGCAAGTTCGACGTTCTGATGGACGCGATCTCAATCACGCCGGAGCGCGAAAAGATTATCGCGTTCTCGAAGCCGTACGCCGCCACGCCGGCCACGTTCGCCGTGACCGACGCGAAAGTGCTGCCCAAGGCCGTGCCGACAGCAGGCGTCGTCAAGCTGTCGGGCGATCCTAAAACCGACCAGCCCACCGTCGACGCCCTGCGCAAGCAACTGAAGGGCAAGACCATCGGCATTCAGTCGGGCACGGTCTACACCAAATTCATCAACGACGGTTTCAAGGACATAGCCACGATCCGGGTCTATAAAACCTCGCCTGAGCGCGACCTCGATCTGGCCAACGGCCGTATCGACGCCTCGTTCGACGACGTGACCTACTACGCCGCCAACATCGACAAGAAAGAGACCGCGTCGATCGTCATGGCAGGCCCGAAGATCGGCGGCCCGATCTGGGGTCCGGGTGAAGGCCTCGCGTTCCGCAAGCAGGACGCCGACCTGAAAGCGAAGTTCGATACCGCGATCAGTGCCGCGCTTGCCGACGGGACCGTCAAGAAACTCTCCACCAAGTGGTTCAAGACCGACGTCACGCCTTGATTCGCCCAAGCGCTCCGCTGTAGCGGTCTGCGCGGTTTCGCGCCGCGCAGGCCGGCTGGTTCGATCCGCCGTAATGGATGAGGGATAGGGAATGGCTCTGATAGAGATGCTCGGCTTCGGGCCGGAAGGCTGGGGCGGCGTGTTGCTGCTCGCGGCATTGATGACGGTCGCGCTCACGCTCGCAGCGCTCGCGGTCGGCGCCGTGTTCGGCGCACTGGTCGCGGCGGCCAAGCTGTCGCGGTTTCGCACGCTGCGCGTGATCGGCGATGTGTACACCACCGTGTTTCGCGGCGTGCCTGAACTGCTCGTCATCTATCTGTTCTACTTCGGCGGCTCGACCCTCGTGACCACGATTGGTCAATGGTTTGGCGCGGACGGTTTTGTCGGCGTGCCGCCGTTCGTGGTCGGCGCGCTCGCGGTCGGCATGATTTCCGGTGCGTATCAGGCCGAGGTGTATCGCTCGGCGGTGCTCGCGGTATCGCGCGGCGAACTCGAGGCGGCACGTTCGATCGGTATGCCCACCCTGACCATGGCGCGCCGCATTCTGATTCCGCAAGTGTTGCGTTTCGCCTTGCCGGGCATCGGCAATGTCTGGCAATTGAGCCTGAAAGACTCGGCGCTGATTTCCGTCACGGGGCTGGCCGAATTGCTGCGCGCCAGCCAGGTGGCGGCGGGTTCGACGCATCAGTACTTCACGTTCTTCGTGGTGGGCGGCGCGCTGTATCTGCTGATGACCAGCATCTCGAACCGGGTCTTCAACCGCGCCGAAGCGCGCGTAGGCCGATCCTTCAAGCGCAATTTCGCGCGCAACTGACGAGGACCGGACATCATGCATTTCGACTTCGATTTTCTGCTCGACACGCTGCGGCAACTGATCGCGGCCGTGCCGACCACGCTCGGGCTGTTCTTCTGCTCGTTGATTCTGGGCGGCCTGCTTTCGCTCGTGATCGTCACGATGCGCGTGTCGCCGCACTGGCTGCCGAATCGCTTCGCGCGTGCTTATATTCTCGTGTTCCGGGGCTCGCCGCTGCTGATCCAGATGTTCCTCGTCTACTACGGGATGGGCCAGTTCGGCGTGATTCGCGAGAGCTTCCTGTGGCCGGTGTTGCGCGAGCCGTACATGTGCGCGGTTTTATCCCTGGCGTTGTGCACCGCCGGATATACCGCCGAGATTATTCGCGGTGGCTTGATGGCGGTGCCGGTCGGTCAGATCGAAGCGGGCTATTCGATCGGCTTGTCGGGTTTCGCGCTGCTGCGCCGCGTGATCGGTCCGATTGCGTTGCGCCAGTGTTTGCCCGCGTACTCGACCGAGGCCGTGCTGCTCGTCAAATCCACCGCGCTCGCGAGTCTCGTCACCGTGTGGGAAGTGACCGGCGTCGCACAGCAGATCATTCAGCAAACGTATCGCACCACTGAAGTATTCATCTGCGCCGCGTTGATCTATCTGTTCCTGAATTTCGTCATCGTGCGTTTGCTCGGTTTCCTCGAGACACGCCTGTCGCGCCATCTGCGTGCGGCGCCCGCGCAGAGCTCGCCGAGCCGGCCGGTTTCAACCACGACCGAAGCACGCCGCGCCGCGCCCTGAACGGTCGCACATCTTGCAGAATCTGGAGAATCCCATGAACGCTACGGCACCTGTTGCACTGTCGGTCAAGAACATCCATAAGTCGTTCGGCGACCACCACGTGCTCAAAGGCATTTCGCTCGACGCCCATCAAGGCGACGTGATTTCGATTCTCGGCGCGAGCGGCTCCGGCAAGAGCACGTTCCTGCGCTGCCTGAATCTGCTCGAAACCCCGGACGACGGCTCGGTGTCGCTCGGCGGCGAAGAGCTGAAAATGAAACGGCGCGGCGACGGCAAGCTGCAACCGAGCGACCGCCGTCAGGTGGATCGGGTGCGCTCGCAACTCGGCATGGTGTTTCAGAACTTCAATCTGTGGTCGCATATGACCGTGCTGGAGAATCTGATCGAAGGGCCCATGCGCGTACAGAAGCGCAGCCGTGCCGAATCGATTGAAGAAGCGGAAGCGCTGCTGGCGAAAGTCGGTCTCTCGGAAAAGCGCGGTCACTATCCGGCGCATCTGTCCGGCGGTCAGCAGCAGCGTGTGGCGATCGCGCGTGCTTTGGCGATGCATCCGAAGGTGATGCTGTTCGATGAACCGACCTCGGCGCTCGACCCCGAACTGGTCGGCGAAGTGCTGCGCGTGATGCGTTCGCTCGCCGAAGAGGGCCGCACGATGCTGGTCGTCACGCACGAGATGGGTTTCGCGCGGCATGTATCGAATCGCGTGATGTTCCTGCATCAAGGTCAGGTGGAAGCCGACGGTACGCCGGACGAAGTGTTCGTCGAATGCAAGTCGGACCGTTTCCGCCAATTCGTGTCGAGCCACCAGGATCGCACCACTAACTAATCGATCAGCCTTGGCTGGTTGCCACTTCGTTACTCCACCGTACAGAGCACTATCATGGCCGTGATCCGTTCCGATCGTCCTCTCGACTGGGTTCAGGTGGCGGCGATCGCCGCCGGCGAACCGCTCGAGCTTTCCGCCGATGCCCGCTCGCGTATCCGTGCGGCACGCGTGCTTGTCGAACAGATCGTCGAGCGCGGGATTCGCGCGTATGGCGTGAATACCGGCGTCGGCGCGTTGTGCGATGTGGTCGTGTCGCCGTCCGAACAGCGCACGCTGTCGCGCAACATTCTGATGAGCCATGCGGTAGGCGTGGGCGCCCCCCTCGGTGTTGCCGAGACGCGCGCGATCATGGCGGCAGCCGTCAACAATTTTGCACACGGGCATTCCGGGATTCGCCTCGAAGTCGCGGATCGGCTGGTCGCGCTGCTCAATGCCGATTGCCTGCCGGAAGTGCCGGCGTTCGGCTCGGTGGGTTATCTGAGCCATATGGCGCATATCGCGCTTGTCTGTATCGGCGAGGGATACGTGCACTATCGCGGCGAACGCCTCAAAGGGCGTGACGCATTGCAACTGCTCGGCCTCGAACCGCTGGTGCTCGAAGCGAAGGAGGGGTTAAGCCTCGTCAACGGCACGCCGTGCGTGACGGGTCTCGCCGCATTGGCCCTGGCGCGTGCCGCCCGTCTGCTGGACTGGACCGACGTGGTCGCCGCAATGAGCTTCGAAAATCTGCGCGGTCAGCTCGTGGCTTTCGATGAAGACTCGCTGGCGCTGCGCATTTCGCCGGGCCTGAACCTGGTCGGCGAACGCATGCGTACCGCACTCGCCGATAGCGGCATTCTCGCCGCGGTGGTCGGCCAGCGCACCCAAGACCCGTTGAGCATGCGGACGATTCCGCACGTGCACGGCGCCGCCCGCGACGTGCTCACCGCGACCGCCGACGTGGTCAATCGCGAACTCGCCTCGATTACCGACAACCCGATCGTCGCTGGCACGCCGGAGGACCCACGCGTCTATTCGCAGGCGCATGCGGTGGGGGCGTCGATCGCACTGGCGATGGACAGTCTCGCCACTGCGATCGCACAAGTCGCGGCGATGGCCGAGCGGCGCCTCGACCGCCTCGTCAATCCGCTCGTGAGCGGCTTGCCGGCGTTTCTCGCGAAGCCGGGCGGCACCTGTTCCGGTTTCATGATCGCGCAGTACACGGCGGCCTCGCTGGTTGCGCAGAACCGGCGCCTCGCGATGCCCGCGAGTCTCGACGGCGGTATCACGTCCGGCCTGCAGGAAGACCACCTGTGCCATGCCACGCCCGCTGCGCTGAAAGCGCTGGAGATCGTCGACAACGCCGGACGCATTGTCGCGATCGAATTGCTGGCGGCGGCACAAGCCTACGATCTGCAAGGCGTCGATGCATCGCGCGCACCGCACACTGACGCGCTCTGGCAACGCGTACGCCGCGTCGTGCCGACCTATCGCGACGACCGGCCGCTTGCGGACGACATGACGATCGCATTTCGCATGATCGCCGATGGAATGCCGCCACCGTTGCCAAACCCGGGTAATATTCGGCCCGGGCCGGATGCTTCAGTCAGCGGCGCGGGTCTTGCCGCATTGGCGAGCGTGACAAGCGTGACTAAGGTTGCCGCCGCGGACAAGCTCGGCGCCGACCCGGCGGCCAACGATGGCCGGGCGGCTGTCCACGCGGGTTGAAGGACTCGGCTGCGGGGCCCGGTTTCCGGGCTTGATTTGATGGACTCGAATAGACGGATCCGAATTGATGGAGACAAAAGCCGGTGAACGGGCTTACCCGCCGGCAAACCGGCCGAATGCCACCCGCGTACCACCCACGAGGTCGACGTGAACACTATTACAAACACAAACGCGCAAACCGTAGACAAGCAGGACCATCCTGGCCGCACCCAGGAGACACCCGCCAAGGCCATGCCCGCCTATGAGCAGATCAAGCGCTATGTGATCAGGCGCATCAGCGAGGGCGACTGGAAGCCGGGCGGCCTGATCCCATCGGAAACGGAGCTGGTCAAGGAATTCGGCGTCGCGCGCATGACGGTGTCGCGCGCACTGCGCGAACTCACCACCGAACGTGTGCTGACGCGCGTGCAAGGTTCCGGCACGTTCGTCGCGCCACAGCGCTACGAATCGACGGTGCTGGAAATCCGCAATATCGCCGACGAAATCGCCGCGCGCGGCCATCGCCATTCAGCGCGTGTATTGACGCTCGAACCCAGCGACGATCCGCACGCGCTCGAAGCGCTCGGCCTCGCCAGCGGCCCGGCGTTTCATTCGTGCATCGTGCACAGCGAAGAGGGTGAGCCGATTCAGTACGAAGATCGCTACGTCAATCCGAAGGTGTTCCCCGACTACCTGCAACAGGACTTCACCGTCGAGACGCCGAATCACTACATGGTTCGGCTCGCGCCGATCCAGCGCGCGGAGTTTCGCATCTATGCGCAGAAGCCCGACGCGTATGTGCGGCGGCATCTGACGATGGATATCGGCGAGCCCTGCTTGCAGCTATGGCGCCGCACATGGGTGGGTGACGATGTGGCGACGTCGGTGCAGCTCTGGCATCCGGCATCGCGTTTCCATCTGGCGGGCAACGTGTGAGCGGCAAGACGAGGGCGAGGGCGCGGCGTTCGCACCGCTAGCCGCTTGCCGCTAGCCCTGGCGCTGCGACAGATCCGGCGTGAACCGGCAACCCAGACGGTACCGCGAGCCCGGATGCACGAAGCGCGCGAACGTGACCGCAACGCCGCTCGTCCATGTGCGGCGCATCAGCGTCAGGCATGGCTCGTCGGCGCGAATTTCCAGCAACTCGGCTTCGGCGCGCGTCGGCAGGCCCGCGTCGACGATATGCTCGACGTCGTGTGCCGGGACGGTCTGGAACAGATACTCGGACGGCTTCGTCGCGGAGAAATCCTGCTTCAGGAAATCGGGTGCCGTTGCCGGATTGACGTAACGGTCTTCGAGCTGCACCGGCAAACCATTCTCGCGATGCACGCAAATCACATGAAATACGGAAGCGCCAGGCGCGAGCCCTAACGCGTTCGATACCGTCACCGGCGCGGTTTCGCGTTGCGACAGGAGCGTGTCGTAGCTGTATTCGTGACCGCGCGAGCGGATCTCGTCGCCGATATGGGCGATCATCAACAGCGTCGATTGCGGCTTGGTTTGCGCGACGAAGGTGCCGACGCCGGACACGCGGGTGACGAGGCCTTCGTCGGCGAGTTCGCGCAGCGCGCGGTTCGCCGTCATGCGCGACACGCCAAGTGCCGCGACCAGGTCCTGCTCGGACGGCAGACGGTCGCCCGCTTGCCGCGCGCCCGATTCGATGATCTGGCGGATATGGTTTTTGACCTGTTCGTAGCGGGCGGCCGGTGCGTCGGTCGACACGCGCGCGGTTTTCATCGCGGCTCTACATCGTCAGGACCGCGCGCCCAGAACGCATTGCGGTCGAAATAGTTTTGCAGGAACTGCCGCAAACGCGGCTGCCCCGCATCGTGAAAGACTTCGCGCGGCTTGCCTTGCACGGCGATGCGCCCCTGGTCGATGAACATGACCTTGTCGGCGACCTGCGCGGCAAAGCCCATTTCGTGCGTGACCACGGCCATCGTCATGCCGTCGCGCGCAAGCTGCTTCATCACCTGCAACACTTCGCCGACCAGCTCGGGATCGAGCGCCGAGGTCGGCTCGTCGAACAGCATGATGTGCGGCTCCATTGCCAGCGCGCGCGCAATGGCCACGCGCTGCTGCTGGCCGCCCGAGAGTTTCGACGGGTAGGCATCGCCCTTATGCGCGAGGCCGACTGTTTCCAGCATCGCATTGGCGCGGCGGCGCGCTTCGTCACGCGACAGATGGCGCACGCGCAACAAGGCTTCCATCACATTGCCGAGCGCCGTCATGTGCGGCCACAGATTGAATTGCTGAAACACCATGCCGACGTTGCGCCGCACGCGATTGATCTCGCCTTGCGACGCTCGCACGCGTTTTCCATTGCGCTCGCTATAGCCGAGCAGTTCGCCTTCGATGCGCACGTCGCCCTGATCGTAGGTTTCGAGCGCGGCGAGGCAGCGCAGCAGCGTGCTCTTGCCCGAACCCGACGGGCCGATGATGCAGACCACTTCGGAGCGGGCGATCTCGAGATCGACGCCGCGCAGCACTTCGACTTCGCCGAAGCGTTTCTTCAGGTCGCGCACTTCGATCAGTGGCGCGCCGGCCGGCGTCTCGAAGGCAGCGGTGGACGCGGAGGAGGGCATGTCGGCGATGGCGTTCATAGAGTGGTCCAGATTCCGTTCAAGCCATGAAGCGCGCGATGCGGGTTTCGGCCCACATGCCCACGCGCGAGGTCAGTTCGACCAGCGCGAGATAGCACACGCACAGCACCAGCAGCGTTTCGACGAAAGCGAAGGTGGCCGAGCCGATGCCGGTCAGCACGAACGTGAGTTCGGGGACGGTGACGATCGACAGCACGGCGGTTTCCTTGCTCAGCACGATAATCAGATTGGTCAGCGCGGGCACGATCAGCACCAGCATTTGCGGCACCTGAATGCGCAGGACGGCTTGCCAGCGGGTCAGTCCGAGACAGGATGCCGCTTCGAGATGGCCCGGCGGCACCGATTGAAAGCCCGAGCGGAATGCTTCCGCGAAATACGCGCTGCCGTAGAGGCCTAAGCCGAGCACGCCGGCCGTCATCGGTTCGAGTGTGAGGCCGAAGGACGGGCCGCCGTAGTACAGCAAAAATAGTTGCACCAGAAACGGCGTGCCGCGAAACAGTTCGATATAGAAGCGCAATGCGCCGCGCACCCAGCGTCCGCAAAAGAGCTGCAGCACCGCGATCAGAAAACCGATCAGGATGCCGATCGCCACGCCCGCGGTCCAGGTGCCGAGCGTGGTCGCGAGACCGGCGGCGATCGGCTGCAGATTGTGCGTGATGACGGTGGGGTCGAGCTTTTGCATGGCTTATCCGATCTCAAGCTCAGCGGCGCTCAGGCGTGCTGTAAACGGTATTCGGCGGCGTGTGCGGCGAGCGCCAGGCTCCCGCAGATCACGAAGTAAATCAGCCCGGCGGCGAGGTAGGCTTCAAGCGGCCGATAGGTGCTGGCCGCAATGTTCTGCGCGGTGCGCGTCAATTCGGCTACCCCCACCACCGAGATCAGCGACGAAGCCTTGATCAGCAACACCATTTCATTGACGAGCGAGGGCAGTGTCAAGCGAAACGCCTGCGGCACCAGAATGCGCCGCAGCATATCGAACGGTGAAAGCCCGAGCATGCGCGCGGCTTCGATATGACCCGGCGGAATGCTGAGGAAACCGCCGCGCAGAATTTCGGCGATATAGGAAGCGGAACACAGCGACACGGCGCTGATTGCCGCGACGATGGGCGATACATTGATCCCGGCGAACGGCAGCAGGTAGTACACCAGCAGCAGTTGCACCAGCATCGGCACGCCGCGAAAAAAGAACACGTAAGCGCCGCCGAACATGCGCGCGGCGCGCTTCGGCGAGAGGCGCGCCGCACACACGCCGATCGCGACGAAGAAACCGATCAGCAGACCGGTCAGCGAAATGCCGACGGTGGCGAGCGCCGCATGCAGCAGCAGCGGCAACCCCTGGACGAAGACGGTCGTGCTGAACATAAACGTCGCACTCGCTAGATCAGTGCATCAATAGTTCGGCGTCGGCATCGTTGTCGGCGCATCCATCGCGACACCGAACCACTTTTTCTGCAAGGCCGCGAGGCGCCCGTCGTTGTGCATTTTCACGAGCGCCGCGTTGAAGGCATCGGCGAGCGGCTTGCTATCCGCGTCTTTACGCAGGCAGTAAGCAAAGTACACTTTCGCGCCGAACGGCGGCTGCACGACAGCGAAGGTTTCGGGGCGTTGTTTGGCGACGTACGCGATGTTGGTCATCGAGTTCGCGACCGCCGCGATTCGGCCGGCAGCGAGGTCGGCGTAGGCCTGATTGTTGTCGACGTATTCGCGGATTTCGGGCGGCTTCGGCAAGGTGGCGACGTACGTCTTCAACTGGTCGAGCTGGGCCGAGCCCTTGCCCGCGCCGACAGTCTTGCCGGCGATATCCGACGATTGCTTGACGGAGGCGTCGTTGGCGCGCTTGAGCAGCGCGTCGGTGGCGTCCGCGATCGGCAGGGTGTACGTGTAGCGTTCCATGCGCGCCTTGGTGACCGTCAGCGGGCCGCCCACCATATCGAACTTGCCGGCTTCGAGACCGGGCAGCACGCTCGGCCACGGCAAGTCGATGAAGCGCACCTTCACGCCCATTTCCTTGCCGACCTCGGCGAACAGATCCTTATTGAAGCCCGCTTGCTGGCCGTTTTCAAGGAAGTCGAAGGGCGCGAACTGCATCTCGGTGCCGACCACCAGTTCGCCGGCTTTCTTCACTTTGGCGAGCTGGTCTTCCGCGTGGGCGGTGACGCTTGCCGCGCACAACGCCAGCATGACCAAACGACACTTCCAGCCTGCAAGGATGCTCATGGGATTCTCCGGTTTGGCAAATGCGGTGTCGCGCGAAAGCGGTTCGTCAGCGGGCCTTGCGCGAGTCATGCGAGGCAGTATATACCGCAGTTTCGGTGCGAAATAAATAAACGCGCGAGTAGAGAAAAGCCCTTATGTGAGGCCCCGAGAAGCAACTTGCGGGTGCGCTTTTGGCGGTATATACAACGAGGATGCACGAAGCGCGCGAGCGTGCCGTGAGTGATTCGCAAGCCTCGATTTTAAAGCTCATTCCTCAGTTGAATTGGCCGGCCTTTCAGGGAGCAGCGCAATGCCCGTGACCCGCATTCCGATCATCGATCTCGCCGGCGTTCGCGCGGGCGACCCGCAGGCTTTGACGCGCGTGGCGCACGAAATCCGCGAAGCGTGTACGACGATCGGCTTCTTCTACATCGTCAATCACGGCGTGCCGCAAACGGCAATCGATTCCGCCGAGCAGGCGGCGCGCACGTTCTTTGCGTTTCCGGTCGAGACGAAGCGGCGCGCGGCGGTCAATCAGCGGCATCGAGGTTTCAACGCGCTCGGCGACGCCACCATGTATCAGGCGAAGCGCCCCGACTACAAGGAGTTCTTCAGCATCGGCCTCGAGTTGCCGGAGGACGATCCCGATGTGCGAGCGGGCCAGGCGCTGCGTGGACCGAACAACTGGCCGGATTTCATGCCAGAGCTGCGGCCCGCGCTTTACGGTTATTACGAAGCGGTGGCCGCATGCGGCGCCGATCTGCTGAGGGCGGTGGCGGTGAGTCTCGGTGTCGGCGAGCATTTCTTCGCGCCGCGCTATACGAAGCGGATGCAGCGCACGCAGATGGTCTACTATCCGCCGCAGCCGCCCCTGTCGGACGCGGATCAGTTCGGCGTCGCGCCGCATACCGACTACGGTTGCATTACCTTGCTGTGGCAGGATCAGGTGGGCGGCCTGCAGGTGCGTGAGATCGCCAACGATACGTGGGTCGATGCGCCGCCGGTCGAAGGCAGCTTCGTGGTGAACGTAGGCGACCTGCTGGCACGCTGGACCAATGACCGCTTCCGCTCTACCTTGCATCGCGTGATCAATGCATCGGGGCGCGAGCGCTATTCGATCGCGACGTTTTATGATCCCACTTACGGCGCGATGGTCGATCCGCGCGAGCTTGGCACGAGCGAGGCCGACCTCAAGTACCAACCGGTCGCCGCGGGTGACTACATCCTCGGGCGGATCAACGATTCGATGGGTTATCGGAAGAAGGCCGCAGTTGAAGGAACGCAAGGGACCACTGCATGACAGATAACAGGTTGGCAAACGGCGTGGCGAGCCGTGCAGGTAGCAGCGCAGGCAGTAACGCAGGCAGCAACGCAATCCACAGCGCCGCGCCGCTTTCCGCAACGCTCGATGCGCTGCGTGCCGCGCTCGGTGCCGACGCGGTGCGCGTCGGCGAGCAGATCGGCGAACGCGCGATGACCGACTGGACCCGCCACGATCCGACGCGGCCCGCCGCGCTGCTGTTGCCGCGGAGCACGGAAGAAGTCTCGCGCGCGCTGGCGATTTGCCATGCAGCGCATCAAGCGGTGGTGCCGCAGGGCGGCATGACCGGCCTCGCAGGCGCCGCGATTGCGCGCGCGACCGATATCGCGCTGTCGCTCGAACGGCTCACCGGCGTTGAAGAGATCGATACCGCCTCGGCCACGCTAACCGTGCGCGCCGGCACCACCTTGCAAAGCGCGCAGGAAGCCGCCGCCGAAGCCGGCTTCGAACTCGCCCTCGATCTCGGCGCACGCGGCTCGTGCCAGATCGGCGGCAATCTGGCGACCAACGCGGGTGGCAATCGCGTGATCCAGTCGGGCACCGCGCGCGACCAGGTGCTCGGCCTCGAAGTCGTGCTCGCCAACGGCGACGTGCTGACTTCGCTCGGCAAGATGGTCAAGAACAATACGGGCTACGATCTGAAACACTGGTTCATCGGTTCGGAAGGCACGCTCGGCGTGATCACGCGCGCGGTGCTGCGGCTTCATCCGCCACGCGCGGCGCGCCATACGGCGCTCGTCGCACTTGACGGTTACGATGCCGCCGTGAACCTGCTGCGCCGCCTGTCGAGGCGCTTTGGCAACGACATTGGCGCGTTCGAGATCATGTGGGCGGATTTCTACGAATTCGGCGTGAAGCTGACGGGCACGCGTTCGCCGTTCGCCGACTCGCACCCGCTCTATGCACTGATCGAACACGCGAGCTTCGACGCAAGCGACGACGGCGAACGCTTCTCCGCCGCGCTGACCGAAGCGCTCGACTCAGAAGCGATCCGCGACGCCGTGATCGCGCAATCGGTGGCCGACGTGCGGGCGTTATGGGCGATTCGAGAATGCACCGCCGAGTTTCCGGTGCGGCTGGATGCGATCAACTTCGACGTGAGCTTGCCCATCGGCGAGATCGGCGCTTTCGTCGAACGTTGCCGCGCGGCGCTCGATCAGCGCTGGCCGGGCAACGCGTCGTATTTCTTCGGCCATATCGGCGATTCGAATCTGCATGTCACCGTCGACGGTCATTCGATTCCCGGCGTCGATCACCACGCGGTTTATGCGTTCGTCTACGAGATGCTTGGGCCCTTGCACGGTTCGGTGTCGGCGGAGCACGGGATCGGTTTGCTCAAGCGCGAGTTCTTGCCGATCTCGCGCTCGCCAGCTGAATTGGCGGCCATGGCCGCCATCAAGCATGCGCTGGACCCGCACGGCATTCTGAATCCGGGCAAGCTCTTTTGAGCGCGGCGGCAATGCCGACTAGCATCAGCGGCGCCGACACGATGAACATCGTGCCGGCGATTTGCCAGAAATGCGTTTTTCAGCAGCGATCGGGCGAGCGTGCCTCAATGCGCATTCAGATACCGCGCAATCACCGGATAGACATCCACCGCCGCGTTCTTGCCGAAGATACAGTCGATATGCCCGTAGCCGGGAATCAGATGCCGCTCATACGGCTGCTCGGGGAAGTGCTTGACCAGCATGTCGTACGTGAGTTCGGTGCTCTTCGGCAGATAGGTTTCGTTTTTCTCGCCGTGGATGAAGCCGATCGGCAGGCGCATGCCCTCCAGACCTTTCATGCCGTCCCTACCCGTCAGGTAAACGTCTTTGCCTTTGGCATCGACAACCTTGCCCGCTCGTACCATGGCGGCCAGATGCTTGAACACCTCGACGTCGTGCACGCCGAGCAACTCCTGCAGATTCGAGTGAAGCGTCTCGTTCAACTGTTCATGTTCGTAGAGCAGGCCGTAAAGAAAGGTCGCCCGGTGGCAGATCGGGCTGCCGCAACCCTGTTGGTGATTGAGCGGGTAGAGCCGCAATGCTTCATCGAGCAGGTTCTGGGGCCATGACCTGTGTTCCGTAAAAGCGGTCAGGTCGAGCACGCCGAGATGCTCCATGATGTCCGGGACGTGCAACCCGCATTTGATCTTTTCCAGCGTGCCCGGCACCGGATGCGCCGAGACCTGCGATATGACCGCCGAGCGCACGCCCTCGAGCCCGAAGAGCAGCGACATGGTCAACGCCAACCCACCCATGCAGTGGCCCAGTACCTGAATGTCCGGCAGCCCGGTCAACTCCCGCACTTTGGCGACCGCGGCCGGAATGTCCTCGCGAGCGACCTTGTCGACATTGGTCGGCACCAGCACGCTCGGCATTTCGATGCTGACGCGCAGATCGACGAGCCACACGTCGTAGCCGGCCGCACAGAGATACTCCACCAGGTTGGTCCCGATCAGATCGGTGGAATAGATCCGGCTCGACACGCCGGAGCCGTGGATCAGCAGCACCGGACGCAGTGGTTTGCTGGTCGGCCCGGCGTAGCGCGTGAGTCGAAGCGTGGTCCCGTCGGGCGTGTCGAAGAAGGCCACTTGCCGCGCGGGTGTGCGCAGCGCGCGCTTCGGGCGCGGCGGCAGCTTCGGATCATAAAACTGCAAGGGCGCAGCCACGCCGCCGTATTCGGCGAACAGCACACCCGCAAAAAACTTGCCGAACTTCAGGGTCCATTCAAGGCGCGTTTTCAGATCGGGTGTGTTAGTGACTTCAAGCGTGCGTTGCTGCTTGAGGAAATTCTCGGGCGTGATGACCAGCGTTGCTTGACCGATCGCCGGCGCGTCCGCTTGCAGCGACTCGCGGATTTCGGCATAGAGCGTGTTGGTCTGTTCCCATAGATTGACCGGCGACGTACGCGTGATGATCTTCTGTCCGCTCAGGTAGTACGTCTTGTCTTCGGTGGAATTGAGCGTCATGCGGTAATTCATGTTGCGCTCGTCCACGTCCGACTCATCGACCACGAACAGGTTGAAGGTGCCGTCAGTGATCGTCATGGCTTGCGCGGAGAGCGCGGGGCAAGTCAGCGTGCCGGTGGTGTGGGCCAGATGTTGCGGATTGCTCAGCATATCGGCCAGGTTGTCCGATTCTACGGTCAGCGTGAATTCGATCGGACTGGTGGCGGCAACGCCCGCGACGGCCGGGGTATAGGTGCCGATCATCGTTTCGGTGAAGCGCAGGCCGATCTGTTGGGGCGCCGGTGCAGCGGCGGTGCCCTTGGCCAGATAGTCGATGTTCCAGCCTCGCGCGTTGGCGAGCAACGCGCAATTGCGTTCCGCTAGCGCCGAAATCGTCAGCAGCGGATTGACGCCGAGCGACATCGGCATGACTGCGCCATCCATTACGTACAGGCCTTCGTGCACCGCAGGTCCTGTCGTGCCGCTGAAAACCCGGCCCTGATGGTCGACGACGCCGCGCTCCGCGTCCTCGCCCATCCCGCAGCCGCCGAGCGGATGCACGGTGACGGTGCGGTTCTTGAGCATTTTGGTCGAAATCGGGTTGCGCACGTATTTGCCGCCGAGTGGCGCCTGCGCTTTTTCTAGCGTTTCTTCGACGGTTTGGAAGATCGACTGCTTGCCGGCGTTCGGCCAGTCGATGCGCGGCCTGCCTTTGTCATTCACGCTAATCTGGCCGTTTTCGTCGTCATGCGCCATCACCAGGTAGGTTTGCGTGTGGTTGAGGGCGCCGTAATAGGGCCCGCGCAGGAAGCTTTCGATCACGCGCGCGTCGTAACCGAGTGGTTCACCAGCGGCGCGCGGGGCGGGAATGTCGACGCCTTCGAGCGGCGCGGCGCCGCCGAGCAGGGCGACCATCGCGGCGCCGACCGGCCCGGCGAGCGAGCCCTCTTCGATCACGAAGCCGTCTTTCACGTTGGGGGTGTTGCGGTGGTCGATGATGCCGGTAATGGTCGGCCCGACCGGCGGGATCTCGCCTTGCTTGTGCGCACCCCAGCCGACGCAGTTGATCACCTCCTCGGTGTTGTACGCGAAGGCCAGGACGTCGCCGTTCCCGGTGAAGTGTTTGCCGAGCATGTCCGAAACGGTGAGCCCCTCCTGGCGCGAGCGCAGCAGCAGAGCGGTCGAACCGATCGTGCCAGCCGACACGATAACGATATCGGCGCTCACGAACAAATCGGGCGCCTGATAACTCTCGCGGCCCAGCTTGACCTCCTGAAAGCGCACGATCCACTTTTGCGTGGCTGTGTCGCGCAACACCGAATGCACCGCTGCGCCCGTGAAAATATCTGCGCCGTGCGAGACCGCGTCGGGCAGATAGTTCATGTGCGTCGAATTTTTGGCATCGTAATTGCAGCCTGAGTTGCAATCGCCGCAACCGACGCAGGCCTTCTGCTCGACGCCCGCGGCGTTGATGCGGTCCTCGAAGGTGACGGTGACCGGCGGGGGGTAAAAGCGATCCGCCATCTCGAGCGCCTGCGCGGATTGTTTGAGCGCCTGCAGTTTCGGCAGCTGCGAAAAATCGCCGGACACCGGCGACGGCTGCAGCATGGCGCGGGCAAGGTCGTAGCCCTTGTCGCGTCCGGCCTTGTCGGCGCGTAACGCCTCGGGCCAGCGGTCGTCGTCCCACAACCGCGGTTCGGCTTCGAGCGCGACGTTCGCGTTGATCAGCGACGTGCCGCCCAGTCCGCAGCCCACCACCGCATTCACGTCTTTATTCAGGTGTACTTCGAGCAGCGCGAGCGGCGAGCCGACTTGCGCGAGGGCGGTGTTGTATTGCACCTGCGCGGCGCCTTCGATCGGCGTGCGCGGAAAATCGCCGGCCATAAATTCGCGCCCACGTTCCAGCACGCACACGCTTCTGCCGGCCCGCGCCATACGGCTCGCGGCAATCGCACCGCCATAACCCGAACCCACCACCACTACATCGTAATGCGGCTGCATTGCTGTCAGGGCGCTCGATAAGCGGTTCATGAGGACCACCTCGTCAGAAAGGGGATGCCGGGTAGGGGAACCCGGACTTCGGAGGGAAGACGGCGTACGGCTGCGGCTTTTTTATCGTAGGTGGTGCGCGATGACAAAAAAAGGCGCATCGTACGTGGCGCGTGGCGCGTGGCGCGTGGCGCGTGGCGCGTGGCGCCTGCGTGAAGTGTGCTCGATTTGCGGGCAGGAGAAAAGAGCGGCCGGCGGCCCACGCGAGTCTGCCAATGCGATATTAGGCGGCCGCTTCATTCATTTCGCTGGCGCTCGATTCGGCAGCGAGCAGATTCAACGCGAGCAGAATCGCCGCGCGGTTGTCGATGTCGATCTCGATGCCGAGCACGTCGCTCAGCCAGCGGCCGATCTTGGTATTGGAAAATTCGTCAGCCCCGGCCGTCTTTTTCATGGTGACGCCAAGTTTGACGGCGCGATAGTGATACGAGGGCACACGATGCTGAGCCGCGACTGCCGACAGGCCGCCTTTTTCTTCCGAGCACCAGCCGAGACTGCCGGCCAGCACGATGCGCTCCGGCTCGTCGAGGCTGTCGATAAAGGCGCGCGCCGCGAGCCGCACGCGTTGCTCGTCCAGACCGTATTGCAGCAACACGCTGTCGACAGGGTCTTCCAGCGCGTGTGCGTGCAGATCGATTTCCTGCGCCATGCCTTCGTTTTCCATCGACACATTGCGTTGATGGCCGGCGCTGCGCAGGCAGTCGATCAGGTAACGGCGAAAATACGCGCACAATGCGTAGCCGTTGGACGGCGCGCTGTCGGCGCAGGCATGAGTCTCCGTGTGGCCGGGCGCAAGGCGCAGCACTTTCGAGTAAATGAATTGCGCGACCAGTTCTTCCTTGTCCTCGCCGAGCGCCTGCAATTCAAGCGGGTGATAGGTGCGCAACGCCCGCTTGACCAGATCGACCATCGACACCATTTCGTCGGCGGACAGCTGGGTACGCCGGCGCCACAGGTCGGGCAGGATCGCATCGTCGAGATTGCGGACGAACGCGTGGCTCGGAACTGCGCCCATGAAAACCTCCATAAGGGGAAAGGCCGGGAGCGCGGGGAGCCTCGACTGCAGGCAAAGAAGGGGGTGTTGGAGCTGTTAAGCCGCGCTGGAATGTGAACTCAGTATGGTTTCCGGCGACGGCTTCGACTATATGGATTAAGTGGTAGCT
The DNA here is from genome assembly GCF_050434205.1 of Paraburkholderia sp. GAS348. NCBI lineage: Bacteria > Pseudomonadati > Pseudomonadota > Betaproteobacteria > Burkholderiales > Burkholderiaceae > Paraburkholderia > Paraburkholderia sp. GAS348. The sequence goes on from NZ_JBNPVT010000014.1 coordinate 51,966, forward strand.
GATGGGTAAACTGCCGGGTAAACCGTCCGGTCGACAGCTTTGCATGGGACCGGAGTAAGCGCTATGGGACCAGAGTAAGCGCTGAAGCGCTAACTCTGGTCGACACGCTAACTCCGGTCGACAAAGGAGACCGCATGATGCGGGCCGCCCCGATCCAGCGCGCAATCGATGAAGACCTGGTGCGCGTGCTGTACGCGCAAGATCCGATCGCCTTCTTTTCGCACTGGTTCTCGATCGCGGTGCTGGTGGCGATTTACTGGCCGAACGTCCCGTCGCCGCGGCTCTTCATTGCGTGCTTCGGGTTCTATGCGGTGGCCAATTGCGGCGGCCTTGCGCTATGGGTCTGCAATCGCCGCTACCCGCACCTCGTCACGCCGCGCAGCTGGATCAACCTGCATGCGGTGCGCGGCGTGCTGCTGTATAGCGCGCCGGGGTTGGCCGTGTGGTTCGCGTTCCAGAGCCCGCAAACCGATTTGCCGCTGCTGCACACAGTGATGCTCGTCACGCTGGCGGCTGGCGTGTTCATGTCGAACGGCTTCGATCTGCTGAACTTTTCGACCGCGATTCCGTTTCTGCTGTTTCCCACCATCGTGCTGCATTTCGGCACGCATACGTTCGACCGCACGATTCTCGCGATCGTCCTTGCATTCTTCTTCTGCGCGATCAACGTGTATGCGCTGAGCTATCGCAAGCTGTTCCAGCAGGTCGTGCAGGCGCGTGTCGATCAGCAGTACCTGGCGGAGTCGCTGGCGGCGCAAAAGCGGGTCGCCGAAGAGGCCAGTCTCACCAAAACGCGCTTTTTTGCCGCCGCGAGCCACGATTTGCGTCAGCCGCTGCATGCGATCGGCCTGCTGGCGGCTTCGCTCAACGACACGGCGGCGACGCCCGTGCAGCTTGCGAAGACGGCCCAGCACATCGTTTATAACGTCGAGGCGTTGAACCAGCTGTTCAACCAGGTGCTCGATCTCGCCAGGCTCGAAAGCGGCGTGACTCAGGTGATCCGCTTGCATTTCCGGCTGTCGGAGCTGTTCGAGCGGGTCGGCAGCCAGTACCGCCCGCAAGCCGCGGCCAAGGGCCTGGCGTTGCGGATCGCGCCAACCTCGGTGGTCTTGCATGACGATCCGGTGCTGCTCGAACGCGTGCTGAGCAACCTGCTCTCGAACGCGGTGCGCTATACCGAGGAAGGCGCGATCTGGGTAGGCTATCGCCGCGCCGGGCGTCGTTCGGGCGGCTATATCGAGGTGCGCGATTCCGGCATCGGCATTCCGGTGGAGGAGCATGAGCGCATCTTCGAAGAGTTCTATCAGGTCGCCAATCCGCAGCGCGACGCGCGCCAGGGGCACGGTTTGGGCTTGCCGACGGTGAAGCGTCTGATCGAGATGCGCGGCGGCGAGTTGCAGCTGCGCTCGGCGCCGGGCCGCGGCTCGGTGCTCCGCTTTCCGGTGCAGGCGGGCGACGCCGGCGGGATCGTCGCGAGCCTGAACGAGGCGGTGGCGGGCGGGCCGTCGGCGCAAGGGCGGCGCGTACTGTGCATCGACGATGAACCGTCGATTCTCGAAGGCCTGACGAGTCTGCTGGGACGCTGGGGTTGCATCGTGCGTGGCGCGCGCGACGAGGTCGACGCGCTGGTCGCGCTGGAAGACGGCTTCGTGCCGGATGCCGTGTTATGCGACTACCAGTTGGCGAATCACCGAACCGGCGCGCAAGCGCTGTCGGCCGTGCGCAATGTGCTCGCGCGGGCGGGGCACGAAGGCGTGGTGACCTTGCTGATCACGGGCGATATGGCGTCGGCGGAGCTGGCGGCGCTGGCCTTGCAGGGGATTCCGGTGCTGCACAAACCGGTCACGCCGGCGCGCTTGCGGCGTACCCTGGAAATGCTGTGGCAGCAGGCGGAACTGGATAAAGGACGGGCGGCATGAAGGGCGGCATGAGCGCCGCCCGTCAATCCGTTATTACAGCGTTTTCCCGCCCTCGAGCCAGCCGTTGATCACGGCGATCGCCGTGGAGCGGTTGTGCACGCCGAGCGCCCGGAAGATCACCGACAGATGGACCTTGACCGTCCCTTCCGCGACGCCCAGTTCACGCGCGATCATCTTGTTGGTCCAGCCGCGATGCACGAGCCGCATGATGTCCTGCTGTCTGGGCGACAGGTTCTCCAGCAAATGCTGCTGGTGTGGCTGCAGCGCCTGGATTTGGGCGATCGGTTCGGTGAGCGCGGCGCCGCCCTGAGCCGAGGCTTGGGCGGCGCCCTGAGCGGCAAGCTCGGGCGCCGCTTCGGCGCGCGCCGGTGCGGCTTGCGTCTCACGCGAGCCCAGCAGGCTGAGCGCTTCCATCGGCACATAGGCGCCGCCTGACAGAACCAGTTCGATCGCCTTGAGCATGACGCTGGCAGGCTGCCGCTTGGGCACGAAGCCGAGCGCGCCGGCGGCCAGCACCGCGCGCATTTCGTCAGGCGATTCTTCCGCGGAGAGCACCACGACCGGCAACGCAGGGTTCGCCTTCAACAGCGCTTCAAGCGACGAAGCGCCGCTCATGCCCGGCATATGCAGATCCACGATGGCGAGGTCGTGGTCGGCGTCGGGCCGCGCGGCGGCGGCGAGTGTTTCCCAGCTATCGGCTTCGTCGAATTGCGCGTCGGGATCGAGGCCGCGCAGCAGCCCTTTGACGCCTTGCCGGATCAGTTCATGGTCGTCGGCCACAAGAAACTTCATGATGTCTCCGCGAGTCGGGCCTGCGCGTTGTGGACTACCGCCGCCGTGCTGCTGGCTTTACTTCCCGTTTTACTTCTATTCTGGAATCGCGTCATTGCCGGCTACCCCGCGATCATATGCCGATCGGTGGCGCGGCGCGCCTTCCGGTTTGCCGCATAAGTGACTATCTGTTTGTATGATCGCCGGCTGCTTTGCTGCACCAGCATTATGCGTAAGGTAGGTCTCCCGCGCATAGGTTCCAGCATGTTACGAAGACGAGCCGCACACCGCAATTTTTGAAGCCGTCCACGCAGGAATCCGAAGGTTATGCGCACCAGATGAAATCACGCACATGCGCGATTCATTTGACTGCAAATAACGTCGCATTCATCAGAAGCTTGAACGCGAAACCGAGCGACATCGCCGAGGCCACGCCGAAGCACCACAGCGCGACGAACCACAGCCAGCCGGGCAGCCGGCGCACTGGCGTTCGAGACGCGCTGCGGGCGGCGTTGGCGCCCGCGTCCTTAGTGATAGTGATGTTGGTCGTCATGACGCACCTTGCCACGAAATACCCAATAACCCATCGTCGTATAGGCGATGATGACCGGCAGAATCACCGCTGCGCCGACTAGCGTGAACATCTGGCTCGAGCGCGGCGCGGCGGCTTCCCAGAGCGTCATGCTCGACGGAATCGCATACGGCCACAGGCTCACTAGCAGCCCGGCGTAACCGAGCAGCACCAACAGGAGCGCCAGCACGAACGGCGTGTTGTGATGCCGCGCACGCACCGCGCGGTGCATGAAGAATGCGCACACCGCCACGAGGAATGGCACCGGCAGCAGACGGTAGAACAGGTTGTCGTGGAACCAGCGTTGCGCGATATTCGGATCTTGCAGCGGCGTCCACAGGCTGACCATTGCGATGAACCCGAGCAGCATGAGCGTCAGCGGCCACACCACGCGATGCAGGCGGCGTTGCAGATCGCCTTCGGTCTTCGCGACCAGCCAGCAGCAGCCGAGCAGCGCATAGGTGATAACCAGACCGAGGCCTGTCAGCAGACTGAACGGCGTAAGCCAGCCGAAGGCGTCGCCCGCATAGCCGCCGTCGATCACCGGAATGCCTTGCAGGAACGCGCCCAGCACGATGCCCTGAAAGAACGTCGCGCCCGCCGAGCCGCCGATGAACGCCAGATCCCACAGATGTTTCGTGCGTGTGGCCTTGGCGCGAATCTCGAACGACACGCCGCGGAAAATCAGGCACACGAGCATGAAGATCAGCGGCAGATACAGCGCGGACAGCACGGTCGAGTAGACCACCGGAAACACGGCGAACAGCGCGGCGCCACCCAGCACCAGCCAGGTTTCGTTACCGTCCCACACGGGCGCGACGGTGTTCATCATCAGGTCGCGTTCTTTCTCATCGGGGAAGAACGGGAAGACGATGCCGATGCCCAGATCGAAGCCGTCGAGCACCACGTACATGAATAGGCCCAGCGCGATGATCGCGGCCCACGCTACGGTTACGTCCATTTTCTTTCTCGCAGGCAGAGAGGTTAGGCGGCGTCGATCATATGATCGACGGCGGACAGCGGGCGGCGCGCGGTCTGATTCGGCGTGTGTTCAGGCACACCGTGCGGCGTTCGTCCCGGCAATGCCGGACCCGAGCGCATCAGCTTGAGCATGTAGTAGATGCCAGTGCCGAACACGAGGAAGTACACGGCCACAAACGTCATTAGCGAAATGCCGACCTGCTGCGTGGTGAGCGGCGACACCGCCTGCGAGGTGCGCATCACGCCGTACACCACCCACGGCTGACGGCCTGCTTCAGTGGTGACCCAGCCCGCCAGCAACGTGATAAAGCCAGTCGGGCCCATTGCCACGGCGACGCGCTGGAACCACTTCGCTTCGAACAGGCGTTCGCGGCGGCGCAGCGCCCATGCGGCGATAGACATCAGGATCATCAGCACGCCGAGCCCGGCCATGATGCGGAAGCTCCAGAACACCACCGTCGAGTTCGGCCGGTCTTGCGGCGGGAATTCCTTCAGGCCGCGAATTTCGCCGTCCCAGCTATGCGTGAGGATCAGGCTGCCGAGATGCGGAATCGACACGGCATAACGCGTGGTCTCCGCTTGCATATCAGGAATGCCGAACAGATTCAGCGCGGTGCCGCCTTGCTCGGTTTCCCACAGACCTTCGATCGCGGCGATCTTGGCCGGCTGATACTTGCGCGTGTTCAGACCGTGCTGATCGCCGACGAACGCCTGAATCGGCGTGAGGATCAAGAGCAGCCAGAGCGCCATCGAGAACATCTTCTTGACGGCAGGATCGCGCCGGCCGCGCAGCAGATGCCATGCGCCCACCGCGGACACCACCAGCCCCGCAACGATGAATGCCGCCAGCGCCATATGCGCGAGCCGGTACGGGAACGACGGATTGAAAATGATCTTGAACCAGTCGAGCGGCACGACATGGCCGTTTACGACTTCGAACCCTTGCGGCGTTTGCATCCAGCTATTGGACGCGAGAATCCAGAAGGTCGAGATCAGCGTGCCGATCGCCACCATCAGCGTCGCGCCGAAGTGGGCGCGGGGACTTACGCGCTGCCAGCCGAACAGCATGATGCCGAGGAAACCCGCTTCGAGGAAGAACGCGGTCATGACCTCATACATGAGAAGCGGTCCGGTGATCGGCCCGGCGAAACTGGAGAAGCCCGACCAGTTGGTGCCGAACTGATAGCTCATCACGACGCCGGACACGACGCCCATACCGAAGGCGACCGCGAAGATCTTCGACCAGAACAGGCAAAGATCTTTGTAGTACGCCTTGCCGGTTTTCAGCCAGCGCCATTCGAGTACGGCGATGAAGCTGGCGAGGCCAATGCTGAGCGCCGGAAAAACAATGTGAAACGAAACGGTGAACGCAAACTGAATGCGGGCGAGATCGAATGCCGAAATTGCGGAGTTCATGAGCGTGAAGGTCGTGATGCCCGCGAGGGCGGACTACGCGCGTCGACCGTTGTCGGTGCGCACTGCGCTGGGCAGATGTCGCAAGAGTAGGGGAAGGGACGGCTTTTTGCTGCGACGCGACGTGCGTCAAAAAACCACGTTGTTTCGCGCGGATTTCCGTTTTTGAGACGGCAAATGCTTGATAGGTATCAAGTTTTCTTTATTGCGTGCTTAGGTGTGTTTCTCGCGGTCGGCGCGAAACTGCGGCAATAGACCGCGCTGCAACAACGCGGTAGCCGACCTGCCGAACGCATACAGAAAATTCAGAAGACCCATGCAGCCGAATGGATGCGTGTGAAGCAGGCGATCAAGGCGCAGGAACAGCAGGAACAGCAGGAACAGCAGGAAGCGCAGGAAGCGCAGGAAGCGCAGGAAGCGCAGGAAGCGCAGGAATGAGCGACGCGAACGCTCAGCGCTACGGGCACGCGGGCTACGCGATCGAGATAAACAGTTGCTTGCCGCACGCGGCCGCGTATCTGCGCAACGTGTCGATAGAAGGCGAGTGCTGCCCCGAAGCAAGCGCCCGTTCGAGCCGGGTGATAGCGGGCGCTTTCGTGCCCATGCGCTCCGCGACTTGCGCCTGCGTCAAGCCGGCTTCACGCCGCGCGGCGAGCATCTGATCGAGCAGCGCGAATTCTTCACGGTTCAGCCGCTCGTATTCGGCGCGTACTTCGGGATCGGCGAGCGCCCGTTCGCGCATTGCCTTATACGTTGCCATTTCTGATCTCCAGCAGTCTTTTGCGCGCCACGTCCAGCTCGTTAGGCGGCGTTTGTTGTGACTTCTTCACGAAACTGTGAAGCATGACGATTTTGCGTTCCACGATCGTGCAGTAGAACACTCTGGCGATACCCTCCGCGCCTTTGAGGCGCATCTCGAACAGGCCGCCACCCATTGATGCAGTGTGCGGCTCGCCGAGATTCGGGCCGTATTCCTCCATGCGATCGGCCAGCGCGATAAAGCGCGCGAGCAGCGTTTTCGGCAATGAGGCAACGTTCACTTTGACCTTTTCGTTGTAGAAGTCGATCGTAAATGCCATTGGAATCCATAATAACAAATATGTTACTTTTGCGCAAGCGGGCGACCTTGCCAGTTGTTGCTGTAAATCGGCAAAAACCGGGGGGGCGTTGCCTGGCAGGGGATCGAGCGACGGGAAGAGGGCGAAGGCAGGACCGCGATGAGCGGTTACGACGGCGTTGGCGCAACTAGCGGTTCGGCTGGGTTGAGTCGTGCAGGACGCGATTGCGGGCGCTCGGCGAGGTGGCTGGATAACGCATTGCTCACGTCCTTATTCGCACGTCTTGTTATACGATGTCGCATAAATAGAATTGTCGCAGGCGGTTGTCTATAAAAGGCAATTCTCCTGACAGATAGCGAAAATGCGGGTAAATGCCGGGTTGAAATGCGCCTTCCTATCTACGATAGTACGTTATCGTACAACTTCCGGGCGTTCCCGGTTCACTGCCGCCACGGCTCGACTCCCTGCCGTCCCCCGGCTCCCATCGCGCGCGGCGCTGTAAAGGAACCTTATGAAAAAGATTGCCCTGAGTGGGGCCGGTGGCCAGCTCGGCTCGGTAGTGCGCGCGGCGTTGATCGCGCGCGGGATCCCCGTACGTTCGGCCGCGGGCTCGAGAGCCCTGGCGCCGCTGGTGGACGGCGAGGACGTGATGCATGGCGATCTGCGCGATCCTGCCGTCGTCGATCGCCTGCTGGAGGGTGTCGACGTGCTGATTCACTTCGCCGGCACGAGCGTGGAGCGCCCGCTGCCGGAGATCATCGACAACAACCTGCGCGCGCTGGTCGAGGTATACGAAGGCGCGCGCCGGCAAGGGGTTCGGCGCGTGGTGTTCGCCAGCTCCAACCACGCGATCGGCATGTATCCGGTCACCGACCCTCTCGGTCTCGACTGCGCGCCGCGCCCGGACGGTTTCTACGGCCTGAGCAAGGTGTGGGGCGAAGCGCTCGCGCGCATGTATTGGGACAAGCACGGTATCGAGAGTATTTGCGTGCGCATCGGCAGTTGCCTCGAGCGGCCGACCGAGCAGCGGCACCTGAGCACCTGGTTCGGTCATCGCGACCTGATGCATTTCCTTGACTGCTGTGTCGAGGCAGAGGACGTCGGGTTCATCACCGTGTGGGGCGTCTCGGCCAACACACGGAGCTGGTGGGACAACAGCGGCGCCGAGCGTTTGGGTTATCGGCCGACGCAGGACGCCGAGGTCTATGCCGGGGAAATACTTGCGCTGCCGAATCCGCTCGACGCCTTGGGTCAGCGTTACCAGGGCGGCAGCTTCGTCGGCATCGATTACTCACGCGACGACACCGCCAGCCAGCCGTTCTGATTGGTTAAGGAATACGAGGAGACACAGTCATGAAAATCAAGGGCATCCGCTGGTGGATGGTCAGCCTGATCGCGGCCGGGCTCATCATCAATTACCTCGCGCGCAATACGCTGTCAGTGGCGGCGCCGACGCTGATGAAGGACCTCAACATCACGACCGCGCAGTATTCGCACGTGGTGGTGGCATGGCAACTTTGCTATGCATTCATGCAGCCGGTCGCGGGCTACGTGCTCGACACCGTCGGCACCAAGATCGGCTTTGCGGCGTTCGCGATTGCCTGGTCGCTGGCCTGCGCCGCGGCGGCATGGTCGACAGGCTGGCGCAGCCTGGCGTTCTTCCGCGGCGTGCTCGGTATCGCCGAAGCGGCGGGCATCCCGGCCGGCGTCAAGGCGACGAGCGAGTGGTTCCCGGCCAAGGAGCGTTCCGTTGCGATCGGCTGGTTCAATATCGGCTCGTCCATCGGCGCGCTGTTGGCGCCGCCGCTGGTCGTTTGGGCGTTGTTGCACGGTCAATGGCAATGGGCGTTCCTGATCGTCGGCGTGGCGGGGATTGTCTGGAGCGTGCTGTGGATGCTGCTTTACAAGCACCCGCAGAAACAGAAGCTGCTGAGCGACGCCGAGCGCGATTACATCCTCAGCGGACAGGAGGCGAAGCACAGCGAAGCCGGCGCGGTCAAGCGCAGCTGGATTGCCATGCTCGGCAGCCGCGACTTCTGGGCAATCGGCATTCCCCGGATTCTTTCCGAGCCGGCCTGGCAGACCTTCAACGCATGGATCCCGCTGTACATGATGACCGAGCGGCACATGAACCTGAAGGAAGTCGCGCTGTACGCGTGGATGCCTTTTCTGGCCGCGGATATCGGCTGTGTGCTCGGCGGCTACCTCAGCCCGCTGTTTCATAAATACGCGAAGGTCTCGCTGTTCACGTCGCGCAAGATGGTCTTTGTCGTTGGCGCGCTCTGCATGATCGGGCCAGCCTGCGTCGGGCTGGTGGCGAGTCCTTACGCGGCTGTGGCGCTGCTGTGCGTCGGCGGCTTTGCCCACCAGACCCTGTCGGGTGCGCTGTACGCAATCACCTCCGACATGTTCGGCAAGAACGAAGTCGCTACCGCCACCGGCATGGGCGGCATGGCGGGCTACCTGGGCGCGGCGGCGTTTACGGCGCTGTTCGGCGTGCTGGTCACGCAGATCGGATACAGCCCGTTGTTCGTGGTGCTGGCGGTGTTCGACATCATCGCGGCTGCTGTGGTGTGCCTGCTCGCCCGAAGCAGCGACAAGCTGCCCGAGCCGCGCTGGGTGCCGGCGAGTGCTGTGATCAAGTGAGCTATCGCGGGTAACGGTTAGGGCCGGCCGCGAAGCGCGCCGGGTAAATGAAAATGGCGGCGTCCTCGGACGCCGCCATTTTTCTTTCCTTCCCGCTTAACGTTTATCGACGACCATCGTGTTGTAAGTCGTTGAACCGATGATCACGTTATTCAACGTGGTTGCATTGACGTCGTGCGCATCGATCGGCGCCTGGAGCCGGACCTGCTGGCTTAGGTGGTTTGCTGGCCGATTTCGTGATTGGCGAGTATTTCGAGTGCGCGCACCATGGCGGAGTGATCCCATGCCTTGCCGCCATGCGCCACGCAGGCGTTGAAGAGTTGCTGGCAGGTGGCGGTATTCGGCAAGGAGACGCCGAGCGCCTGGGCCGTCGAGAGCGCGAGATTCAGATCCTTCTGGTGAAGCTCGATGCGAAAACCCGGGTCGAAGGCGCGCTTTGTCATCCGTTCACCGTGCACTTCGAGAATGCGCGAGGACGCAAAGCCGCCCATCAGCGCTTCGCGCACGCGCGCCGGATCGACGCCGGCTTTGGAGGCGAGCAGCAACGCTTCGCCGACGGCCTCGATCGTCGCGGCGACGATCACCTGATTGGCCACCTTGCACACCTGGCCCGCGCCGACGGCGCCGATCAGCGTGACGTTCTTGCCCATCATGTCGAAGAGCGGCTTGACCTGCTCGAAGGTTGCTGTTTCGCCCCCCACCATGATGGTCAGCGAACCGGCCTTGGCGCCGACCTCGCCACCTGAAACCGGTGCATCCAGATAGTCCGCGCCGCGCTCGCGCACGCGGGCCGCGAAGTCGCGCGTGGCCATCGGCGAAATCGAGCTCATGTCGACCACGGTTTGTCCCGGACGCAAGGCATCGGCGAGGCCGTGTTCGCCAAACAGCACGCGTTCGACGTCCGGCGTGTCCGGCACCATGACGAAGATCACGTCGGCATGCGCGGCCACGGCGGCCGGGCTGTCACACGCGACGGCACCGGCCTGGATGAGCTCGTCGGGCACGCCGCTGCGCGTAAACGCAGCAAGGGCCACGCCGTTCTTGAGAAGGTTGGCGGCCATGGGCTTGCCCATGATGCCGAGTCCGATAAAGCCTGCTTTTTGCATGGAATTCTCCGTAGATGTCATGGCGGCCGTCTCCACTTCCGGTCCGCTCATTTCTGCATGAAGTGTTTTTGAACCGTCTGCGCGGCGGCTTTCAGCAGCCCCATATCCGCACAGACCGCGATGACGCGGCAGCCCATCGAGAGATAGCGCTCCGCATCGGTCTGCACGGGCGCGAGGATGCCGCTCGGCTTGCCGGCGGCCTGTGCGCGCTCAAACACGCGCGCAATTGCCTGTTGCACGTCGGGATGATTCGGGTTGCCGATGTGGCCATAGGCGGCCGCGAGATCGGACGGTCCGACGAAAACGGCATCGACGCCGTCCACGGCGAGAATCTCGTCAATGTTGTCGACAGCCTTGCGGCTTTCGATCTGAACGATGACGCAGACGTTGTCGTTGGCGATGTCGAAATAATTGGCGACCGTTGCGTAGCGATTGCCTCGCTGGCTCACCGAGACACCGCGAATACCCTGCGGCGGATAACGCGTAGCGGCGACAGCGCGCGCCGCGTCTTCGGCGCTATCGACAAACGGCACCAGAAAATTCGAGAAACCGCTATCCAGGAGCCGCTTGATGAACACGCTGTCGTTGGCCGGCGGGCGCACCACCGGCGCGCTCGGGCTGTCCTTGAGCGCCATCAACTGGGGGATCAGCGTCAGAACGTCGTTCGGCGCGTGTTCCGCATCGAGCAGCATCCAGTCGAAGCCGACCACGCCGAGCAATTCCGTGACAATCGGGCTGGCGAGCGAGGCCCAGCAGCCGATCAGGGTTTCGCCGCCGCAGACGGCGCGGCGAAAGCTATTGGGTAAGGACTGGTAAGGCGTGACGGCTGTCATGGGGATCTCTCCTCGAACTGCAATTGACCGGGCAAGCTCTGACGGGTGCTGAACTCAGTGTTATAGGTCATCGTATATCTTATTGGAGGGTAGCATTGGCGTGCTCGCTTGTAACTGTCACGTAAACCCGAATTCTTCGCGGAGAAAGGGTTTCGGGTTGCGCGTAGGGCGTCCTATGTTATAGGATGACATATATCTTAGACGTCCATTCAAGGAAAGCGAAATGTCTATTACCGGCGCAATGCTGATTGGCCGCAATGCCGTGCGCGGCGAGGAAGAGCCCTTGCGCGCGTTCAATCCCATTACGGGATCCGAGATCGCCGAGCCGGTGTTCGGCAGCGGCTCGGTCGCGAATGTCGAGCTTGCCTGCGAACTCGCGCGGAAAGCGTTCGACCCGTACCGGCATCTGCCGCTCGCGGTGCGCGCCGCGTTTCTGGAGCGTATCGCGGATGGCATCACGGCGCTCGGCGATGCGCTGATCCAGCGTGCGCACGAAGAGTCGGGCCTGCCGAAGGCGCGTCTCGAAGGTGAGCGCGGCCGGACGACTGGCCAGCTCAAACTGTTCGCGCAAGTCGTACGCGCCGGCCAATGGCTCGCTGCAACGCTCGATTCGCCGTTGCCCGAGCGCAAGCCTTTGCCGCGCTCCGATCTGCGGATGCAAAAGATTCCGCTGGGGCCGGTCGCGGTGTTCGGCGCCAGCAATTTCCCGCTCGCGTTTTCGGTGGCGGGTGGCGATACCGCCGCGGCGCTCGCGGCAGGCTGCCCGGTGGTGGTGAAGGCGCATCGCGCGCACCTCGGCACTTCGGAGATGGTCGGCCGGGTGATTCAGCAAGTCGCGCGGGACATGGACTTGCCTGAAGGCGTGTTCTCGATGATCGTCGGCGCCGGCAATTCGGTCGGTGAAGCGCTGGTCGCGCATCCGGCGATCAAGGCGGTGGGCTTCACGGGTTCGCGCGCAGGCGGCACCTCGCTGATGCGCGTCGCGGCCGCCCGGGCCGAGCCGATTCCGGTCTACGCGGAAATGAGCAGCATCAACCCGGTGTTCCTCCTGTCGAATGCGCTGTCGCAACGCGGTGAGACCATCGCGCGTGGCTTCGTCGATTCGCTGGTGCTCGGCGCGGGGCAGTTCTGTACCAACCCGGGGCTCGCGATCGCTGTCGACAGCGACGCACTCAAAGGCTTCGTTGCAACGGCGTCCGAGGCGCTGAGCGGCAAGCCGGCCCAGACCATGCTGACGGCGGGCATTCACGCGGCCTATGAAGCGGGCGAAGGCAAACTGGCGGCAACCAGGGGCGTCGAAACGGTTGCGCAAGGCGTTGACGCGACGGGGCCGACACAGGCTCGCGCGGCCCTGTTCGTGACCGACGCGCCGACCTTCCTGTCCACGCCGGCGTTGGAGGACGAGGTCTTCGGACCGGCATCGACCATTGTGCTTTGCAAGGACGAACAGGAAATGCTCGCAGTCGCCGAGCACTTTGCCGGTCAGTTGACCGCCACGGTGCAAATGGATAGCGCGGATCTGGCGGCCGCAAAGAAGCTGGTGCCGATTCTCGAGCGCAAGGCCGGCCGGATTCTTGTCAACGGATTCCCGACGGGCGTCGAGGTTTCCCACGCGATGGTCCATGGCGGCCCGTTCCCGGCCACCTCCGATAGCCGGGCGACGTCAGTGGGGACGACATCGATCGAGCGTTTCCTGCGCCCGGTGTGCTATCAGGATTTCCCGGCCGATCTGCTGCCGGAATCGCTGGCAGACGGTAATCCGCTGGCCTTGTGGCGCCGTCGCGACGGCGAGATCACGCGCGGATAAGCGATGTATGAGCGGCGCCCAAGCAGGCGCCGCGTAAGAAAAAAATGGCCGGGATATGAACTGCACCCCAAAGGTTGGATCGGTGTCCAACTTTGCGGGGTCAGTTCAATATCCCAGCCATTTCTTTTGCGCCCAGCGTGGCGAATCAGCGCTTGCCCAGCGCAAAGAATCAGCTATTTGCCTCAGCCGATTCGTTGGCGCGCCGCAGCCGTTCGCGGCTATTGGACAGATGCATGCGCATCGCCGCACGCGCGCCTTCGGCATCGTGCCGCGTAATCGCCTCGAGAATGCTTGCATGCTCCAGGTTGACAAGCGACAGATACGCATCGGGCTCGGCACGCGCGATTCCCGCCGAGTCGAGCCGGTTGCGCGGAATCAGCGCGCTGCCCATTTGCGTGAGGATGTCGACGAAATACCGGTTGCCGGTTGCACGCGCCACGGAGATATGGAACTGCAGGTCGGCATCGACGCTATCCAGCCCGTTGTGGCGGGTGGCTTCGATCGCATCGAGCGCGGCGCGCATGCGCGCGAGGTCGTCCGGCTTGGCCCGCTGAGCGGCGAGACCGGCGCATTCCGTTTCGAGGCTGATGCGCAGTTCCAGGATCGACAGCACGTCGCGCAAGGTGGTGGCGGGCACCATGTCGATGCCCAGCTTTTCGCGCTGCGGTTCCAGCACGAAGCTGCCGATGCCGTGGCGCGTCTCGATGACCTTGCCCGCCTGCAAGCGCGAAATTGCTTCGCGAATAACGGTGCGGCTCACGCTCAGCGTGACCATCAGCTGCGATTCGGTCGGTAGTTTGTCGCCGGGCTTCAAGGCGTTAGACGCAATTTGCTCGGTGACGTAGCTGACGACAAACTCGGCAAGATTGCGCGCGCGTCGTGGCGGTGCCGCGGATGCCAGTGGAGTAGCCATCGAAAACGCCCCTCGAATCAGATAGTTGCGGATATTTCCTGCGATCCATTATACCGTCGTCTGACGACTGATTATATAAACGCCGGATCATTTTCGGCGTCGGCATCAGACTCGGCGTCGATGCACGGTTTCAGGCGCGAAGCGGACAAGCCGTGTTGTTTTGCCGGCGCCCCGGGAAGTACGATAACAGCCTGACTGCTAGCCCGCACGCAGTTCGACCCGTTTGATGTCTTTCACGATCACGAGGTAGCTGAACACCGTCAGCAGGGCATTCAGGCCGACGAAAACCAGCGCGCCGTTGAACGACCCGGTCTTCGCGACGAGATAGCCGATCACGATGGGCGTCACGATGCCGGCGACGTTGCCGAACATATTGAAGATCGCGCCCGACAGGCCGAGGGCCTCCTTCGGCGACGTATCCGCCACGACGGCCCAGCCGAGCGCCCCGATGCCTTTGCCGAAGAACGCGAGCGACATGAGCGCGACGACGATCCAGTCGGTCGAAACGTAGTTGCAGCCGATGATGCACACCGACAGCAGCATGCCGCCGACAATCGGCACCTTGCGCGCGATGGTGAGCGAATGCCCGCGCCGGATCAGCCCGTCGGACAGGATGCCGCCGAGCACGCCACCGGAAAATCCGCAAATCGCGGGCAGCGACGCCACCAGACCCGCTTGCAGAATCGTCATGCCGCGCGCCTGCACGAGGTAGATCGGAAACCAGGTCAGGAAGAAGTAGGTCAGCACGTTGATGCAGTACTGGGCGAGATAGACGCCGAGCAGCATGCGGTTGGTCAGCAGTTGACGCACCAGCGACCAGCCGCCGGCGCCGGCGATGTCCTCGGTCCGGGCTGCTTTCCGGTGCCCGTTCACCACGCCGCCGCCCTGTTCGATGTAGTCGAGTTCGGCGCGCGAGACGCGTAGATGGTCGGCGGGGTTCTTCATCACCTTCAGCCAGGTGAGGGCAAGCAACAGTCCAGTCGCGCCCATCACGACATAGACCGTGTGCCAGCCGAAGGCGTGGGTCAGCCATGCCATCAGCGGCGTGAAAATGACTGCCGCGAAGTATTGCGCTGAATTGAAAATGGCGGACGCCGTGCCGCGTTCGTTCGTGGGAAACCAGCTGGCCACGACCTTGGCATTGGCCGGAAACGCCGGCGATTCCGCCGCACCCATTGCGAAGCGCAGCACGAACAGCGCGGTGACGGCGGCGGCTGCGCTGCCCAGCAGACCGATCGAGCTTTGCAGCAGCGTAAACAGCGACCACAGGAAAATGCTCGCCGCGTAGACGCGCCGCGCGCCGAAACGGTCGAGCAGCCAGCCCGCCGGCAATTGCGACAGAACATAGGCCCAACTGAACGCGGAGAAGATGTAACCCATCTTGATCGCGTCGAGGCCGAACTCGGCGCGCATCGCGGACCCGGTTACCGAGAGCGTGGCGCGGTCCGCGTAATTGAATGTCGTGATCAGAAAGATCAGCAGCAGAATCGCGTAGCGGACGTTGGTGCGCTGTGCTGCATGGGCGGGGTTCGCGGTGCGGCTCATTTCCATCGTCATCTCCTGAATCTTTATCAGCGAAAGAGCGCCCTGCGACGTTGCCGTCCCGGGCGCTCTTTCTGGTGCCGTGCGCGCGACCCCGGTTCGCACGGCCTGGCGCCTTACTGCGTCACTGCGCGCCGAGCTTCTTGATCAGCACGTCGAGTTGCGCCATTTCTTCTTCGGTCAGATCGGTCAGCGGTGCGCGCACCGGACCGGCGCTGTGGCCGACCAGCTTCGCGCCGGCCTTCACGATACTCACCGCGTAACCCTGGCGGCGGTTACGGATCGCCAGATAGGGCAGGAAGAATTCGTCGATCAGCTTGCCGACGGTAGCGTGATCGTCCGCGGCAATCGCGCGGTAGAAGTCCATCGCGGTCTTCGGGATGAAGTTGAACACTGCCGACGAGTACACCGGCACGCCCAGCGCCTTGTAGGCCGCGGCATAGACTTCGGCGGTCGGCAGGCCGCCAAGGTACGAGAAGCGCTCGCCGAGGCGGCGGCGGATCGACACCATGTTCTCGATCTCGCCCACACCGTCCTTGAAGCCGATCAGGTTGGGGCAGCGCTCGGCCAGCCCTTCGAGCATGTCGGCGTTAAGCTTGGAGTTCGCGCGGTTGTAGATGATCACGCCCATGTTCGGCACGGACTTGCAGACTTCTTCTGCGTGTGCCGCGATGCCTTCCTGGCAGGCTTCGGTCAGGTAGTGCGGCATTAACAGAATGCCGTTCGCGCCGTGACGTTCGGCTTCCTGGGCATACGCGATCGCTACACGGGTCGGGCCGCCCGCGCCGGCGAGAATCGGCACCTTGCCCTTGCAGACTTCGGTTGCCGTGCGCACGACGTTCGAGTAGTCGTTATGCGTGAGCGAGAAGAATTCGCCCGTGCCGCCAGCGACGAACAGTGCCGAAGCACCGTAAGGAGCGAGCCATTCGAGGCGCTCGGCATACGTATCGGCGCGGAAATCGCCTTGTTCGTCGAAGTCGGTAACGGGGAAGGACAGAAGGCCTTCGGAAACGATCTGCTTCAGTTCCTGCGGTGTCGTCATGATGAGTATCCAGGGCGTTGAATAGGGTCGGTATTGAGAAATGAAGATTTCTTATACGTCATCGTACAACAACGAATCGGCTAACTCAACGGTGTTTTCACGGCATAATGCACGCCCTAGGGTAAATACGGAACATCTGCGCAATCGCTTATGTTGTAGGATGACGTATGAATGGTTGCCGCAGCAGGCGTGAAACCGCCATAAGGATCGATGTGATGGAACAAACTCCGCTCTACATTCGCGTTCACCCCAATGACAACGTCGCGATCGTCGTCAACGACGGCGGTCTGGGTGAGGGCGCCGTGTTTCCCGATGGTCTTGCGCTGCGCGAGCGTGTTCCGCAAGGGCACAAAGTCGCGCTGGCCGATCTTGCGGAAGGCGACGAGGTCATCCGCTATAACGTGGTGATCGGCTACGCGCTCAAGGCCTTGCCGAAGGGCAGCTGGATCAACGAACACGTGATCCGCATGCCGAGTCCTCCCGGACTGGAAGATCTGCCGATCGCCACCATCAAGGCGCCGGACATGCCGCCGCTGGAAGGCTTCACGTTCGAGGGCTATCGCAATGCCGACGGCTCCGTCGGCTCGCGCAACATTCTGGCGATCACGACCACCGTGCAATGCGTGGCCGACGTGGTTCAGCACGCGGTCACGCGCATCAAGGCCGAACTGCTGCCGCGCTACCCGAACGTCGACGATGTCGTGAGTCTCGGCCACACCTATGGCTGCGGCGTCGCGATCGACGCGCCGGACGCGATGGTGCCGATCCGCACCGTGCGCAACATCAGCCTGAATCCGAACTTCGGCGGCGAAGTGATGATGGTCAGCCTCGGTTGCGAGAAGCTGCAGCCCGAGCGCCTGATGCCGCCGGGCACGATTCCGATTGCCGCTGCTGCGAATGTCGCCGAAGTGGCCGACATCGGCGACGTCGAGGCCGACCTGAACGGCGACGTGGTGGTGCTTCAGGACGAAGCGCACGTTGGCTTCCAGTCGATGATCGAGTCGATCATGAGAATGGCCGACGGTCATCTGAGGCGGCTGAACAATCGCCGCCGCGAAACCTGCCCGGCCTCTGATCTGGTGATCGGCGTGCAATGCGGCGGCAGCGACGCATTTTCCGGGCTGACCGCGAATCCCGCCGTGGGCTTCGCCACCGATTTGCTGGTGCGCGCCGGGGCGACCGTGATGTTCTCCGAAGTCACCGAAGTGCGCGACGGTGTCGATCAACTGACGGCGCGCGCGGCCAATGCTGACGTGGCCGCGGCGATCATCCGCGAGATGCGGTGGTACGACGATTATCTGAAGCGCGGCGGCGCGGACCGCAGTGCCAACACCACGCCAGGCAACAAGAAGGGTGGCTTGTCGAACATCGTTGAAAAGGCGATGGGTTCGATCATCAAGTCGGGCAACTCGGCCATCTCCGGCGTGTTGTCGCCCGGTGAAAAGGTCAAGCAGAAAGGCCTGATTTACGCGGCCACGCCGGCCAGCGATTTCATCTGCGGCACGTTGCAGGTCGCCGCGGGCATCAACCTGCATGTGTTCACCACGGGCCGAGGCACGCCGTACAGCCTCGCGGAAGTGCCCGTCATCAAGGTCGCGACGCGCTCCGATCTCGCGCGCCGCTGGCATGATCTGATGGATATCAACGCCGGCACCATTGCAACCGGCGCCGCGACAATCGAAGACGTGGGTTGGGAATTGTTTCGCCTGATGCTCGACGTCGCAAGCGGACGTAAGCAAACCTGCGCGGAGAAACTCAAGCTCCACAATGCGTTGACGCTGTTCAATCCGGCGCCGGTGACCTGATGGCACTGGTCGTAATCACGATAAAGACTGAGACATGACTGACTCGAACCTTGACCGCCCGGCGGCGCGGAAATCTTTCCGCCGTCTTCTGCTCACCGGCGCGGCCGGCAACCTCGGCCAGCAATTGCGCGGTGCGCTCGCCGCATGGGCCGATATCGTGCGCGTCACCGATATCGCGCCGCTGGGCGTCGTAGCGGCGCATGAAGAAGCCTCGATCGTTGACCTTGCGGATGAAGCCGCCGTTCACGCGCTGCTCGAAGGCGTGGATGCGGTCGTTCATCTTGGCGGCATTTCCGTCGAGGCGCCGTTCGAAGATCTGCTCGAAGCGAATATCCGCGGCCTGTACAACCTCTATTCGGCCGCGCAGAAGCAGGGCGTGAAGCGCATCGTGTACGCGAGCTCGAATCATGCCGTGGGTTTTCATCCGACTACCTCGGTGCTCGATATCGACGCGCCGCTGCGTCCCGACAGCCTGTATGGCGTGACAAAGTGCTTCGGCGAATCGCTGTCGCGCTATTACTTCGACCGTTTCGGTCTCGAGACAGTGTGCCTGCGGATCGGCTCGTCGTTCGAGCAGCCGAAGAATCCGCGCATGCTCGTCACCTACCTGAGCTTCCGCGACTTTATCGAACTGGTGCGCTGCTCGCTGTTCACCAACCGGGTCGGACACGCGATCGTTTATGGCGTCTCGGATAACCGGACCAAGTGGGTCGATAACACCAAGGCGGCGTTCCTCGGCTTTCGTCCGCGGGACAGTTCGGTCGAGTTCGAACACCTCTTTCCGGTCACGGCGCCCACCGCCGAGCTCGACGATCCGGCACAGCAGTTCCAGGGCGGCGCGTTCGTGCTGGCCGGTCCAATGGAGCCGAAGCGATGAGCGCCGTGGCGAACCCGCGGGTGGAACGTGTCGAGGCGGCGGGGCAGGCGCCCGCGTCGGTCGGCGAGAGCCCGGTGTGGCGTGCGGCGGAACAGGCGCTCTACTGGGTGGATATTCCGGCGCAAAAGATCGTGCGGCTACGGCTCGAAACGGCCGAGCGCGCCGAGTGGCAATTGCCGGAGAAGGTGGCCTGTATGGCGTTCGATCGCCGCGGCACGGTGTTGGCGGGCTGCGAGACGGGGCTCTTCGCGGTGACGCTGACTGAAGGTGCGCCGCAGGGCGAACCGCTGGCAGTGACCGGAAGGAAACTTGCCGCGCCGGTTTTCCCGTTTGCCGGTATGCGTTTCAACGACGGCCGTTGCGATCGGCAAGGGCGCTTCTGGTCCGGCACGATGGTGCAGGACATGGCCGCGGCAAACCCTGCGGGCGCGCTCTATCGCTTCGACGAGCGCGGCGTATTGTCGGAGCCGGTCGTCGACGCCTTGATCACGCAGAACGGTCTGGCGTGGTCGCCCGATGGGGCCACAATGTATCTGTCGGACTCGCATCCTCTGCGCCGGCAAATCTGGGCGTTCGACTACGACATCAAAGCGGGCGAGCCGCGTAATCGGCGCGTCTTCGCCGATCTGCATCACTATGCTGGCCGGCCGGACGGCGCCGCGGTGGATGCGGATGGCTGCTACTGGATCTGCGCGAACGACGCCGGCCTGTTGCTTCGCTTTACACCGCAAGGCAAGCTCGACCGGCAGATTGCCGTGCCCGCCGTGAAGCCGGCGATGTGCGCATTCGGCGGCAGCAATCTGGATACGCTGTTCGTTACGTCGATTCGCCCCGCGGCTGACGCGAATGAACACGACGGCCATCTGTTTGCGGTTCGTCCGGGCGTGAGCGGTCTGCCTGAGCCGGAATACGCGGGCGAACTCTGAAAAAGCGACGTGCATGAGACGGGGCGTCGGAGGTATTGGCACGTCGGCGTCCAACAGTCGCAACTTTTATTCATCACTCGTCGTACAACATAGTGGCGTAAATGCCACTTTCGGGCCATCTTCCATTCTAAGAAAAGAATAAATCCATGAGCTGTGGATTCCGCTTACTCTCCCTTCTGTCTTGCTTTTTCGCTGGAATTCAATCCGGAAACTCTTACGTCCAATCCGGTGTCGTGCGGGTAAATACCGGCTGTACAATTCAAACCGCGTTTTATAGACTTTATATGTCGTCGTACAACGTATGAGTCCAAACAAATTCCTTTCGAGATAGCTTTGGGCAGCCGGACAAAGAGGGCAGCGTTCTCTGCGCGCATGTTCAATGCGCGAGGGGTTCATGCCGAAGCAGTCGGCGCAAAGAAGTCGAGTTGTCTGACAGGAGTGCTGAGCATCTGCGCCGGGGAAGCAAAGCAGGCCAGCACGGCAAACCGCTCGCTACCCGGGAAGGGCGGCGTGCGTGGAGTCGGGAGACGCATCGAAACCGTGTCGCATCCGAAGGCGGCCTTCCGTAATCGGCCTTCCGCAATCGATTGGATGATTCTAATTTCAAGGAATGTCACGATGAAAAACAAGCTTGCCTCGTCCCGTGTTTCGATGATTGTCGCGGCCTCCGTGCTGGCGTTCAGCACCGTGTCGGCAGACGCTCGCGTGTTCCGTGTGTCGGACGTGCATGGCGACACCTATCCGACCAATATGGCCGTGAAGTACATGGGTGAAGAAATCAGCAAGGCAACCGGTGGCAAGGATTCCGTGAAGGTCTTCGGCAACAGCGCGCTGGGTTCCGAAAACGACACGATCGATCAGGTGCGCATCGGCGCACTGGACATGGCGCGCGCCAACGGTGCCGCGTTCAACGAGATCGTTCCTGAGTCGATGATTCCCTCGCTGCCGTTCCTGTTTCGCGACATCGACCATTTCCGCAAAGTGATGTACGGCCCGGAAGGCCAGAAGATTCTCGACGCCTTCGCGGCGAAGGGCATGATCGCGTTGACGTTCTATGAGAGCGGCGCGCGCTCGATGTATGCGAAGAAGGCCATCCATTCGCCCGCCGACATGAAGGGTCTCAAGGTGCGCGTGCAGCCTTCGGATCTGATGGTCGACGAAATCAAGGCGATGGGCGGTACGCCGACGCCGATGCCGTTCGCCGAAGTCTATACGGGCCTGAAGACGGGGCTGGTGGATGGCGCGGAAAACAACCTGCCGTCGTACGAAGAGACCAAGCACTTCGAAGTCGCGCAGGTCTATTCCGAAACCCAGCATTCGATGACGCCGGAAGTCCTGGTGTTCTCCAGGAAGGTGTGGGACACGCTGACGCCGCAAGAGCAGGGCGTCATCAAAAAGGCTGCGGCTGACTCGGTGCCTTACTACGAGAAGCTGTGGACCGCGCGCGAAGCTGACGCCGCAAAGACGGTCACCAAGGGTGGCGCGACGATTGTCACCGCCTCGCAGATCGACCGTCCTGCTTTCGTGAAGGCGATGCAGCCGGTCTGGGCGAAATATGAAAAGACCCCGCAAATGAAGCAGCTCGTCGACGAAATCCAGGCAGTCAAATAAGTTCGGCAGCAACGCGGTGGCGAGAGGCCTTGCAGCACGCGCTGCGGGTTTTTCGCGCCGCGCGGTTTTCTGAGCTTGTGGTCATTGGCAGGATTCCTGAAGATTAAATATAAGTCCACCGAATGCAAGGATGGGGTCAATGAGATTCATGAAACGCCCAAATGATTTTCTCTTCCGTGCGCTGGTTGTCGTCGCGTCGGCGAGTCTTGCCACGCTGTGCCTGTTGGTGATTTATAGCGTTGTGATGCGCTATGCCTTCAGCGACGCACCGGATTTCGTCGAGCCCATTGCCCTCTTGCTGGTGATTGTGATCGCCATGTTCGGCGCCGCGCTCAAAGTTCGCGAAGGCGGCCACATCGGGCTTGACTCGCTGGTCAAGAAATTGCCGCCGAAAGGTCAGGTGATCGCCCATGCGTTCCAGCATCTTTGCCTGATCGTGTTGGCCGTGGCGATTTTCTTCGGCTGCTGGCAGATGGCGGAGACGACGCTCGACGACAGGATTCCGATCCTGGGCCTCCCGGAGGCGCTTCGTTATTTGATTCCGGTCATTGCCAGCGCCTGCATCGCTCTGTTCTCGTTCGAGAACCTGCTGGCGCTTTTCGCACAGAAACAAAAATAGAAGAATCATGGAACTTGCCATCCTCTCAGTCAGTTTCCTCGTTTTCCTCGTCTTCGGGGTTCCGGTTTCGTTTGCGCTGGGACTCTCGTGCGTCCTGACCTATCTGTATGAAGGCTTGCCGGCGGCCACCGCCATGCAGTCGATGATTTCGGGAATGAACGCGTTTTCATTCCTCGCGGTCCCGTTCTTCATTTTCTCCGGCGAGCTGATGCTGCACGGCGGCATCGCCGACCGTATCCTGCGTTTCGCGCAGGCCACGGTGGGGCATTTCCGCGGCGGGCTTGGCATGGCTAACGTGGTCGCGTGCACGTTGTTCGGCGGCGTGTCCGGTTCGCCGACGGCGGACACGTCCGCCATGGGCGGCGTCGTCATTCCGCTGATGAAGCGCGAAGGCTACAGCGCGGCCTATGCGGTCAATGTGACAACCCATTCGTCGCTGGCGGGTGCGCTGATGCCCACGTCGACGAACATGATCATCTATGCGTTCGCGGCTCAAGGCATCACCGGAACGTTGAACGGTCACCCGATGAGCGGTGTGTCGATAGGGGATCTGTTGTTTTCTGGTCTATTGCCGGTGCTGTGGGTGATGGGTTTCGTGCTCATCGCCGCGTACTGGCAGGCGGTCAAGTTCGGCTATCCGCGCCGCGCTGACGGCTCGACCGAATTGCAGCGCTTTCCTGGCTGGTTCGCGGTGGCCCGCACATTCCTCGGCGCGTTGCCCGGCTTGATGGTGATCGCGATCATTCTGTTCTGCGTGGCGAGAGGCATTGCCACCGCGACGGAAGCGGCAGCCATTGCCGTGGCTTATTCACTGGTGTTGACCATCGTCATCTATCGCACGATGACGATGAAGAAGCTCGTTCATGCATTGTCGAAGGCGGCTAAAACCACCGGCGTGGTGCTGCTGCTGATTGGCGTGTCGAACATGCTGCGCTACCAGATGGCCTATCTGGAGATTCCCGACGCAATCGAACACATGCTCGACGGAGCCACGAGCCTGCCCTGGTTGATGCTGCTTTACATCAACGTCATCCAGATCTTCCTCGGCACGTTCGTCGACATGGCGGCGCACATTCTGATCACTACGCCGTTGTTCCTGCCGATGGCGATGCACGCCGGCGTTGGCCCTGTGCAATTTGGGATCATGATTTTGCTGAACTGTGCATTGGGTCTCGTGCATCCGCCGATCGGTTCGGTGCAGTTCATAGGTTGCGCGATTGGTAATGTGTCGATAGGTGAAACTACCAAGGTGGCGTGGCCTTATTACCTGGCTATCTTCAGCGCGATCAACATTGTGACTTACGTACCGATGTTTTCGACTTGGTTGCCTAGCCTGATCAATGGCCACCCGGTGTTTTGAACGCTTGTTTAAGCGCGGGCGCTGGTGAGGCACTTCCTGCCATAAAGAACAAATTTTTTTACAGAGGAGCAGAAATGAAAAAGGTAATAGCAACCTCGGCCCTTGGGTTGGTCGCCCTCGGCGCGCACGCTCAAACCAGCGTGACGCTATACGGGATCGTCGACACGGGTATCGGTTATCAGAGCAGCTCGACGTCGCTCGGTTCGACGAAGGGCGGCCGCTCGGTGATCAAGATGATCAACGGCATCTGGGCAGGCAGCCGCTTCGGCCTGAAGGGCGCCGAGGACCTGGGTGGCGGCACGAAGGCGATCTTCCAGTTGGAAGAAGGCTTTAACAGCGCAACCGGCGCGCAGTCCGTCTCGGGTCTGGGGTTCAACCGTCAAGCCTATGTCGGCTTGACCAATGCTACCTACGGTTCGTTCACAGCTGGCCGCCAGTACACGTCGTACTACACGCTGCTGTCGCCCTATAGCCCGACCACGTGGCTGACGGGCGCGTACGGCGCACACCCGGGCGATATCGATTCGCTGGATACGGTGTATCGCGTGAATAACTCGCTGGTGTACACGTCGCCGAGCATGTATGGCCTGACGGTGAGCGGTTCGTATGCGCTGGGCGGTGTAGCGGGTAAAACCAATGCCGGTTCGACGTATAGCGCGGCGATCCAGTACCTGAACGGTCCGTTCGGGATCGCAGCAGGCTATCAGCGCATCAATAACTCGACGCTTGGGGGCGGTGCGTGGGGCGCTGATTCCACGACATCGAATAACGGCGCGCAGGCGGGTGTGTCGGGCATCAATAACGGCTATCAGACGGCGCAGGCGCAGCAGCGGGTTGCGGTGACGGGTGGCTATACGTTCAGTTCGCAATGGGACGTCTCGTTCTCGTACTCGAACGTGCAATACATCCCGGGTGTCAACTCGTTCTTCCACGGCGAGGCGATCTTCAACACGGCTGGCGCAGTGCTGCACTTCAAGCCACTGTCGGCGGTGGACCTGGCTGCCGGCTATAGCTATACCCGCGCAACAGAGTCGAATGGCATTTCGAGCGCGGCCAGGTATCAGCAATTCAACCTCTCGCAGTACTACAGCCTCTCCAAGCGCACCGGTCTGTACGCGCTGGAAGCCTATCAGCGTGCGAATGGCCAGACGCTTGGGACGAACGGCAAGAGCATCATCAACGCAACGGCCGATATCGGCGACGGCCAGAACCCCGCGCCGTCCTCGTCACGCAGCCAGTTTGCGGCTGGTGTAGGCATCATTCACCGGTTCTGACCGGCGAGGGTAGCGAGTATCGTGGCGGCGTGTCGTTATGCCGCCATAGCAACGCGTTTCAGATGCGCGTCGCCCAGAAGTATCCGCTGCGCGCGCAACGCGCGCAGCATTTCCAGCGCCGCTCGATCTTCGAGCCAATGCGCACTCAGGCGTCCGCTTCGGACCACAAACGCCCACCCGTTGCCCAGTTTTCGCGTTTGACGTCGGTGAGAATAATGTCGACGGAGTTCGGCTCGACGCCGAGCGAGTCGCAGGTCGCTTTGGTAATGGCTTCGACGAACTGGCGTTTCTGTTCCAGCGTGCGGCCTTCGAAGAGTTCGATATGAAACGTGGGCATTGCATGACTCCGTGATGCGTGACGGTGAGGTGTGAGTTTAATCGCGGTACGTCCGATCGAGCCGGTCGAGCTTGCGTAACAATGCGGGCCATTCCAGCGCGCCTTCGATCGCACCGCCGTCGACCAGCTGGTCGGCTGTGCGTGCGGCTACGGCATCGCTCGGCACGACGAGCTTGCTGCCGCATGCTTGCGCCTGCAACTGGATTTCGCAGGCCTTGATCAGCGTCGCCATCAGTACATAGGCTTCGGCGACGGTGCGGCCGGCGGTCAGCGTGCCGTGATTGCGCAGCAGCATGGCCGGTTTGTCGGCGAGATGCGCGACGAGGCGCTCGCCTTCGGTCGGCGTAAAGGCGAGACCTTCGTAGTCGTGATACGCAAGGTGGCCGTAAAAACGCAGCGCGTGTTGCGAGGCCGGCAGCAAACCGGCCGGTTGAGCGGAAACCGCAACGCCTGCCGTATTGTGCAAGTGCATTACACAGAAGGCATCGGCGCGGGCCGCGTGCACGGCGGCATGCAGCGCGAAGCCGGTGGCGTTGACAGGATGCTCGCTCGCGCCGACGACATTGCCTTCGATATCGATCTTCACCAGGTTCGATGCGCATACTTCGTCGAACGCGAGACCGAACGGATTAATCAGGAAGTGGCCGGGTTCGCCGGGAACGCTGGCTGAGATATGCGTGTAGATCAGATCGTCCCAGCCGTTGAGCGCCGCGAGCCGATAGGCGGCAGCCAGGTCGACGCGGGTCTGTTGTTCGGCTTCGGACATCGGCCCCGCTTCGGCGACACGGCCGGCGGGCGTGTGGGTGAACGACATGTCTGTCTCCTGAGATGGCCTGGTGGGCTGTGACTGCGGCCGGAGTTTGCGCACTCAACCTACGGGCTGAGTTTATGGCCTGGAGCTACGGCCTGAAGCTACGGCATGAAGCTACGGCATGAAGCTATGGTCTGAAGCTATGGCCTGAAGCTACCCCCTGAAGCTACCCCCAATCCTACGGCTTAAGTCCGCGGCCCAAACCCGCCGCCTGACCCGCGTGCCTGACCGATGCCGACGACCTGGCCGAGCTTGGCGACGTGAGACGCCGTTCGGCTTCGGCACGCTGCGCCGGTTCGGGCACCGCCGCACCACGGGTAAGTCGGGCGGTGAGCCGCTGCATGCTCCACGTCGCGAGTACGAACGGCGCCGTCATGGCCGGTAACGCATAATAAGTCGCCGCCGCTTGCAGCGCGGCCGAAAGCACAACACCGCCGAGCGTCACCGCGATGCCGCAATCGGCCAGCGCGATCGCGGTCAGCGCGCCGTTGAATCCTAACAGGCCCGCGTCGAACGAGCTTGCACTCGCACCCAGCAGCAGGTGCGCGACGCTCGCGAGGCCCGCGCCGACCAAAGCCCATAGCGCATGCCGCCGTGACGCCACAGCGATTCCGATTAACACGAGCAAACCCGGCAGCGCGCCGGACGCAAAGCCGGTTTGCGCGAATCCGGCGAGTACGCCGCTAGTCAATTGCGCCGCGCCGAGCGTGTGTTCCGTGATGAGGCTCGCTTGCTGAGTGACGCGCGTCACCAGCGGCAGCCAAAGCCACGTGACGATCAGGCAGGGGCTTGAGAAATAGCCGAGGCCACGCGCGCGCAGCCAGCGCGACCATGGTTCAAGCAGCCACGCAGTTCCCGTGGCGGCCAGAATCGCCACGGCGGCGGCCGTCGCGTTGTCGGCGATGAAGCTGAACGCGGCGAGACCGGCTAGTGCGCCGTTAAAGCCGTGCAGGCCGGCCCGCGTGTGGTCCTCCCGGCAGCCGGCCAAAACCGCGCTCACGTTGGCCGCGACCGCACCCATCAGCGCCGCGCAGGCGAGGCGCGGATCGCATAGCAGCCACGCGGCGAGCAGGCACGCGCCGGTGAAAGCGTTCGGCTGCAGCACGATCTGGCCGAGACTGCGCAACAAGGTGCACAAGGCGGCGGATTGGGCTTCGGTTGCGGCGGCGTGCATGGTCTGAGGGCGGCGAATTCGATGCGGCGCGACTTTGCCGCGTGCAAGTCAGGCGCGCGCAGCGGGTCAGGTTGAGTGTGAACCGCGAGCATAGGCCACTTGCCCCGCGCCGGGCATCGTGAGGCGTTGATAGTGGCTATTTGCGACACATGCGCGTCATGGAGCCATCGAGCCATGAGCCATGAGCCACGAGCCGAAACGCGGAAACGCGGAAACGCGGAAACGCCGAAACGCCGAAACGCCGAAACGCCGAAACGCAGTGTGTCGGCGACCCGAAAGCTTTCGCGCTACGATAACAATCCGGCGCATTTGCCGCGCCGTTCCACGAGGAGACAGCCTGATGCGTGAATTACGGTGGGCATCGGAAGAGGGTGACGGTTTCGAACATCTGGCGTTCGACGCGAGCGCGGACGGCTTTGCGGTGGAAAGCGTCGTGGTCGGGCAGCGTTACGGCAAAGCGTACGGCCTGCACTATAAGGTGCGCTGCGATCCGCAATGGCGCACCACCTATGCGTGGCTGAAGATTGTCGGCGGCGGTGAGCTGGAATTGCATGGCGATGGCGCCGGCCATTGGCACGATGGCCATGGTCTCGTGCTGAAAGCAATTGAAGGGTGCATCGATATCGATATCGCCGCCACGCCCTATACGAACACGTTGCCGATCCGTCGTCTGCAACTGGCGGAAGGCGAGCGTCAGCCGATTTCAGTGGCCTATATTTCGACGCCCGATTTGCAGGTGACGCGTGCCGAGCAGGCGTATTCGTGCATCGAGTTGAATCGCGTTTATCGCTACGAAGGCATCTTCCGCGATTTCACCGCGGACTTGACGGTAGATGAAGACGGCCTCGTGATCGACTATCCGACGTTGTTCACGCGCCTGCCGCGTGGGCGTTGATCGGCGAGGCGCCGGGGCCGCGTACCGCATAGCTGATCACGCGGCAGCGCGTACGCCGCGTCGCGCGGTGTTGCGCGCGTTCGGCGTGGCCGCGTTGGTGGCGTCGACCGCGGCGACCGCGGCGACGAGGCTGTCGATGCGCGATAGTTGCGCGCGATTGTCGTGATCCCACGGATGGAAGCCCGGCCGGAAAAAGCTCAGCCATTCACCGGCAATACGCGGAAATACGCCGTGACGCGGGCCGTACAGATACTTCACGACGCGCCACATGCCGCGGATATGGCCGCCGCGTTTGCGGTCGGCGATCAGCAAACGCACGTGGTAGTCGAACACGATCAGCCAGAACGTCAGCGTGGTGGCGAGCATCGTGCCGGTGCGCAGCAGATAGCGGCCGAGACCGGGCTTGAGCACGGCATTCCATACGTCGTACGAAACCGACTTGTGTTCGGTTTCTTCCAGCGCATGCCACGTCCACATCTGCGTATAGCCTTCGACCGAACCGCTGATACGCGATGCGTCCTCCAGCAGCAAGCCGGCCAGCATCGCCGTGTAATGCTCGAGACAGACCGTTACCGCGAGTTGATACGAATGCGGCAGGATCTTGCGGCCGAAGTTGAGAATCGCCCACAGCCGCTTGTCGAGCTTATGCGCGGGTAAACCGGCTTCCTGCAGCAGGTCGTTGTATTCGATGTGCTCGCGCGTATGCATCGCTTCCTGACCGATGAAGCCGAGCACCTGCTTCTTCAGCACGGGGTCGTCGATCTGGTCCCGGTAGCTGCGCAAGCTGTCCATGAAGAAACGCTCGCCGGCTGGGAACAGCAGCGAAAGCGCGTTGAAGAAGTGTGTCACATGCGAGCCCTGCACATGCCAATCGCAGGCGCGTTCCTGCGGTAAGTTGAAACGGAGGTCTCGGCGAACCGGCATCATGGCCTTTCTCCTTGTGATCCTGTATGTGCTGCTGATTGTGCTGACCGGGTGCTTTGCATTGCACGCCGTATGGCATCAGGTGATTGGCATCAGGTGACCCGCGCCGCATTACGCACGCTGGCCGTCCACCTGCGCGGCGCGGCGCGCGCGCTTTTCCGCAATGCGTTTCATGCGGCGCGTCTGCATCACGACCAGCGCCTGATAGGCTGCCGGCAACGTACGCGCCAGCCAGTCGGCGGCGCGCGCATCGCGGCCGATCAGCACGCGCCGCCTGTTCTTGCGCACGCCGTCGAGAATCACGCGTGCGGCTTCGTCGGCGGTGGTGATGAAAAACTTCTCGAAGTCGTCCTTGCCTTGCTGTTCGTTTTCCAGCATGAAGCCGACCATGTTCGACGAGACCCGGCTCGACTGCGCGATGCTTGTGCGAATGCCGCCCGGATGCACGCAGGTCGCCGACACGCCGCACTTCATCAGATCGAGCTCCTGGCGCAACGCTTCGGTAAAGCCGCGCACGGCGAATTTGGTCGCGTTGTAGCCGCTCATGCCGGGCTGCGAGAAAAGGCCGAATACGCTCGACGTATTGACGATGTGTCCCGCACCGGAGGCCTTGATATACGGCAGAAACGCCTTCGTGCCGTGCACCACGCCCCAGAAATTGATGCCGACGATCCACTCCAGATCGGCGTACTCCATCCCTTCGATGGTGCTCGACAGCGCCACGCCCGCGTTGTTGAACACGAGGTTCACGCGCTGGTGCTGCGCGGCCGTTTCGTCGGCCCATTCGAACATCGCGGCGCGGTCCGACACGTCGAGCACACGCGTGGTGATATGCAGCGGCGAGCCGACGATATGCGGCGCGGCGGCCTGCGCAAGTTGCGCGGTTTCGGCGAGGCTCGTGGCATTGCGGTCGGCGAGCGCGAGGTGGCAGCCTTCGCGCGCCAGCCGGATCGCGAGCGAACGGCCCATGCCCGAGCCTGCGCCGGTAATCGCGGCCACTCTATTGGTGAAGTTCTTCATTGGCTTATCTCCTGTCCTCTCTGAACGGTGCCGTGTCGTTATGTTTTTCAGGTTGTGCTTTTTCAGGTTGCTTCCGCGGATCTCGCGGCCGCCGTCGTGGCGGCATTGCCATGCGCATGCACCGGCTGCAGCAGGCCCGCATGCCCGCTCAGCGGCTGCGCCGTGGGCGAATACGCGAGGTAGTCGTCCATGCTGAAGGTGCGGGTCGCCTGGCGGAATTTGTAGGCGAATCCTGGCCACAGCGTGGTGTTCCTGCCGGTCTTCGGATCGAGATACCAGCTCTTGCAACCACCCGTCGACCAGATTGCGCGGCCGAGTTTATGCTGGATCTGTTGGTTGTAGGCAAGCTCGACATGCGGACGCACTTCGATCGCATCGGCACGTTCTGCATTCATCGTCTTCAGTGCGCGCAGGACATATTCGACCTGCGACTCGATCATGAACACCATCGAGTTGTGACCGAGGCCGGTGTTCGGTCCGACGATCATGAAGAAGTTCGGATAACCAGGCAGTGTCGTACCGAGATACGCATGCGCGCCATCGCGCCACGTATCGACGATGTCGACGCCGCCGCGGCCACGCACCACGCCCGCCGGAAACGGATCGGCCACCTGAAAGCCGGTGCCGAAGATCAGGCAATCGGCCGGATGGCGCGCGCCGTCGGTCGTGATCACCGCGTCTTCTTCCACGCGGGCGATACCGGTGGTCGTGACCGACACATTCTGGCGGGACAGCGCGGGGAAGTAGTCGTTCGAGATCAGGATGCGCTTGCAGCCCATCGTGTAGTTCGGCGTGAGCGTGGCGCGCAATTGCGGATCGGGCACCTGGCGGCGCAGATGCCGCACCGCGACTTTCTGCGCGGTCTTCATGAGCGAAGGATGAATCGCGAAACCGAAGGCGCGCGATTCGAGCATGCAGTAGAGCGCCGAACGCATGATCTTCTGCGTGAACGGCAGATGCTTGAACAGCCATTGTTCGAACGGCTTCACCGCGCGGTCGGCCTTCGGCATGATCCACGGCGGCGTGCGCTGGAACAGGTTCAGATGCGAGACGCGCGGTGCGATCTGCGGCACGAACTGAATCGCGCTCGCACCGGTGCCGATCACCGCGACGCGTTTGCCTTCGAGCGGATACGTATGGTCCCAATGCTGCGAGTGGAACGCCTTGCCCTTGAATTGCTCGATGCCCGGAATGTTCGGTATGGCCGCACGCGAGAGTCCGCCCATTCCCGAGATCAGCACGCGCGCCGACCATTGCTGGCCGTTTGCGAACGTCAGTTGCCAGCGGTGGCGGGTCTCGTCGTAGATCGCGGAGGCAAGTTCATGAGCGAAGCGCAGGTGACGCTGAATGCCGAACCGTTGCGTGCAAGCTTCCAGATACGCGCGAATTTCCGGCTGACGCGCGAACATACGGGTCCAGCGCGGATTCGGAGCGAAGGAGAACGAATAGACGTGGGATTGCACGTCGCAGGCACAACCGGGGTAGTGGTTGTCGCGCCAGGTGCCGCCGACCGACTCGGCCTTTTCGGCGATGATGAAATCGGTCATGCCGGCTTGCCGCAGCCGGATCGCCATGCCGAGGCCCGCAAAGCCGGAGCCGATGATGGCGATATCCGTATCGATGGGCGCAGATGCGTTGGGCGCCGCGTCGTCGGGGGGCATCATGCGTGCGTTCATCCGATCCGTCTCCCTTTTGTTCGCTCTCAACTGTTACATTGATTGATGTAACAATAGGGGCTGTCAACGGATGGCGCAAGCAGCGGGTTAGACGGGAAACTCTACGGAGCGAAGAAGGTTGTGGCGCAAGGCCCAAGCGGCGGCGTCGGCCCGGCAGGGCTTCGAGACTGATGCGGAAGTGTGTGTCGTTCAGCGATATGAAAAATGCCGGGCGGACTCGGATATCCGGGAAATGACGCGCGCGAACGCCCAAGGGAGCATGAAAGCGCCGGCATATGCGGCGACAGGAACGGCGCGCTTATCGTGACGCGGGGCAACGCGGGTCGCCGCGAGTGGCCGCTTGCAAGGCTATTTTTTGGGTTTATCTTTCTTTGCCACAGCGCGCTCTGCCGTTGCGCCTTCGGCCGGATGGCCCAGCTTCTTTGCCATGATTGCCGTGACGCGGTCGCCGAGATAGTCGCCGGAGGCTTCTTCCAGCGCGCGGTTCATTTCGCTTTCGACCAGCACCATTGCCAGCGGCCGCACGTGCCAGATTGCGTCGACCAGGGCGGGCACGTCGGCAGGCGGCGGCAGCGCGTCGGCATCGTAGCGGTCCAACTGGCGGACCACCAGGTCGACCAGCGCCTTGGCGACCGCATTGAAATGCGGCCTTGCGATGCCTACGGTGTCGAGCAGGTCGGCGAGCGGAATGCCTTCCTTGGCCATGGTCGCGCCGGCGGCGAGCGCCGTGGGGCTGCCGGACACGAAGGAGAGGCCGTTGCGCTCCAGCAAACCCAGATCGACCGCTTTGCCGAGCGCGCTCGGCGAGGCTTTGTCGCCGAACATTTGCAGCAGTTCGAGCAGCGAGTATTTTTTCGGCCGTTCGCGCGACCAGCGGCCGCCGATCGCGGTCTCAAGGCCGAGGATCGAACGCAGATCATGGCCTTCGTCCACGGCCATGATCAGGTCCTGAATGTTCGCGAGCGTGTAGCCGCGCGTAAGCAGGTGATTGATCAGCTTCAGACGCGACACGTGTGTATCGTCATACACGCCGACGCGGCCGCGCTTTTCCGGCGGCGCGAGCAGGCCGCGGTCCTGATAGGCGCGCACGTTGCGCACGGTGGTGTCGGTGACGCGCGCGAGTTCGTCGACTGTGTATTCGTTGCGCTGCGTGTTGCTTGCCGGGACGCTTGAGGCGGCGGGTAAGGGCGGAAGGGGGGGCGGCGTTTTGGGCATGGGGGGATTTTAACGCGGCGGCTAGTGCTGCGGCCAAGTTGCCGGTCAACGCGGCGGTTCGAAGGGTGGGGCTGCGGGGAACGACGGGGCCAGGCCGCTTCGCGATAAGCAGCCTTCCCGAGACCGGGGTGACGCTCGGCGTCTTATCCGCGTCCTTGCGCCACGTCGTCCGGCGCGCTCGAGTCGCCCACGCCCAAGGTCCGCTGCATCAGCGTGGTGTCCAGCCAGCGGCCGTGCTTGAACCCGACTGCCTTCAACGTGCCGGTCAATTCGAAACCCAGTTGTGTATGGAGAGACAGCGAACCGCCGCTGCCGCCGTCGGCGATCACGGCGACCATCTGGCGCCACGGTCCGGTTTCGCAGCGTTCGATCAGCGCCTGCAATAGCACGCCCCCCAAGCCTCGCCCGCGATACGCGTCGCTCACATAGATCGAATCTTCGATCGTGTTGCGATAAGCGGCGCGCGGCCGGTAGGGTGTGGCGTAGCAATAGCCGGCGACTTCACCGTCGATCTCGGCGACCATGTAAGGCAGCCCGTGACTTCGCACCGACGCGAGCCGCGTGCGCAGGTCGTCGACGGAAGGCGGGATTTCTTCGAACGAAGCGACCCCGGTCAGCACATGATGCGCATAAATCGCCTGGATCGCGGGCAGATCGGCCTCGGTGGCGTCGCGGATCAAGGGTGCGGTAGCAACTGAGTCCGCTGAATGGGGCGTGGAGGGCGCGGGGCGGGTGGTGCTCATTCGTGTTCCTGTCGAGGCCAGCGAGTCTGCGGATACGTTTTACTATGCCCGCCGCTCGCGCGAATTTGAAGCACGATCAAAAATCGCCGCGATTGATAGGCGGTATTGGCGCATGCATAGGCGACTGGCTCGATCCAGGTTTGGCGTGGAGCGCCCGGCCATGCGACTGCGCCGAGCGCTGCAGTTTTTCCGGACGAAAACACATGCATGCGGCAAGCGTTTCGCCGATCAACTATGCGAGTACGTTTCCGGCTGCTTCACATGCCCGCGATGATGCCGACGATGCTTTGCCTTGTGCTTCGGCTTGGCCGTGGCCGGGGCAGGTTCGGCGGGTTGGGGTTGCTGCTGGGCTTGCATCGGTTGCGGCTGTTGAGCCTGCGCGCCCGGGGAGGGCGCCGGATGGGCATTGCCGGACGGCAGCGTGGTCTGGCCTTCGCCGAAGCGAAAGGTTTGCGAGGTTTGCGCATACGCGGTGGCGGACAGTGTCAGGGCGGCAAGCGCCACGCAAATCGAAAACTTCATGTATCCATGCTCCTTCTGAACGAGCCCGTGAGGATACCGCAATGCGGCTGGCGGCTCATTCCGCACGCTCAGGCGGGCACGATCAGCGAATTGAACAGGCATGTGAGCGGCGCCAGCGAATCCCAGCTGCGCACGCGCGGGCGAGACACCGTTCAGACTGCCGGCCGCGCCGGCGCGGTCCGCGAGAAGCGCCGCGCGCCCGCTACACACGCCACTACCACAACGGTCACCAGGATCATCGCGGGCGGCACCTGTTCGTGCAGCAGCAAGCCGGCGAGCAGCAGGCCGAAAAACGGCTGCAGCAACTGCAGTTGCCCGACTCCCGCGATGCCGCCGAGCGCCAGTCCGCGATACCAGAACACGAAGCCGATCAGCATGCTGAAGAGCGACACGTACGCGAGTCCCCAAAGCGCCGCGTGGCTCACGCCTTCAAACGATGCCGGCCGCGCCCACCAGGCGAGCGGCAGCATCACCGGCAGCGACAGCACCAGCGCCCACGAAATCACCTGCCAGCCGCCGAGATGGCGCGACAGCCGCGCGCCTTCGGCATAACCCAGGCCGCAGACGACGATCGCCGCCAGCATCAGCGCATCGCCGAGCGGCGACGCGTCGAGGCCGTGGCGCAAGGCGAACGCGACCACTGCGCCGCTGCCGAGCGCCGAGAACAGCCAGAACGCCGGCTGTGGGCGCTCGCCGCCGCGCAGCACGCCGAAGATCGCAGTGGACAGCGGCAGGAGCCCGACGAACACCACCGCGTGTGCGGAGCTGACGTGGCGCAACGCGAAAGCGGTCAGCAGCGGAAAGCCGACCACCACGCCGAGCGCGACCACCACCAGCGGAATGAGATCGCGCCTTGCGGGCCGGGCCTGGCGAAATGCCAGCAGTAGCAACAGACCCAGCGTGCCCGCGATGGTCGCGCGGGCGACCGTCAGAAACACCGGATCGAGGCCCTGCACGGCGATGCGGGTGGCGGGTAGCGAGCCGCTGAAAATCAACACCCCCACCATGCCGCTCGCCCAGCCGTTCGTTGTCTTGTCCATCGAAAGAGTCCGTGCGCATTGAAAATAGAACGCATAGCATCAGCCTTCAGGCTGCAAAGGGTAAGCTACGGATCAGTACAATTCGTACAAACTGTACCGAACATGGAGCAGTACAGATGGCGGAAAGTGAGAGCAGCCGGGTAACCTCGGGCGCGCCAACCGGCACGCGGGTCGGCACCGTGATGGACAGCTTGCGCGAGCGCATCGCGAGCCGTTCGCTGATGCCGGGCGCGCGCGTGCCGTCGATCCGCGTGATGACCGAGACACTCGGCGTGTCGAAGTCGACGGTAGTGGAAGCGTACGACCGGCTGGTCGCGGAAGGGGTGATCGTGGCGCGGCGCGGGTCCGGCTTTTTCGTGTCCGGCCATGCGCCGCCGCTCGCGCTCGCCGATCTCGGGCCGCAGCTGGATCGCGAGGTCGATCCGCTGTGGCTCACGCGGCAGTCGCTGGAGGCCGCTGCGAAGGTGTTCAAGCCGGGCTGCGGCTGGATGCCGCCATCATGGCTGCCGGAAGACGGCGTGCGCCGCGCGTTGCGTGCGGTAGCGCGCGATCCGCAGTCGCCGCTCGCCGACTACGCGAGCCCGCTCGGTCTGCCCGCGCTGCGTCAGCAACTCGCCTGGCGGCTCGCACAGCATGGCGTGGAAGCGCCGCCCGAGCAGATCGTGCTGACCGACGGCGGCACGCACGCACTCGATCTCGTCTGCCGTTTTCTGCTCGAACCCGGCGACACAGTCCTGATCGACGATCCGTGCTACTTCAACTTTCAGGCGCTGCTGCGCGCGCATCGCGCCCGCGTCGTCGGTGTGCCCTATACGCCGTCCGGGCCCAATTTGCCGGCATTCGAGCGAGCGCTGATCGAGCATCGCCCGCGGCTCTACGTGACCAATTCCGCGATCCACAATCCGACCGGCGCCACGCTCGCGCCCGCCGTCGCGCATCGGCTGCTGAAACTGGCGGGCGAACACAATCTGCTGATCGTCGAGGACGATATCTTCGCCGACTTCGAGGACGAACCCGCGCCGCGTCTCGCGGCGTTCGACGGTCTCGCGCGGGTGGTCTCGATCGGCAGCTTTTCGAAGACCTTGTCCGCGGCCGTGCGCTGCGGCTACATCGCGGCGCGCAGCGAATGGGTCGAGCCGCTGGTCGATCTGAAGCTGGCCACCTCGTTCGGCAACAGCCAGCTCGCGGCGAGCGTCGTGCATCGTCTGCTGGTGGACGGCACCTATCGGCGGCATCTGGAATCGATGCGGGCGAAGCTCGCGGACGCCATGGGAGAGACGATCAGGCGGCTGGGCTATGCCGGCCTTGAAGTGTGGACGCGGCCACGCGCCGGTATTTTCGTGTGGGCGCGCCTGCCGGATGCGCTCGACGCCGCCGACATCGCGCGTCATGCGTTAGCCGAGAGCGTGGTGTTCGCGCCGGGCAATGTGTTCAGCGCATCGCAATCGGCGGCGGGCTTCCTGCGCTTTAACGTGTCGCAATGCAACCGGCCGAAGGTGTACGAGGCGCTGCAACGGGCGATGGACGTGTCGGCCGCATCGAAACAGCACGCCTGAACGCGCGCGCCGGGCCACGCGGCGTTACTTGCACAGCAACAGCAGACGCTCCTGATCCGTGCAGGTGGGGCGGGGTTTCTGCGCGGCTTGCGCCGCCGTCGCGCTGATCGCCGCGCTCCTGTTCGCAAGACACGCGCGCAAATGTTTCTCCACTGGGCCGTAGTATTTCCATCCGCGCACGAGCGTCGGCAATTCGAGTTTCACCTGCTTCCACTTCGGATGCCCGTGCTCCTGCAGATTGTCGAAGTTGGCGCACAGCGAGTCGGCGAAGTGATTCAGATTGCCGACGGTATCGCGCAGACCGTAGTCATAGGTGACGAGAAAGGCCTTCACCGTCAGTGTGGGGACGTCTTCCTTCAGCCAGTTCGGATAGCTGGTCGCGCGGAGCGTGGCGGGAAAATACGTCTGCTTCGCACGTGCGGTTTCGGGCGCGTTGGGATCAACCCTCAGAGGGCGGATCTGTTGCAGCAACTCGGGGTTCATGTCGGTGAACAGTTTCGCCGGCTGCCCGACCACGATGATCGCAACGTCCACCTTCTTGACGATCAACGCGGCCAGCGCGTCTTCGTTATTCAGGTGCTGGACGTTCTGCTCGGGAATCGCCTGTCCAAACATCAGGTGATAGAGGGTCGTGGCCGATTGAGCGGTACCGCTGCCGATCAGGCCCACGCTGATGCTCTTGTCTTTGATGTCGGCGAAGGTTTTCATCGGCGAGTCCGCGCGCACCACGACGTTAATTTCCTCGTCGTAGAGCGGCATGATGAGCCGTAGCGGCCGGATTGTCGTGCCCGCGTCGGCATTGCCCGCGTTGGCCATGTCGATGTAGGCCTGATACACGTCGGATTGCACCAGCGCGAGCTTCACGCCCGGCTCGAAGCGCATGCGCTGCACGTTTTCGGCCGAGCCCTTCGACGCCATCACTTCCAGATCGATGCCCGCCGGCTGCGCCACCCATTTCGACAAATCCTGGCCGATCTGGATATACGTGCCCCGTTCCGGACCGGTGACGATCTTGTAGTGCGCGGGCTCGGCGCAAGCAAACGAAAACATGACCATTAGCACCAGCCCTAGCCATCCCGCCAGAAGTCTCTTCAGCATGGTCTACTTACCTATCGGTCAGGGTTGAACGGCCTCTCGCGTCGGCACGCGCGAAGCACCGGTGAGACGGCTTGCCATCGCATGTTCAATGCGTTGCGGGGGTCATGTCCGTCTGTTGCCGCGCAGAGTACACGCGAAACGTCAGTGCAATCTGGCTTGCCATGATTCATGCAGTCAGCCATGAGAATCGGTCTCGCGGACGGCTATGAAATTCGGTCTCCAAACGACTTATCGCTGACCGGACTGTCTAGCGCGGCATGCGGCTTGAGCGGCGCCCACCCTGTCTCGCGAATCACGCTTTCGAGGATCGTCTTCGCGGTGTCGTTGCCGGTGTCGATCGCGAGCGCCTCGTTGGCGTGCTGACGTGCGCAGCTCCACGACTGCTGCGCGGCACACGCTTGCGCCGCCTGCAACGCGGCATCGCGGCGCGCGGCGAGCGGCCTCAATTCTGTCAGCAGACTTTGCGCGTCGCTATTGCCTGGCTGCAGCGTTTGCGCTGCGCCAAGCGCCGCTTGTGCCGCGGACAGATCGTTGGCGCGCAAGGCGAGACGCGCTGCCTGCAGCGCTTGCGCGGTATCGCGGAACCGCGGCGCCGCCGGCTTTGCAGGCGCTGTGGCCAACGGCGGCACGATGGGCGTAAATGAGATCACCGGACCGGCTTTGGCGGACGTGGTGGGGGTAGCGGGCTTGCTTGCGGTAGCGCGGTTCGTCGCCTGAGCCGGTGCGTACGGCGCAATCGTGCCGGTCGCGGTTCTTGCGTCCTGCGGGGTGTCTGCCGTTTGCTCGGTGTTGTCGTTCTGCGATTCGTGGTTGTCGCTGAATAGTGCATAGGCGACATACGCTAGTCCGATTGCGCCAATGGCCGCGATCGCGAGCAGCACCCGGTGCAGCGGGAGCACGCTGCGGCCGTCAGAACGAGGCGGTTCGGCAAGCGGAGGATCCGCGAGCGGCGGATCAGCGCGTGACGGAACTGTCGCGAGTACCGGCACTTGCATCGGGGGCTCGATTGGGGCGGCTTCGTCGGGGAACGCAGTCTGCTCTGCGAGCTTGGTTTCGTTCGGCTGTGCCGGGGCCGAGCCGCTGTTCTGCGCGGTCTTGCTCATGGCGCTGGCGCGGCTGCCGGGAATCACGGTGCGTTTGTGTGGGCCGGCGTCGAGTGGATGCACCGCGCCGCAATACGGACAATAGTCGACTTGCCGGTACAGCGCACCGCCACAGCGTTTGCAGGGCATCGGGAAACTATGGCCGAGTATTGTCTGGGTGGACATGCTGTGGACCCACCTGTGTAAAACAACGCTGTTACGGCATGTTCCAGATCGTGTCGAGGCAGGAGTGATGTCCGCGGAAAGCACGATCCACATGCGCTGGAGACCCTTGGGGCGCAAGTCTTCGCTTGCGGCGCCGCAGCTTGAAATATGTGGTGTTTCATTTAAAACGTCAATCGACGTTCTCACCTACTTCAGGTGCGGGAGAGCACATTCTTAGGTACGACGAAACACTGCATATGCCGGCAGAACGAGCAGGCGAAGTGTTTTTTCACACGCGCTCGCGTAGTCACGGCGCGCCGGCAATGACGCGCTGGCGGAATCGGCAGAACGGAAGGGTGGCGATGAAAACAGAACGAGGTCGAAGCCTACGGCGTTCGACCCCGTTATCAAGCGCTTGCCGAAAACGCTCGCAGGAAACGTAATACGGAATCAGTGCTTGCGCAGTGGATGATCCTTCAGAAGCCACGCGAGTGCGAAGGCCAGGACGACCACGCAGGCCGCCGACAGATACACCGTGTGCAACGCGCCGGCAAACGCCTGCAGATAATCGTCGCGCAACGCTTCAGGCAACTGGCGGATGGCCGCTGGCCCGAGCGCGTGCGGCAATTCGGTGTCGGGCGGAATCAGATTGTCCAGACGCGCGGCAAGGCCGTTCGAAAACACCGCACCAAAACTGGCCACGCCGATCGAGCCGCCGATCGAACGGAACAGCGTCGCGCCCGAAGTGGCGACGCCCATGTGCTTGAACTCGACCGTATTCTGCACGGCGAGGATCAGCACCTGCATCACCATGCCGAGGCCGCAACCGAGAATGCCCATGTCGATATACATCACATGAATCGGCGTGCCGATCTGCAGGCGCGCGAGCAGCAGCATCGCCACGCCCACGAGGAACGTGCCGGCGATCGGGAACATGCGGTACTTGCCGATCTTGCTGATCAGGCGGCCGGTCGCCATCGACATCACGAACAGGCCGCCCATCATCGGCAGCATTTGCATACCGGCTTCGGTAGGTGTCGAACCTTTGACCACTTGCAAATACAGCGGCAGGAAAGTGACCGA
Source organism: Paraburkholderia sp. GAS348 (assembly GCF_050434205.1). Taxonomy (NCBI): domain Bacteria; kingdom Pseudomonadati; phylum Pseudomonadota; class Betaproteobacteria; order Burkholderiales; family Burkholderiaceae; genus Paraburkholderia; species Paraburkholderia sp. GAS348. Next base: position 92,381 of record NZ_JBNPVT010000014.1, read on the forward strand.
GCCGAACATCGACACGCCGATGATGAAGCCAATCAGACTGCTCAGCAAAAACGTGCGCTGTCTGAAGAGTTCGAGCGGCATGATCGGTTCGACGGCAGTGCGCTCTTCGTGGATGAAACCCCAGATCGCCACGAGCCCCATCCCTAACGTGAACCACAACTGCGGCGACGACCACGGCAGGATCGTGCCGCCCTGGCTGGTGAACAGGATGATGCAGGTGAGAGCGCCGGCGAGAAATGCGGCGCCCATGTAATCGATGGTGTGCTTCACATGGCGCACGTGCGGTTTGAAGACCGCGCCGATCACAGCCAGCGAAATGATGCCGAGCGGCAGGTTGATGTAGAAAATCCAGCGCCATGACAGGTGCTCGACAAGGAAGCCGCCGAGCAGCGGCCCGACCACGGTTGCGAGACCGAACACGCCGCCGAATACGCCCTGGAAGCGGCCCCGTTCAGCCGGCGGAATCACGTCCGCGATAGCGGCCATCGTCACGACTAGCAGACCGCCGCCGCCGAGCCCTTGCAGCGCGCGCAGCACGATCAACTGGGTCATGTTCTGGGCGACGCCGCATAGCGCGGAGCCGACCAGAAACACGACGATCGCCGTCTGCAGCACGATCTTGCGGCCGAACAGATCGCCGAATTTGCCGTACAGCGGCACGACGATGGTCGAGCTGAGCAGGTAGGCGGTCACCACCCATGACAGGTTGTTGAGCCCGCCGAGTTCGCCGACGATGGTCGGCAGCGCGGTCGAGACGATTGTCTGATCGAGCGCGGCGAGCAGCATGACCAGCAGGAGTGCCGGAAACAGCAGACGGATCGGCGGGTGGTCGGTGGCCTGGGCGCCGGGCTGCGTAACGGGCTGCATGAAGGGCTGCATAACGGGTTGCGCGCCGGGCTGCACATCCGGCTGCATGAGGCCGGCGGGTTGAGTCGTTGTCGATTGGTCCATGGTGCCACGGCGTTGAAATTAATTAATTCGGAGATTAATATATGCGACATCGCGTCACCCGTCAAATTGAATGCAATGGCAAGGATTCCCGCACCCGCACCCGCACCCGCACCCGCACCCGCACCCGCTCGGCGCCCCGGCAGGCCTTCAGGGCCGGCGCGCGGCACGGAGCAACGCAGCCGCCTGCTGGACGCCGCGCTCGCTTTGTTTGCGCGGCAGGGCATCGTCGACACGACGCTCGGGGAGATTGCCCGCGAAGCGGGTTTCACGCCGGCGATGATGCATTACTACTTCAAGACGCGCGATCAACTGCTCGACGTGCTGATCGACGAGCGTTTCGCTCCGCTGCGCGCGGGGCTCGGCGCGCCGTTTCAGGAAAATCCCGATGACCCGGTGGCGGCAATCACGCAGCTCGCGCAGCGTTTGGTGCAGACGGCGAGCGACCATCCGTGGTTTCCGTCGCTGTGGGTGCGCGAAGTAATCAGCGACGGCGGCCTGCTGCGCCAGCGCATGCATGAACGGTTCGGCGACGCGAATCAGAAGGCGTCGCTGTTAGCCATCGCGCGCTGGCAAAAGGAAGGGCGCCTGAATGCGGGGCTGGAGCCGTCGCTGGTGTTCGTCACGCTGCTGGGTATGACGATTCTGCCGCTGGCCGCCTCGAAGCTGTGGCGTAACGATCCCGTGCGGCGCAATATCGGCGGCGAGGAGATCGCCCGGCATGCGGTGGCTTTGCTGGTGCAGGGCATCGGCCCCCGCAAAGCGGACTGACACGCCAACTGACTCACTCGCTATTTCGTTTCTGCCGCCACGCCTCGCCGCTGCGGTCCCGCGCACACGATGATAGCGCCGCCGTGGATCGTACGGCCGGCTGGCGCAACCATGCGGACGCAACGGCAACATTGGCGAAAGCGCCGAGGCACGCTGTGTGCTACCTGAGGGGTGGATGAGAACGCCGCGCGGGAAGCACAACAGCGGCGGCGTCGCAAAAGAACATGAATGCTCAGGGAAGATGCCGTGCGGAAAAGGCGCTGCGTACGGGTTTGCACCAGCCGCCACGGCGAATCGGGTGTCGGCATCGGTGTGCCGGGGCAGCGGCGCCGAGGGCCGGATTTTCATCGGCGTGCAATTTTGGCGCGTTACTGTGCGCACGCGTTGCGCTCAGGCCATGTTTTACAATCGCGGGCCTGCATGCAACTCGACGCATGAAATCGAGTCGGAACCATGAACAGCCTGAACAGCCATACCGCAGCCGCGCAAATCGGCGGCACACAGCAGGACGAAACGTTGGCCGCGTCTGACGGCCTAACCGGTTTTTTAGAGCAGCAACAGCACATGAACGGAGCATTGAGACTCGATCAGGCCACGATCGTGCTCGTCGAAGACGACCCGGATAGCCGGGAATCACTGACCTTGTTACTCGAGGCGGAAGGGGCACATGTCGTCGCAGTGGCGGATGCGGAAGAGGGCGTCGAAGCGGCGGTGCGGCTGTTGCCTGACGCCGTGGTGTGCGACCTCGAATTGCCGGCCATGGACGGTTTTTATCTGATCCAGCGGCTGCGCGATCACGAGATTCGCGGCGACCACGCACCTTCGGTAGCCGTGGCGCTCACGGGCCATACCGACGACGCTTACCGCTTGCGCAGCATCGGCGAAGGCTTCCAGCATTTCATGACCAAGCCGGCGCTGCCGGAAGACCTCGTGACGCTATTGCACGACGCGATCGATGCCCGCTCGGCAGGTTGATGGATCTCGTGGGCGGGCGGCGGTTGCTTGCCGCCGCATCTTAGGCGGCAAGCAACCGTGCAGCGAAACTGTCTGCCATCAGGTTGCAAATCTGCTGGCTGGCGCCGCTGTCATTTGGCGGCAGCGACCGGTGTTGCGGCACTGGCGCCGGCTGCTTCCACAGCCTGACAGGCGGAACACAATCCCTTCAATTCGATTTCGTCGCTGGCAAGCCGGTAGCCCGCATCTTCGATTTGCGCGACGAGCGCCTGGCGCAGCTTGGGCTGATGCAGTTCGGTGACATTGCCGCATTGCTGGCAGACCACCAGAATGCCGTGCTGGCATTGCGTCAGATCGTGGCAGACGGTGAACGCATTGATCGATTCGATGCGGTGGACGAGCCCGGCCGAGAGCAGAAAGTCGAGCGCCCGGTAAACCGTGGGCGGCGCCGAGCCGGGATGGATCTGGCGCATGTCGTCGAGCAACGAATATGCCTTGGTGGCGCGCCCGGAATTCAGCAGCAATTCGAGCACTTTGCGGCGGATTGGCGTGAGTTTTTCGCCGCGTTCGCGGCAATATTCTTCCGCGAGAATCAGTGCGGGTTCCTGCGATTCACTGCGCTCAGCGTGCATGTGCCCCGGCTCGTGATGATGAGCGGAGGCGGCAAGGGTGGCTTTGTCGGCGGTCGCGGCGGGCTTGGCGGTCTTCATGCGTCGATTATAAAGGCCATCGTGCTTCGCTGTGCCGGTGTCCGGTGCGCCTGCCGGCCGCGGCCGGTCGCCGTTGTCAGGCACGAGGCCGCCGGATGGCTGCCGGGATGGTTCAAGTCAGCGGTAAATCGACGTATTTCTTGAAACCCGGGCGCGTCGCAAGCCGCGAATACCAACGCTCCAGATTCGGCAGCGGGGGACGTTCGACGCCGTCCAGCCCGAACCAGCGTTTCGCGTACGCGCCGATCACGATATCGGCGAGCGTGAAATTCTCGCCTTCGAGGAAGAAGCGGCCTTGCAGATGGTTATCCAAAAGGCGCCACAGCAGCGTGAGCGCGCCGAAATCGCTGGCGAGCTTGTTGGCGTCGCGCTCGGCGGCCGGCGTACGCACGAGGGCCCAGAACACCGGCTTTTCCGCAGGTTGCAGCGTGGTGAGCGACCAGTCGAGCCAGCGCTCGATGCTCGCGCGCAGTTTCGGTCCGGATGGGTACAGGAGGCTCGATTCGCCGTATTGCAGCACCAGATAGCGCAGTATGGAGTTCGATTCCCAGAGCACGAAACCGTCGTCGACCAGCGTCGGAATCTTGCCGGTCGGGTTCATTGTCAGATAGTCGGGCTCGTTGTTGCGGCCGAATTGCAGGCCCGCGTCGATGCGTTCGTACGGCAGCACCAGTTCGTCGCAGCACCACAAGACTTTCTGTACGTTGACCGAGTTGGTGCGTCCCCAGATCATAATCATCCGGTAAATCCCTTTTTTACATTGACAGGTGGCAAGCCGCGCGCGGCGCGCGGCGTTCAGCCAGCAACGATACACGATGCGGGATTTTCGCGTGCCGGCAACGGGCGGGCCTTGCGTACAATGGGCGCATCCGAATAGCACGAGGAGCCGCATGGCCCGCATTGTCCCCGACGACTGGAAGAGCCTCGCCGCCACCGGCGCGGCGGCACGCGAACGCGAAACCCTCGCGCTGCTGGAAGAAGCGCTTCCTGATGGCTACACCGTCTATCACGGTGTGCACTGGACTCGCCTGAACCAGAATTTTTCGGTGTTCGGCGAGGCCGACTTCGTGATCGTCAGCCCGGCCGGGCGCGTGATGATCGTCGAACAGAAAACCGGTTTCCTGCGCGAAACGCCAAAGGGGCTCGTCAAGGTCTATCTTCAGACGGAACGCAATGTGGCGATCGCGCTCGCGCACACCGTCGAGACGCTGCATCGGCGCTTCACCGCGGCGTTCGGCGCGGGTACTTATTTCATTGAAGAGCTGCTGTATTGCCCGGACCACGTCGTCAAGGACGCGGCGATTGCCGGCGTGAATCCCGCGCGGATCGTCGACGCGAAGCGCAAGGAGCGGCTTGCCGCGATTATTCGCGAAGCCTTGCCGGCCGACGAACCGCGCCTCGCCTGCGCACCGAAAATCCACCACTTTCTCGCCGACGAACTTGCGCTCACGCCCGACGCCAGCGCGCTGGTCGGCCAGGCAGGCACGCTCGTGACGCGTCTGGCGGGTGGCCTCGCGACCTGGGCGCGGCGGCTCGCGTTTTCGCCGTTCCGGCTGCGCGTGATCGGCACGGCCGGTTCCGGTAAAACACAACTGGCCTTGCAGGTGATGAAAGACGCGGTGGCGCGCGGGCAGCGGCCTTTGTACGTGTGTTTCAACCGGCCGCTCGCGGATCACATCGCGCGGGTTGCGCCACCCGAGGCGAAGGTGGCGAACTATCACCAGCTCTGCGACTGGATCGCGCGCGACGCGGGCCGTGAGCCGGATTTCCAGTCTGGCGACGTGTCCCCCAATCCTCCTGGGGGACTTCCTTCGGGGCGGGGGACTTCCTCTGCGGCGTTCGATCAGCTTGAAACGATTTTCGCGGAAACGCCGATCGACGCGCGCTGGCAATTCGACGTGCTGATCGTCGACGAAGGGCAGGATTTCGAACAGCCGTGGGTAGCCGCCCTCGAGCGCCTGTTGCGGCCGGGCGCCGCGTGGTGGTGGCTCGAAGACCCGCTGCAGAATCTGTATATGCGTGAGCCGGTCGAGCTGCCCGGCTGGACCATGCTGAAAGAAACCACCAACTATCGCAGTCCGCGCGACATTCTCGATTATGTGCGCGACGTGGTCGGCGCTTCGGTGCCGGTCGCGGCGGGTCTGGCGTCGGGCAGTCCGTTCGACGGCTCCGATATTTCGCTCTCCGTCTACGACGAAGCGAATGCCGCCGAAGGCAGCATCGAGGCGACCAAGCGGGCGATCACGCAGGCGTTGTCGCTCGGCTTTCGCAAACAGGACATTGCTGTGCTCTCGTTCCGCGGCCGCGAAGGCTCGGCGATGACCGCGCTGGATCATCTTGGCCCGCATCGGTTGCGCAGTTTTACGGGCAAGTACGATCTGTTCGGCAACCCGGCGTACCGCGAAGGGGATGTGCTGTTCGAGTCGATCTATCGCTTCAAGGGGCAGGCGGCGCCGTGCGTGATTCTCACCGAGGTCGACTTCGAATCATTCGACGAGCGTATTGCGCGCAAACTGTTTGTCGGCGCCACGCGAGCGACGATGAAGCTGATCATCGTCGCCTCGCAGCGGGCCGCGCGGCATCTGCATCTGCGTGACGGTAAAGAGGTGAAAGAGGTGAGGGAGGCGAAAGAAGCCTAGCGCTTCATGAAGTCCACGCGCGCGCCCCGACCAGCATCCCCGTTTGCGTGAGCGCGTCCCACCAGATCACGCGCAGCAACGGCGCCTGCTGGGCAATCAGCAGCGCCTGCACCGGATCGCTCTCGACAAAATGCGTGACGCCGCCGCGCAATGCCGCCGCAGCCTTGTGAGCGGCTGCGCCGGCGGCACTTTCATCATGCGTGCCCGGCGTGCGCATCACCAGTTGCAGATGACCGAAGCCGTGCCGCGCGAGCCACGCTTCGGTGCGCGCGCGATCCAGTTCCGGCCGGCCGGTGATGATCGTGCGCACGCGTTGCAGATCGATGTCCGGCAGCACCTCGAACGGCAACAGCGCGTCGCGTTCGGCGAGTGCAGCGGCCAGATCCTCGTCGTAGCGCGCGAGCGGCACGTCGGGTAGCAGAATGCCGTCGAGATCGATCGCATAGGTGGCGTATTCGTGATCGTCGGCCATGGCGGGCGCAGCGCCCGCTTCAACGCGCTCCCAGTCCTCGCGATAGCGCTCGGTGTAGGCCTGGCGCTCCCACGGAAACAGCGCGAAGTAACCACGGGCGTCGATTGCATAATCGGGTTGCGTGCGGCTCAGGTCGTCGACCGCGGCGGTCAGTGTCCTGACGTCGAGGCCATGCTGCTGAAGAAATGCAATGCAATCGGTCAGCGTAAAGCCGCGCCCCGCGATGTCTTCGCATAGCAGCACTTTCGAACCCGCGGGCGGGATCGGCAGCGTCGAATCCCAGGCGACCGTGCGCGACTGGCGGTCGTAGCGCAGAAATGCGACCGGCGTGCCGGCCGCATGCGAAACCATCAGCGCAAGCGGCGCGCCGCCGCGCAGAATACCGATCGCCATCGTGAAGCGCTCCGCCAGCAACGCGGGCTGCAGCGATTCGATCCAGTGATCGAGTTGTTCGTACGTCAGGGGCAAAACCGGCTTGTTCATGACTCGTATGGCGTCGCGTCGAGCGTAGGGCGGGTGTCCCGTAGACGGAGAGCGGCGGGCGGCGCAACGCAGCGGCAGGTCCTCGTTTTTGAGACGGAGAAATTTGGCGATATTATGCCTGCGGTTCAATGTCGCGCGTCGGGGGTGACGCGCGTCGCTGGACGGGGTGGGCCGCAAAGACCGGCGCCGCGGCCGGTAAAGGGCGCTGCAGGCTGAGCCGGTGCAGCGTAGAACCGCCCGCAAAATAACAGGCGATGGAAAAAACAAGCAGATGACCAAGGTGAGTGTAGCGGTGAATGACAGGAAGGGCGCGTACAGGGGCGCCTGGTGGGGGCTGGGTCTGCTCCTCGCTTTCGTCGCGTGGAGCATGCAGGCACAGGCACAGGCACAGGCACAGGCACAGGCACAGGTACAGGTACAGGTACAGGTACAGGTACAGGCACAGGCAGAGTCGTTGCCGTTATCGCTCGACGTGACAGGCAAAATCAGCAAGACCAACGATGCGGCGCACCAGCGGTATCACTTCACCGAGGCGCAACTGCTGGCGCTGCCGGTCCATTCGATTACGACCGCCACCACCTGGACGCCGCGTTCCACCTTCACAGGACCGCTGCTCGCGGATATCCTGAAGAGCGTCGGTGCATCCGGCAGCGCGGTCGAGATCCATACGCTCGACGACTATACCTACACCATCCCGGTGTCGGACTGCGATCGCTACGGCGTGGTCGTTGCGTACAGCATGAACGGCCGGCGCCTGAAGATCAGCGACTTCGGGCCGCTGTTTCTTATCTATCCGCGCGACGCGTTCCCCGGTGAACTCATGGGCGCGGCGGGCGACGCGAAATTCGTATGGCAGATCAAGGCACTCATCATCAAATAACGCGCCGCCCATGGCGTCGTGTCCTCTATGTGCTGATCTGGCTAACCGCGCTCGCGGCGCCGGCCGGCGCGATCGGCTATCTGTTGTACGCGAACCTGCTTAATCCGCGCGCCACCGAACCGCTGACCGGTCAATACGACGGTTTCTACTGGGACGCCGCGCAACTGCAGATCGCCTACGCGCGGTTCGAGAACCAGCTGCTGCTGTATCAATCCGGCGTCGACGACGATTATCAGCGGCTCACGCTGCGCTACCAGTTGCTGGAATCGAAGCTGCATGTGATGGCCGGTTCGACACGCCGGCTGACCACGAAGCTTGCGCTGCTGCAACGGCAAATGGACGAGATCCAGTCGATCGATCATTTGCTGGGCGAGATTCAGCCTGAGGTGGATGCGTTGCCGAAGGACCGCAGCCGCGCCAATCAGATCGTCGTGGAGCTGCGTCAGCATTGGAATGAGGTCAACGATCTCGCGTTGAGCCGCCGGTTCGCCGATGTGGCCGACCGTGAGGCGATGAACCGCGATTTCATCGACAAGCGCCGCATGCTGTTCGCGGGCGGCCTGTTGCTGCTGTTACTGTCGGCGGCCGCGACCACGCTGCTGGTGTTCAACGGCCGGCGCCGCACGCGCCTGATGCACCAGCAGCACGCGGCGCTCGAAGCGGAGCATCAGGCGAGCCGCGCGGCGCGCGAGGCCAGTCTCGCGAAGGACGCGTTTCTCGGCATGATCAGCCACGAACTGCGCACGCCCTTGCATGCGATCGTGTCGTCGATTGAATTGCTGGGCTTCAACTATCACTCCGAGGCTGACCGCAAGGTCATCCAGCGGCTCGAAACCGCAGGGCGGCATCTGGAAGCACAGATGAAAGACCTGACCGACTACGCGCGTCTCGGCGCCGGCAAGCTCGAGCTGCGTCACGAGCATTTCGGGCCGCGCGAACTGCTGGCTTCGATCGTCGACGAACACGCGATGTCGGCCGCCGCGCGCGGCCTCAAGCTGGAAAGCGAGGCGAGCGGCATGAGCGGCCTCGTCGATTCCGATCCGCACCGCATCCGCCAGATCGTCAACAACCTGGTTACCAACGCGATCCGTTACACCGAAACCGGCACGGTGCGCGTGCAATTGAGACAGCGGCCGGCAGTGCTGATCTTCGTCGTCAGCGATACGGGGCCGGGCGTGCCGCATGCGCAGATTCCGCTGATCTTCCAGGAGTTCACGCAGCTGGACGCATCGCGCACGCGCCGCTTCGAGGGCGCGGGGATGGGGCTCACGATCGTGCAGGGGCTGGTCAGGCTGTTTGGCGGCTCCGTCGAGGTGGCGAGCACGGTGGGCAAGGGCACCGCGTTTACGGTGACGATCCCTGTCACGCCCGTTGCGGCAACCGCGCCTCCCGGCGTGGCGGCGCACGCCAAACCGGGCGGCGCGCGCCCGTGCGTGTTGATCGTCGACGACAACCGGCTGATTCGCGAGTCGCTCAGCGAAATGATTACGCACATGGATTTCGACACGCACGCCGTCTCCAATGCCGACGATGCGCTCGCGTGGCTCGATGCGCATCGCTGTGATGTGGTGCTGCTCGATCTGCACATGCCGGATCGCGACGGTTATGCGTTCCTTGCGGATTTCGCGGCACGCGGGGGGCCGTCGTCGGGTGTTCCAGTGATCGTGGTGAGCGCGTATGCGCCGCAGCCGGATAGCGTGGTGGGCAATGCAGACGGCAAAGCGGCAGAGGAAGCGGGCGAAGCCGCCTTGCAGCCGTTTTTCGAGGCGTTATTAAAGCCAGTACATTACGAGGAGCTGCGCAGCGTGTTGCAGCGTGCTTTGGCTTCGCGGCATACGGTGTGACGTGACGCCTGGGAAGACGCAGATGGAGGAGGGCTCAACCTGAGCGCACCTTCAGCCGCTTGCCGGCGCGTGCAACATCAAGGCCGGTTGAGGCGCTTGGACAGATCGGCGACCAGGATCGCCATACGCGCGGGCTTTTCATAGCACGCGACGTCGTAATTGCGGATGACCTGGCTGATCTCCGATTCGCTGGCCTTGCCGGTCAGCAATTCGCCGGTCAGCACGAAAACCGGCGCGTCCGGATTTTCCGAGGCCCGCACCGCGCGGATCGCCTCTGCCGAGGTCTGCGAGCCGAACAGCCAGTCGATCACAATGCCGTCGAAGATCTGCGTTTGCAGTTGTTCGGCGAACGCGGCGAGGCCGTAGATCGCCACCGCCGCGAAGCCGCTGCGCTCGAGATAGTCGCGCAGGTTGTCGGCGGAGGCCTGATCGTCGTCGACCACGGCGATGGTCGGCTTGTCGGTTTCAGCGCGGCGCGGATAGATCTCGATCTTGTGGACTTCGTACGCGCCTTGATAAAGCGTGCCGTCGTGACGCGCAACGCGCCATTGGCCGAGCTTCGGGTACGCGACAAATTCGGGGCGGCTGCCCGGTTCGAGCGCGGCGCCGACCCATGCGGTGCAGGCCAGTTCGATCGCGCCGATGCAGAACACCGCCTCCTGGGCGATGGCGCCGACCATGCCCGGATCGAGCGACTGTGCGCCGAATAGCTGAGCGGCAGGTTCGCCGAACACCTCGGCAACCTTCTTGATCTGCGAGAGGGTCCATGGGCTGTTGCCGCGCAGCTTGCGGTGTCCCTGCGAAAAACTCAGATCGAGGATGCGGCACAGCTCAGTGGTTTGCTGGCGCTTGCCGATTCCATGCCGGCTCATCAACTCGCGCACGCGCTCGGCGACTGCGATGGAGTCAGGTGAGTGTGTTTCGTTGGTCATGCTGCGTGAGGATCCGCCTTCTTGTAGGTTGGCTGTGGAGCGTGCGTACGACACGCGCAGCGCCGCCATGCACATTGAATGCGCATCGACGCGGCTACGCAGGGGACAGCAAATGTACCGTAAAAAGTATCGCGGTCTGTGTTTTTATATGACCGCCGCCGAGCCTGTCGGTGCGAGGTGCGAACGGACAGATCCGGCGATCTGTTTATGCTGTTGGCATTGACCGCATTTTACCGATGAAAGCGCGCGGCATCTGTAAAGAAATAATGCCGGCTGGTGTATTCCTTACGCGCCACTATGCTGGCGGCATGGCGTGAAGTTTCGCCGCCGAGCTTTTCAGGCCTTTGAAAATCCGCTCGGCGACCTTGCCCGGAAACCGCTCGGGCAATTCGGCCGAGACCCGCGCGATGACCTCCGGCGTCTGTTCGATCAGCCGCTGGATCAATGGCTCGGCGTTCGCGCCGTACGAGCATCGCAGCGCCATTGCGTTGAAGTGGCGCCGCTGCACATCGCGAAAGGCGTCGTGTTTGCTGCGCGACCACATCGCCATGGCGAGCCTGGCCTTGAACCATGACCATTGATTCGGGCCGTTGCCTTCCACCGGCCAGATCGACATCACGTCGTAAAGCGGTGTCAGGCGGTACTGGCCGCCCGCCAGCAGGCGAATGCTAAAGTTCTTGGCGTGGCCGTCCGGCGCCGCCAGCATCCAGAACAGGATCTGGCTGGCCAGCAGCGTCTCGATGTCCTGTTGCGCCGACACCGATTGCTGGAGAATCCGCGCGAGGTCCAGCACGCCCGGACCGCCTTCGTTTTCATACTTGCGATGCGACGGCACGCCGTAGACCTGGCAGAAGTCTTCCTGCGGCAGGCGCAGCAGCCATTGCCCGCTCGAATGCGGTTGCCGGTCGAAGCGTTCGACGCCCAGCACCCGCTGCTTGCCGAACGTCATGATCTCGGTGTTGGCCACCGGCAGGCCATAGGCGTGCAGGATCCGCAGACACAGCCATTCGTTTTCGACCGAGGTGCTGAGGTCGGCGAGCTTGTTGCCGACCAGTCCAAGCGGCAGCTTGAAAATATGCGTGGTAGGCGTGGCGCCATGTGGACGCTGCCACTTGCCGTCGTGCCACAACAGGGCGGTTTTCTCCTGCGCGCCGGCGAGCGAGATGCGGAAATCGTCTGCTTCGTCGGGTGTGCCGGGGGCGGAGTTGCTGACGGTGCGTGCCAGCATGGTTTCGATCTCGCTGTCGGAGAGCGGCGTGCCTTCAATGCGTTCGACGCCGGTCGGCGCATCGTCAACGGCCAGCAACTGAACGGCGCCTACGCAATCGCGGCCGATGGCTTGCAGCAGGTCGAACGCATCGAGCGTATCGGTCTGGTAGCGCTGGGCGATGCGCTTTCTGATTGCCTCGCTGTCAGGCAGCAGATTGTCGAAATAGTTGAGCACCCGTGGCCCTTTGTGCGCCACGTTGCCCGGCGCAAACGGCAGCGAGAGGGAAAGCGGCCGGCCCACGGGCGAGGCGACCCACGCGGGGTCGTAAGCGAACTCCATGGGGCCACGGGTGGGCAGGCGCCAGACGCCGACGCGCTCGCCGTTGGCCCACACCGAAAGCGCCCGCGAATGCGTCTGGCGGCCCATGCTTACCACTCGATCAGAGGCGCCGGCTCAGGCGCCGGCTGGTTCTTGTCGCGTACCTGCAATTGCAGGCCATAGGCGCCGCACAGCGCCAGCAATTGTGTGAGGGTGAGGGCGGTGGCGTCGGTTTCCAGCGCCGAGATGCGGCTTTGACTGACGCCGATGCGCACGGCGGCATCGGCCTGGGTGAGTCCGGCCTGGCGCCGGCCGGCAGCCAGCAGTTGGGCCATCTGGCCCGGCGTGGCGACGAGGTGGATCATGGCAAATTATCCGTGAAACGAATAAATGCACTTTATGCGTCACACAGATATTTGTCAAATATTCGTGGGACGCATAAAGTGAAAATATCTGTCTGGCGAATAAACGGCAAATATCTGCTTCGCGAATAAATTCCATTCGCCTGCGTCGCTGCCGGAATGGCCGTCCAGCAGACGGTGAGAACTCGATCCGGCCCCACGGCGCACCGGGCGTCGTAGAATCGCTTGTTCTCGACTCCCGGAGCAGCCGCGTGTCTGATCAGCCACACCCGCAGCCACGCCCGCCACGCTTTCGCCTGCCGCACCGTGCCCGCACACGCTTCACGTGTTCCGCAGCGTCACCGCAGTGCGTACCGATGCAGCGTATCTAATTCCCACACACAGGAAGGCCGCAAGCATGAAACTGAACCGTATGATCAGCACGGTCGAAGTGCACACCGCCGGCGAACCGTTCAGAAAAAGCCCGCTTATGAGCCGCCCGACCACGCAGATTTTCGACGCCGCCGCCACCGCTCGGCTGATCCCGTACGCGACGCTCGTCGACGCCTTGAAGTGCGCGAGCATCGACTATGCGCAGCACCGCATCGCGAGTCCTGAACGGCTCGTCGTGCCGCTCAACGAAGGCGGCATCATGCTGTCGATGCCGGCTACCGCGCCCGATCTCGCGATCCACAAGCTGGTCAATGTATGCGCGAGCAATGGACCGCGCGGCATCCCCACGATCCACGGCCAGGTGATGGCCTTCGACGCCGACACCGGCGAGACGCTCTTCATTCTCGACGGCCCGACGGTGACCGGACGGCGCACGGCGGCGATGTCGATGCTCGGCGTACACACTTTCGCGCCGGCCCGGCCGCACGAATTCCTGCTGATTGGCACGGGCACGCAGGCAGCGAACCATCTGGAGGCGATGGGCGAACTGTTTCCCGACGCGCGTGTATGGGTGAAGGGCAGTGCGCCCGCGCGGGCCGAAGCGTTTTGCGCCGCACATCGCGCGCATCGCGGCAAGACGCGCGAACTGCAACCGCTGGCCGACCCTGGCGCGGCCATCCCCGATTCGATCGACGTGGTGATCGCGCTGACCACCAGCAAGCAGGCCGTCTACGACGAAGCGGCGCGCGCGGACCGGCTCGTGATCGGCGTGGGCGCGTTCACGCCGGCCATGGTCGAGATCGGCGCGCGCACGATCGCGGGCAGCGCGCTGTTCGTCGACGACGAAGCCGGCGCGAGGCATGAAGCCGGTGATTTTATCCAGGCCGGCGTCGATTGGTCGCGGGTCGGCGGAATTGCGGCGGTGCTGGACACTGCCGCGTCGTTGCCGCCTGAAAAACCGGTTGTGTTCAAGAGCGTCGGCTGCGCGGCATGGGATCTGGCGGCCTGCCGGGTAGCGCGCGAGGCATTGTCCGGCGGCTGAGCAGGGGCAGTCCGGATGGTTCAAAAAAGACTCGGCAAAAGGCCGCCAAAGGTCCAGAAAAGGTTCGGCAAACGGTTCGGCAAACGCTGGCTTTGCTAGTCGGTTGGCATCTTGCGCCAACCCGCGGCACATCTTGCCGTGCAAACAATCTCAAAACGTTGCAACATAGACGTTTGCCAAAAAAGTGCCGGTCCGCCGGCGCTTTTTGCCCCCTTGTCATTTGACTTGACGCCTATCACGACGCTGCGACCGCGCTATGACGACCCAACACGCTTTAGCCACTCCTGCCCTGCCGCTGGATATGATCATCTTCGGCGGCACCGGCGACCTGTCGTTTCGCAAGCTGCTGCCCGCGCTCTACATGGCGCATCTGCACTGCAATCTGCCGCCGGATACCCGCATTCTCACGATTGGCCGCAAGCCGTGGTCGCGTGAGCAGTACATCAACGAATTCATGGAAGCGAAGGCGAAGCCCTTCATCGAAAAGAAGGCATTCGATTCCGCCGCCTGGGACAAATTCCTGGCGCTGTTCGAGTACGTGCGCATGGACGTCGATTCGGTCGAGGACTACCACAGTCTGAAGGAGGCGTCGCGCGAAGGTGTGCGGCGCGTGTTCTATCTCGCGACCTCGCCTGATCTGTTCACGAATATTTGCGAGCATCTTTCGGCGGCGGGACTAGTCGACGAGAATTCACGGGTCGTGCTCGAGAAACCGCTGGGCCACGATCTGGCGTCGGCGCAGGAGATCAACACCGCGGTCGGCAAGCATTTCGGCGAAGCGCAGATCTACCGGATCGACCACTACCTCGGCAAGGAAACGGTGCAGAACCTGATGGTGCTGCGCTTTGGCAACGCGATTTTCGGCCCGCTGTGGCAGGCGCCGTATATCAAGCGCGTGCAGATCACGGTGGCCGAAGAGGTCGGCGTGGGGAGCCGCGCGGGCTTCTACGATAAAACCGGCGCGCTGCGCGACATGGTGCAGAACCACTTGCTGCAACTGCTGTGCATCGTCGCGATGGAGCCACCGGTGTCGCTCAATCCGGATGCAGTGCGCGACGAAAAGCTCAAGGTACTGCGCTCGCTGCGGCCCATGACGCCCGAAGATATCGCTCGCGATACCGTGCGCGGCCAGTACACGGCCGGCGCGGTGAATGGCGAGCCGGTGAAGGGCTATCTCGAGGAAGACAATGTGCCGGCAAATAGCCGCGCCGAGACGTTCGTCGCCTTGCGTGCGCATATCAACAATTGGCGCTGGGCCAACGTGCCGTTCTTCCTGCGCACCGGCAAGCGCATGCAGAAGAAGGTGTCGGAGATCGTTATCGAGTTTTCCGAATTGCCGTTCTCGATCATTCCGAGCGGTGGGCGCAACTACGGCAATCGTCTCGTGATCCAGCTGCAGCCGGAAGAGTCGATCCAGTTGCAGATGCTCGCGAAGGAGCCGGGCAGCGGCATGCACATGCTGCCGGTGAATTTGAACCTCGACTTGCAGCAGGCTTTCACCGAGCGTCGCGCGGAAGCGTACGAGCGTTTGCTGATCGACGTGATTCGCGGACGCCTCACGCACTTCATGCGCCGCGACGAACTCGAAGCCGCATGGGCGTGGGCCGAGCCGATTCTGGAAGGCTGGGCCAAGTCGGGTGACAAGCCGCGTGGCTATACGGCAGGCACGTTCGGACCGGCTGCGTCGACGGCGCTGATGGCGCGCGAAAACGCTGTGTGGGCGGAAGAATCGCAGTAAGCAGGCAATCAGGCATCGGCGGTGCGCCGACGCAGCCTTGCGAGGTCGCGCGTGCATATCTGGAGCGGCTTTGCGTCGCTCGCATATTTGCTGCGGCCGTGGCAGGTGGTGCGAGACCGGCGGTTAAACGTGCCTGCGGGGCAGAATACGCCGCAGCGGCGTTCGTGAATACGGTGTTGCGTGGCCTGCATCCCGCCTTAGGCGGGATGCAGGCCACGCAACAATTGCCGGACTCGCGACAGGTCCTGATCGACGTGTTCGGCTTGTTCGAACAATTCAGCGAGCCAGTCGACGAAGGCCCGCACGCGTGGCGAGACCCGGCGGTTCTTTACATACGCGACGGAGACCGGCATCGGCACGGGTTTCCATTGCGGCAGCACTTCGCGCAACCGTCCCGAATCGAGGTAGGGCTGTGCGGCGATTCGCGCCGGTTGGATCAGGCCCAGACCTTGCAATCCGCAGCTGAGGTAAGCCTGCTCGTCGCTGACTTTGACAAAGCCTTTGACCTTGACGTTTTGCGCTTCGCCGTCCACTTCAAAGTCGAAGTCGACTTCGCGGCCGTTATGCGGCGACATGCAATTGACGGCGGTGTGTCCGCGCAGATCGTCGAGGTCGGCGGGTGTGCCGTTGCGGCTCAGGTAGGCCGGGCTTGCGCATGTCACGTGCTCGAGGGTGCCCAATTGCCGCGCGATCAGATTTGAATCCGGCAATTCACCTAGTTGGATACTGCAGTCGATGGCTTCCGAGATCAGATCGACTGTTCGGTTGCTGACGCCGATGGCCAGATCGAGGTTCGGATAGCGGGCGTGGAAGTCCTCCAGGGCTGGCAGGACGATGGCGCTCGCTACCGCGCCGGGCATTTCGATGCGCAGGCGGCCGGTCAGGTTATCCGTTGAGTGACGGAGGCTGGCTTCCATTTCGTCGATGTCAGCGAGGATTTGCGCGCAGCGCTCATAATAGGCCGCGCCCTCTGGCGTGATGCTCAGACGCCGCGTCGTGCGGGTTAGGAGGGCGGTGCCTAGCAGGGCCTCCAGGTTCTGGACGATGGTTGTCGCTGTCGCGCGAGGGATGTTGAGCGACTCCGCTGCGCGGGTGAAGCTGTTTGTGTCCACGATTCGGATGAATGTCCGCATTGCAGTTATTCTGTCAATCACGATTCGGACTCCAGTTAGTACTTCCGCAAGGAATCCAGATCAATAACAAACCGATACTTAACATCACTCTTAAGCATCCGTTCATAAGCCTCATTAATCCCCTGCATAGGAATCACTTCAATATCCGAAGTAATTCCGTGCTCGCCACAGAAATCGAGCATCTCCTGTGTCTCGGCAATCCCGCCAATCAGCGAACCAGCCAGCCGGCGACGCTTGAAGATCAGATTGAACACCTGCGGCGACGGATGATCGCGCTCCGGCGCACCGACCAGCGTCATCGTCCCATCGCGCTTCAGCAGATTCAAAAACGGATTCAAATCATGCTGCGCAGCCACGGTATTCAGAATGAAATCGAAGCTGTTGGCATGCACGCCCATCTCTTCAGCATTCTTCGAGATGACAACCTCATGCGCACCAAGCCGCCTGGCATCTTCAATCTTCGACGGCGACGTCGTAAACAACACCACATGCGCACCCATCGCACGGGCCAATTTCACGCCCATGTGACCCAGGCCACCAAGACCGACAATCCCGACCTTCTTGCTAGGACCGGCACCCCACGTGCGCAGCGGCGAATACGTCGTGATACCCGCGCACAGCAACGGCGCCACACCCGCCGGATCGAGATTCTCCGGCACCCGCAGCGTGAATGCCTCATCCACCACCAGTTGCGTCGAATAACCGCCGTAGGTGATCTGACCGTCAACCCGGTCCACACCGTTGTACGTGCCGACAAAACCGTTTTCGCAATACTGCTCGAGACCTTCCTCGCAACTCGCACACGTACGGCATGAGTCGACGAGGCATCCCACGCCCACCAGGTCGCCTGCCTTGTACTTCGTCACGTCCGGACCCACCGCCGTCACGCGGCCGACAATTTCATGGCCCGGCACCACAGGAAAAGCCGTGTTCTTCCATTCGTTACGTGCCTGGTGCAAGTCGGAATGGCACACGCCGCAAAAAAGGACTTCCATCTGCACGTCATGAGCGCGCAGTTCGCGGCGCTGGATTTCGAACGGGGCGAGCGGCGCGGTAGCGTCGGTCGCTGCATAGGCATAAGTCGTGCTCATGGGTAGCTCCAGCAAAGAGGGTAATGTCGCAAGGCGCCAACGATGGGCGATGCGCGTCGCCGATGCGGCCAAACCTTGTTGTAGACCAGGATCGCGGCGCAGATGGAGGCCGACGTATTCACCGAAACGGTGAATAGGTGAACAGGCGACCGAGCCCGGCGCAGCGCGGAAAAAGATGATCCGGCAGGGTTCCCATAGTAGGAGCCGGGCGCGAACCGGGGAATACCTGAACGTCTTGAAAATTTGCCTAAAACTCCTGGCGGCGAGCGCAGTTGGTCGTTCGGTGCTAAATTTCAAGCATTATTCTCTTGCGCGTCACTATACCGTCATGCCAACCCGTTCCGTTGAACCCGCGTCGGTCGAGAGCGACCCTGTCGATAGCGACCCCGTCGAGCGCGCCCCGCTCACTCGCGCCCCGGCCGCTGGCGGCCCTGCCGACCCTGCCCAGCAGCGTCTGGTCGAATTGTTCGACATGCTTGCGCCCGATCCGGGCATTACGCGTTCGAGCGTGGAAGGGGTCAGTCTGATGCGCGCGAATACCCCGATGCCGCGCAGACCCGTGATGTACGAGCCGAGCATCGTGATCGTCTGCCAGGGGCGCAAGCGCGGTTTTCTCGGCGATCAGGTATTCCAGTACGATGCGCAGCAATACCTGGTGCTCTCGGTGCCGCTGCCGTTCGAGTGTGAAACCGAGGCGAGCCCGGAACAGCCGTTCCTCGCCATCTCGGTGCGTGTCGATCTGACCATGGTAGCCGAGCTGCTCATGGCGCTGAATGAAGCGCAGGGCGCCGCGCAGAACGAGCCGCTCGGCATCTATTCGACGCCGCTCGATCCGGCCTTGAACAATGCCGTGCAGCGTTTGTTGGACGCCTTAGCCTCGCCGCTAGACGCGCGCATTCTCGCACCTGGCGTGGTTCGCGAAATCTGTTATCGCGTGTTGACGGGCGAGCAGGGCGACGCGATTCGCGCGGCGCTTACGCATCAGAATCATTTCGGCCGCATCGCCAAGGCGCTACGGCGAATCCATGCCGACTACCACGGGCAACTCGATGTCGATACGCTTGCTTCTGAAGCGGGCATGAGCCTCGCCGTTTTTCATGCGCAATTCAAGGCCGTGACGGCGACCTCGCCGATGCAATACGTGAAGACCACGCGTTTGCATCACGCGCGTTTGCTGATGGTGCAGGATGGCTTGAATGCCGGCGCCGCCGCGGCGCGCGTCGGTTACGAGAGCGCGTCGCAGTTCAGCCGCGAGTTCAAGCGTCTGTTCGGCCTGAGCCCGGTCGATGAAGTCAAGCGCATGCGCACCGTGCACGATGCGCCACCGCCGCGCGTGGTCAAGCCGGTCGCGCGTTATGTGACCGCGGTTTAGACGCGCGGTTGCCGGAATCGTTATAGCCCGCTGAACCAGTTGTACCCCTGGTCCTCCCAATAGCCGCCGGGGTTCGTGTTGGTCACGAAGATCGCAGCGATGTGCTTCGGATTCTTGAAGCCCAGTTTGGTCGGTACGCGCAGCTTCAGCGGGTAGCCGTATTTGGCCGGCAGCGGCGCGTCGCGGAAATCGAGTGTCAGTTGGGTTTGCGGATGCAAGGCCGTCGCCATGTCGAGGCTCGAGTAATACCGATCGGCGCATTTGAAGCCGACATAGCGAGCGCTCAGATCGGCGCCGATGCGCTCGAGGAACGTGCGAAACGGCACGCCTCGCCATTGCCCGATCGCGCTCCATCCTTCAATGCAGATGTGCCGTGTAATCTGCGAAGCCTGCGGCAACGCGCGCAGCTGCTCGAGCGTCCACGTGCGCTTGTCCGACACCAAACCCGACACTTCCAGCTGGTACGTCGAACCATCGATATCCGGCGCATCGAACTCCGGATAGAACGCGTTGAACGGGAATGGGTCGGTGATCTCGCTCGCCGAATAGGTCGGCGCGAGCTTGTTGCGATCGAACAGCCATCCTTGCACGCGATCGTTCCAGCGCGACATGGCCCACAACACTTTGTCGACCGAATCGCCGTCCTGCATGTTGCAGCCCGAGAGCATCGCCAGCGCGCCGATCGAAAGCGATGAGCGCAGGAACAACCGTCGTTGCAATCGTTCGATTTGCGGTTTGTGGTCGGCGAGGACAATACGCGTGCCGCGCGAGTCCTTGCGTTCTGATTCACTCATGCTTCGCTCCTCTCGTGCGTGGCGAGCCGCGCGCGGCCCGTCAACATCGGCAGCAACGTGCGCGGCACCAGCAGCACCAGTGCCAGATGCACGACGACAAAACCGACCACACCCGCCATCGCGACAAAATGAACGCGACGCGCGAAATCGAAGCCGCCGAATAGCGCTGTAAGCCACGAGAATTGCACCGGCTTCCAGATCGAAAGCCCCGACGCGACCAGCAGCACGCCAAGGAACAATACGAAGAGGTAGAGCGCGCGCTGCACCGCGTTGTATTTGCCGGTATCGTGCGGCAGCTTGAACTGCATCGCCAAGGCGGCATCGTGTACGACATCGCGCGGGTGGACGGGCAGCAGCTTGCGCCGGAAATGCCCCCGCCCGATGCCATACGCCAGATACAGCAGGCCGTTCGCGCACAGCAGCCACATCGCCGCGAAATGCCATGCGATCGAGCCGCCCAGCCAGCCGCCGACGGTCGACCACACTGGAAATCTGAACGGAAAAAAGGGTGACGCGTTATAGATCGCCCAGCCGCTCATTACCATGCAGACCATCGCAAATGCATTGATCCAGTGCGTGATTCGTACGACGAGTGGGTGGACGATAAAGCGCGCTTGCGGTTCGGGCATGGTGAGCGGTGATGAAACATGGAAGAACCTGAAAGCCGCGTCATTGCGGCACGCGGCAGTCTGAACGGCAGAAAGAGCGAACGGTTGAAAAGCGCCGTATTACATAGGCGGCGTTACGCCATGCTCGCCTGCCGAGATGAAATTCGCCGCCATCGTGCCATCGGCTTCCTTGTGGGCGAACAGCACGACCTTCGCGCCCGGCACCAGCAGCGAGCGGTCACCCGGTTCGAGGGCGACGATAGGCACGTCTTGCGGAATCACGATTTTCTTTTCACCGTCCTTGTACTTGACCGTGATCGTGCGGCCGTTGCTGACCACGAGGGAGCCGACCGTGCCGTTGGTCATCGTGCTATTGGAGCCGAGGTCCCACGGGCGATGGCCTTCGGCGGCGCCGCGCATGCTGGCCGGGAAGACGTGCACTTCGAGCGCTTTCAGGGTGCCGTCGGGCTGCGGAATCGCGGCGGTGCCGACATAGCTGTCCGGCTTGATGTCGTTCACGTTGGCGAGCGCGACGCCACGAATCGGCGTGTCCTTGGCGAGCTTCACGTCGACGTCTTTGCCGTCGCGCGTGTGGACCTTGAGCAGGTCGCCCGAGAGCGCGGTTACCGTGCCGCGTACGCCCGTGGGCGCGGCGGTTTGGGCCTGCGCGACGGATCCTGCGGCAAACAGCGAGGCTGCGACGAGCGCGGGGGCAACAATGGCGCGCATCGCATTAGCGGAAACAATCTTCATGAGTTTGCTCTGGGTGGGTGAGGGATAGGGGCAGATTAGGCGCGCGGGTGGCTCGGGCGAGTGACAGACGGATGACAAAAACGTCATGAACGGCGCGGCGCGGCCACGTAGAATGGCCGGCATATCCACGTCCACATCCATGACCCACGCCCACGGCGGCGCTCGGGGTCGGAAACCAGCCACCATGAGCATCCTCGTCATTGAAGACGACCCGAAAACCGGCGACTACCTGAAGAAGGGGCTGCGCGAGAGCGGCTACGCGGTCGACCTCGCGCGCACCGGCACGGATGGGCTGCACATGGCGCTCGAACACGCGTACGACCTCGTGGTGCTGGACGTGATGCTGCCGGGCATCGACGGTTGGGAAATCATGCGTGCGCTGCGCGCGCGGCGCGATCTGCCTGTCATTTTCCTGACCGCGCGTGATCACGTCAGCGACCGCATCCGCGGCCTCGAACTCGGCGCCGACGATTACCTCGTCAAGCCGTTCTCGTTCACCGAGCTGGTGTTGCGCATCCGCACGCTGCTGCGCCGCGGCGTGATGCGCGAGAGCGATGTGTTCGAGATTGCCGACCTCAAGCTGGACGTTCTGCGCCGCAAGGTCACGCGCGAAGGCGTCGAAATTCCACTGACCAATAAGGAATTCATGCTGCTGCATCTGCTGGTGCGACGGCAGGGCGAAGCGCTGTCGCGCACGCAGATCGCCTCGGAAGTGTGGGATATGAACTTCGACAGCGACACCAATGTGGTCGACGTCGCCGTCAAACGGCTGCGTGCCAAGATTGACCATCCGTTTGAAAAGAAGCTGATTCATACGGTGCGCAGCATCGGGTATACCTTCGGCGACAGCTCATGAAACTGTGGACCGAACGTTCGTTGACGGCTCGCACCACAGTGTTGTTCGCCGCGATCGCATGCGTGGTGATCGGCACGCTGGGCGCGTATTTCTATCGCTCTGCCCAATTGTCGTTGCAGCGCCGCGCGGACGTGGTGCTCACCGGCCGTGTCGAGCATTTCAGCCGCATCGTGCGCGATCTCTATTCGGTCAGCGAATTGAAGAACCGGCCTTTGCTGTTCGAGACCATGCTCGGGGCGGAGCAAGACGTGTTGCTGTTTCGCCGTCCGGGCGAAGCGCCGTTTATCGACGTGAACCCCGGCAACATTGCGGTGCCTGCCCTGCAGGCCGGTGCGGAGAATCGCTTGCCGACGCTCCCGGACATCCGCCAGACGATGTTGCCGAACGGCGTGCCGGTTCACTGGGCGATCGCCGCCGTCAAAGCACGCGAGGACGGCAGCGAGGTCGAAGTGATCGCCGCGCATCCGATGACTCAGGAAGCGCAGATGCTGGCCGCGTATCGCAATCGCATCGTGCTGGCTACGCTCACCGGCATGCTGGCCGCGACGCTGCTCGCCTACTACGTGCTGCGCCGCGGCTTGCGGCCGGTGCGCGAGATCGCTGCGCGGGCGGCGCAGATCAGTCCGGCGAGTTTGTCGGTGCGGCTCGACAGCGAGGCCGCGCCGGTCGAATTACGTCAGCTCACGCACGCCTTCAACGCCATGCTCGACCGTCTCGCCGATGGCTATCAGCGCCTCTCGCAGTTTTCCGCCGATCTGGCGCATGAAATCCGCACGCCTGTGGGCGCCTTGATCGGCCAGACCCAGGTGACGCTCGCCAAACCGCGCGACGTCGATGAATATCAGCAATTGCTCGAATCGAATCTCGAAGAGCTGAGCCGTTTGAGCCACATCGCGGAAAACATTCTGTTTCTCGCGCACTCGGACCATGCTGCGCTGTCCATCGACCGCGAGCCGGTCGATCTGCGTGAGGAACTCGTCAGGATCGCAGACTATTTCGAAGGCCCCGCCGACGAACGCGGCATGCGCTTCACCGTCGAGGCACAGGGCGTGGCGTCGGTCAATCCGATGCTGTGCCGGCGGGCGATCAACAATCTCGTCGTCAATGCGGTGCGATACGGCGCGAACGATACGGTGGTGCGGTTGAGCGGCACGCAGGACGAACAGGGCGCGACAGTGGTGGTGGTGGAAAACGACGGTGCGCCGATTCCCGACGAGCAACTGGACCGCCTGTTCGATCGCTTCTACCGCGCGGATGCGGCGCGCAGCGCGTTCACCGAATCGAGCGGGTTAGGACTCGCGATCGTCAAGGCGATCATGCATCTGCACGGCGGCACGGCGCGCGTGGTATGTCCGGTGCCGGGTGTGGTGCGCTTCGAATTGCGCTTTCCGGGAGCCTGAAACCGATTTTCGCGTCAGCACTGATGGCGTGGCTGCCTGGCCGGGCAGGATCGACGATTCTAAAAATCCTGCGTGCCTGGCGCATTCAATGGGCAATGATGTGCATCGCTTAATGCCCTCAACCCAGTTGTGTTGATATCCAGTGAAAACGCGGCCAGACCGCATTTACCGGTCTGTGCCGGACCGATAGGCCGTAACACGAGCCCCAGGCGACGATAGAGTCGATCCATGCTGGATGGCGCGACACCTACTAATTGGCGGATTCCCTGGCTTTGGGAACGAATAAAGATCAAACGAAGGAGTTCGCGCATTCTTTGCATGTTGCAGGCGACGCCGCTGTCGAAAGTCGTGAACCGGGATAGCTCCCACGTGCACGAATCGCTGATCAGCGGAATGGAGCACAAGTCCGGAAAAATTTCGGCGAGCAGATAAGGCTGAGTCGTGGGCAACAATCGTGCATAGCCACAGATACTGCGATCCTGCTTATAGGCGATGACGCAGGTGGTGGTGTTCCGGTCAAATTCGTCCCATTCCTCGATAGTGCCGGAGCTGGCTGACGGCAAGTCCCATTGCATCTCCTTGACGAATACCGTGTGCCGATACCTGCCAAGTTGCTGCTTTTCGGGAGGAGTCAGCTGTTCCATTGTGGTAAATACGATCTCTTCCATGAGTCTGCTCGATAGCTAAAGTAGTCCGTAGGCAATGGCATAGGCCGCTGCACTGGCCTTGGATGGGGCGTTAAGTTTTCTCCTGCAATTCTTTAGATGAAAATTCACCGTATCGACGGAAATGGCGAGGGCGTTCGAGATACCCTTGGCTGACTTTCCATCGGCGGTCCAACGAAGGATTTCAATTTCACGCTGGGTAAGTTTGGCTTCGGTGGCGATGCTGCTCTGCCGGCCGGAAATCCGGCTGATGCAGAACATCGACAACTGGCCGAGCGCCAGGAGAAAAGGTCGGAGGACTTTGATCTCACTGGCGCCTAGCGACGTGCGTTCTCTCGCCAATGAGTAAACGCCGAACTGGCCGCGAGCGTCCCAGCAGGGTTGTGAAATGCCGATTGCGAGTCCTGCCGATTTGGCTTCGTCCCATAAGTGTTTTGTGTTCGCAAAGAGGCCATCATTCCATATCGCGGGAGTCAGGTCGCCCAACTCGAGTTTGGCTATCGGATCTATTCTCAGGTACTCCCTTTCCCTGTATCTCGACACCCATCGCTCGGGATAGGAGCTCTTGATAACGATGTTTCTGGAACAAAAAGGAACGCGATTGACGTAGCCAAACGCACAATACGAGAATCCGAGATCCAGAGAGGCGCGCGACAGTATGGAAAATACACGGTCAATCTCTTCGCAGGTCTGTAGTTCGAGGAACAGATCGCTCCACCATTCAGATAGGTCCCGGGGCATCACAAGGCTCCGCTATGCAAGTTTGATTACAGACTTCGTTTTATAGGAGTGGTTCTTGTTCCATAGCGTGTCTAGTGGTTGCAGAAATGATGATTGACATCTCGTTGGTCATTTTCGGTTTATATCGTAAATCATAAATTCGTCATATTTAGCCGAAAGCTGCAATTTCCTACCAGTTTTGGGCTGTGACGTATCGGCGCATGGGCGTTCGAGTGCCGTGCCCAGTGTCACTAATCAGGCAACTACCAATCGCGGGAGCTGTTCCGTGATTGGCTTCATGTAATTGTTTGAACTATCGGATTGGTGTGAATGGATCGATAACCAATCGACAGTTTTTCCTTTACTTATGAAGGAGCTTGCCGTGGCGCAATCGTATTCGAATATTTGTGATTTTCCGGTTTTTGATCCCGATAAGGACTGGATCACACTGGAACAGAATCATGCGAGTGATGAATTTAATCGAGCCTGTTCGTATGTGAAGAGTCGCGCTGCGGAAGACAACCTGGTCATGAGCTTTGAGGGGAACAACTCACGTCCCTATCCGGTTATGTCGGGTGTGTGTGCGCTTCACGCGGGAACGGAGGAAATTCTGGCGCCGCGAATCGCGTCTATATTTAATGCTTTGCAGAAGATCGTTTCGGCATATCGCGCGGATGCCAATCTCCAGGAGTTTCTGGGGATTCCGAATCAGTTGAACCAATGGGTCAAGGAGGACACGGAGCCGGCCAACAACAGGGTCGATTTGTGCCGCTTCGATCTGATGGGACGCACGCTGTCGGAGCTCAAGATCATTGAATTCAACTGCAATGCGCCCGGGGGGATTGTGTACGCGGGCATGATCAACCGATATTGGCGCGAGGCGCCTTTTTCCTCCTCGCTGATCGAATCGTGGGGCGGCGGCGCGTCTACTTTCGAACAGAGTGACTGGGTTGCCACGTGGTTGTCATCGCTCGCGGATCGGCGCGGCTTGCGCGATATCGAAGGTATTGGCCTATTGCATCCGGCAGGCGGAAACATTCTGGAATTACCGCATCTGAAGAAGCGGATCGAAGCGTGCGGCCTTCGCTCGGCCATGCTGACGCCCGAGCAGCTCAGCCAGACCGGCGATCACACATTCCAGCTTGCTTATTTGAAGTACGGCGTGCAGCGCGCGATTCAGGACATCGGACAATGGGAGCAGTTTTGCCGGAGTGTGGTCGAAGGCCGGCTCGTAATCCAGTCATCGCTGGCGGGGCGTTGGATCGGCGACAACAAGTTGTGTGTCGCAGTCATGTCCGATCCGCGCTTTTCCTATCTGTTCAACGACGCAGAGCGCGCGGCGATCGGCACCATCATCCCGACGAGCCGCAAACTCGGCGACGGTATCAGTCAACGGGAAGTGATCCAGTACAAAGACGATTTTGTCGTCAAGCATCCGTACGGAACGCGCGGTGTGTCGGTTTTCGTCGGCCGGGACTACGATCAGATCGCGTGGACGGAACTGGTCGGCAAAACTTCGTCGCTCGGTCATGTGGTTCAGCAATATGTCGACTCGGACTTTGAGGTCGACGGAGACACCTGCTTCAGGGATCTGGTGGTGATGTTGGCGAGTGGCGCGATTGTTGGATACGGATCGCGAGTGAGCCGGGCGCGAAAAGTCAATATCGCCCAGGACGGTCGAAAGATGGCGGTGTTGAGTTCGCTGCCAGTACCGGTAATTCACTGATTCAAGGGGATGCGATTCGGCGCGCTCGCCTGTGGGGATTTCAGGCTGTTTACTTTCGGTAACTGCCTGTCGTTGGTCGGAACCTGGGTGCAGCGGATCGGCACAGGCTGGCTTGCGTGGGAGTCGAGTCATTCGAGTGTGTGGCTCGGCTTGCTCGCGTTTGCCGATCTTTTCCCAACCGTGCTCCTTGCGCCGATTGCCGGCGTGATGGCCGACCGTTGCGACAAACGCCGCGTCATTCTCTATTGTCAGTTCGTCGCGATGGCAACGGCCGTTTTGCAGGCCGGTCTGATTTTGAGCCGTGCCAATTCCATGGAGGCGCTCTTTGCGGTGACGTTGGTGTCGGGCATTGCCAGCGCGCTGTGCCAGCCCGCTCGCCTTTCCTGGATATCGACTTTAGTGCCGCCGGGAAAGCTTGCGTCCGCGGTCGCGATCAATTCTCTATGCTTCAATCTGGCGCGCTTCGTAGGACCGGCTTTGGCGGGCGTGATGCTTCTGAAGCTCGATCCTTCCGCGTTGTTTCTGCTCGATGCGCTGAGCTATGCCACATTCATCGTCGTCATTCTTCGAATTCCGCCTGCTGCCCCGCGCTCGACCGAAAAGATTTCGCCCTCGCCATGGTTGCATGAGGCGACGGAAGGATTGCGCTACCTCGTGTCGGACGCCCCGTTACGGGCAACCTTCCTGATCCTGACCGCGTCCGCGGTTTGCATTCGCGGGATCCCGGACCTCGCGCCTGCCATTGCCGGCGAAATGTTGCGGCGCAGCTCACAAGGGTTTGCGTCTCTCGTTGCCGCAGCGGGGGCAGGCGCGATCGCGGGCGGCGTATGGTGCAGCGGGCGTGACGCAACCAAACCGTTAGCAAGATTGATCGAGCGGCACGTAATGGCCGCTTCGCTCGGCACGCTTGCCCTGGCGTTGACGCACGACTTCCGCCTGGCGGCCGCGCTGTTCTTCACGATGGGTTTCTCGATCGTCGTGACCGGAATAGGCGCACAAACGCTGATTCACCTGTCGGTTCCGCAGGCCTTGCGCGGACGCGTGCTCGCGCTATACGGCATGGTCTATCGTGGCGGGCCGGCGCTCAGTGCATTGTGGCTCGGCGCGTGCGCGCCGCTTTTGGGCTTGCGCCTGGCGCTGGGCGTTGGCGCACTGCTGTGCATGGTGGCGTACGGTGTCACGACGATTCGAGTTTGCGCGGGCGCTCGCCGCCAGGATCCGCCAGCGCAATGACCGGCATCCACCGGTTGAATCGGTTCGTGGGCGACAGGGCTTCGAGCAAACCGGCAATGGCGATACCGGGATGATTGCGCAACGGGTTGCGGCGGCGCAGTGCCTGCCAACGTGCAGCACGCCCAGGCGTCAGCCGCCCGGCGCGTCCGCATCCGGACGGTTCGCGTAGTGCGCACGTTTTTCCTCATACATCAGCAGATCGGCGCGTTGCACGCCGGCTTCGAGCCGGTCGCCGCGCCGGCACGTCGCAGCACCCATCGAAAGGCTCAGCAGCGAACCCGGATAAAACTGGTTGTTCAGCTCGACCAGCTGGCGGATCGCATCGACCATCGCCGCGCCGCCTCGCTCGTCGGTGTCGGGCAACAGGATCGCGAACTCGTCTCCGCCGATGCGCGCCGCGTAAAACGGCGCGTCCGCCGCCTTGGCCAGGACTTCGCCGGCGCGCCGTAACAATGCGTCGCCGGCCGCGTGGCCGAGCTGGTCGTTCACGCGTTTGAGGCCGTTCAGATCGGCCATGATAATGGTCACCGGCCACGGACCCTTGCGCTCCAGCCGGTTCAGTTCATCGACATAGAACGAGCGGTTGCGCAGCTTGGTCAGCACGTCATGCTTGCCAAGGAATTCCAGGTACGCTTCGGCCTTCTTGCGCGCCGTGATGTCGGTGAGGGCCACCAGCACCAGGTCCCAATCGCGTTCATGACCCGGCAGGACGGAGAACTGCAGGTGTACGTGCACCTCGTTGCCGTCGAGCGAATAGTTGAGCACTTCGCGCTGCTGGAACAGCTTGCCGTCCCATAGATCGATCAACTGCTCGCGGAAATGCGGCCGCATGTCGTCGCGGAAAACGTCCGGCAGGCGCGCCAGCAGCGTTTTCTTGTCTGGCGCCACGAACATGCCGAGCGTGTGCTGGTTCACGTCGAGCACGTGAATTTCCTGCATGCAACGGTCGACAAACTCGGGATGCACGTCGGTGAACACCCGAAAATCGCTGATGCCTGCCGAGCGCGCCCCGTCGAGCAGACGCTTGACCGCGCTGAAATCTTCCACCCACAACGATACCGGCGAATGTTCGAACAGGCCGCGCACATACTGTTCGGCAAGCGTCACGCGATGCCGCGCGCCTTCGAGTTCGGTAATGTCTTCGACCGATACGAGCACGCGGTCCCAGCGGTCTTCATGGCCGGGCAGCACGGCGCCCTTGAGCAGCACGTCGAGGCGCCGCCCGCCGAGCGTGTAGTTGACCGTCTGGCTCGTGAACTGGGCCTGGCCCGCCCATAGCTGGCATAGCTCTTCGAGGTGGGTCTTGAGCATGTCGTCGCGGAACACCGAGGCGAGATTGCTGGTGAGCGCGTCGAAATCGGCGGCCTCGAATTGCGTCAGCGTTTTCTGGTTGACCTTGATGACGCGGATGCTGTGCGCGCATTCGGCGACAAGGGCCGGATAGTCGGCGAACTGGGCGCGCAGATCGGTCACACCTTGTGCCCGCCATTTGTCGAATAGCGCGCGCACGCCGCTGAAGTCTTCGAGCCAGAGCGAGACAGGCGCGAGTTCGAACATTTCGGAATCGTCCCCCGATCCCCCAAGGGGACTTCCTTCGGGGCGGGGGACTTCCTGCTGGCCGTTGTTGGCGGGCGCTGAGTCGCGTGGGAGGGTGTCCAGCATGAGAGTCCCGTGGTCGGAGTTCCGGCTATTCTAAAGCGGCTTGGCTTCGGCTCAAAATGAAACTATCAGCACAGCGGATAGTTTCTCTCGAAAATCGCGATTTCCCTTGTGGGCCTGTGGCGAATAGGATGGTCGGTATCGAACCCACACCGCTTCGACACAGCCGGAGCCGCGACGGAGATCCCGCATGGAACACCACGCCCGCACTCAGAACGAACGGCTCGAGATCAAGACGACCACCTGCTACATGTGCGCCTGCCGCTGCGGCATTCGCGTGCATCTGCGTGAAGGCGAGGTGCGCTATATCGACGGCAACCCCGAGCATCCGCTGAACCAGGGGGTGATCTGCGCCAAGGGCGCCTCGGGCATCATGAAGCAGTACTCGCCCGCACGCCTGACCCAGCCATTGATGCGCAAGGCGGCCGCGGAGCGGGGCAGCGCGCAGTTCGAGCCGGTGTCGTGGGAGGTCGCGTTCGACGTGCTCGAAAAACGCCTTGCCACGATTCGCGCCACGGATCCAAAGAAATTCGCACTGTTCACCGGTCGCGACCAGATGCAGGCGCTCACCGGCCTCTTCGCCAAACAGTTCGGCACGCCTAATTACGCGGCCCATGGCGGCTTCTGTTCGGCAAACATGGCGGCCGGCATGATCTATACGATCGGCGGCTCGTTCTGGGAGTTCGGCGGCCCCGATCTCGACAGCGCCAAACTCTTCTTTATGATCGGCACGGCGGAAGATCATCATTCGAATCCGCTCAAGATCGCTATTTCGAAGTTCAAGCGCGCGGGTGGACGCTTCATCGCGATCAATCCGATCCGCACCGGATACGCCGCCATTGCCGACGAATGGGTGCCGATCAAGCCCGGCACCGATGGCGCGCTGTTCATGGCGTTTCTGCACGAACTGATCGCCGCCGACGCCTGGGATCACGAGTTCGTGCAGCGCTATACGAACGCGGCGGAGCTCGTGGATCTCGACGAAGCCAGCGACAACTTCGGCCTGTTCGTGCGCGACCCGAACCGGCCGGTCGGCAATCCGCTGTTTCCGCAGAATCATCTCTGGTGGGACGCCGCCGCCGCGCGCGCAGTGCCGCACCATGCCCCCGGCGTGACGCCCGCGCTCGACGGACGTTATACGCTCGAGGATGGCACGCCGGTCACGCCGTCGTTCGCCTTGCTGCGCGAACGCGTGGCCGACTGCACGCCCGAGTGGGCCGCTGAGATCACGGGGATTGCAGCGGACACGATTCGCCGTCTCGCGGGCGAAATGATCCAGACGAGCCGTGATCGCCGGATCACGCTGCCGATCCGCTGGACCGACGCGTGGGGCGAGACGCACGAGACCGTCACGGGCAACCCGGTCGCCTTTCATGCGATGCGCGGACTGGCCGCGCATTCCAACGGCTTCCAGTCGATCCGCGCGCTGGCGGTGCTGATGTCGCTGATGGGCACGATCGACTGTCCAGGCGGATTTCGCCATAAGTCGCCGTTTCCCCGTGCGGTGCCGCCCTCGGCCAAACCGCCGAACAGCCCCGACGCCGTCAAGCCGAACACGCCGCTCGCCACCGGGCCGCTCGGCTGGCCTGCCGCGCCCGAAGATCTGTTCATCGACGACAACGGCGGCCCGGTGCGCATCGACAAGGCCTTCTCCTGGGAATATCCGCTTGCCGTGCATGGCGTGATGCATAGCGTCATCACCAATGCGTGGCGCGGCGATCCGTATCCTATCGACACGCTGCTGATTTTCATGGCCAACATGGCGTGGAATTCGTCGATGAACACGATGAAGGTGCGCGAGATGCTCGCCGACAAGCATGCGAACGGCGAGTACAAGATTCCATTTCTCGTGGTGTGCGATGCGTTCCAGTCGGAGATGACGGCGTTCGCCGATCTGATCCTGCCGGACACCACCTATCTCGAGCGGCACGACGCGATGTCGATGCTCGATCGGCCGATCTCCGAATTCGACGGTCCGGTGGATTCCGTGCGCGTGCCGGTCGTGCCGCCCACCGGCGAGTGCAAGCCATTCCAGGAAGTGCTGATCGAACTGGCGTCGCGGCTGAAGTTTCCCGCGTTCACGACCGCCGAAGGCACGCGCCGTTTTCGCGACTATCCCGACTTCATCGTCAATCACACGACCTCGCCCGGTTCCGGCGTGGGCTTTCTGATCGGCTGGCGCGGCAAGGACGGCGACAAGGCGCTGGTGGGCGAGCCGAATCCGCAGCAGTGGGAACAGTATGCAAAGAACAATTGCGTGTTCCATTTCCGCTTGCCCGAGACGCTCCAATACATGCGCAACTGCAACGGGCCGTATCTCGACTGGGCAGTGAAAAACGGTTTCCGTAAATTCAACGAGCCGATCCTGATCCAGCTTTACTCCGACGTCATGCAGAAGTTCAGGCTCGCCGCGCAGGGCCGCACGAGCGGCAGGCAACCGCCGGAGCACTTGCGCGCGCGTGTCGAAAAGTATTTCGATCCGTTGCCGTTCTGGTATGCGCCGCTCGAAAGCGATTCCACCGATCTCGCGCGTTTCCCGCTTGCCGCCGTAACGCAACGGCCGATGGCCATGTATCACTCGTGGGACTCGCAGAACGCGTGGCTGCGGCAGATTCACGGCGAGAACTATCTCTACATGAATCCGCTGATGGCGGCCGAGAACGGCATCGCCGACGGCAGCTGGATCTATGCCGAATCGCAATGGGGCCGCGTGCGCTGCATGGCGCGCTTTAGCGAGACCGTTGAGCCGGGGACGGTATGGACCTGGAACGCGATCGGCAAGGCCTCGGGCGCGTGGAATCTCGGCGCGGACGCGAACGAATCCCAGCGCGGCTTCCTGCTCAATCACCTCATCACCGACGAGCTGCCCGGCCGCGACGAAGCCGCCGCGCGCTTCTCGAACTCGGACCCGGTGACAGGCCAGGCCGCGTGGTACGACGTACGGGTGCGCATCTATCCGGCGGAAGCGGACGCGCGTCATACGCTGCCGCAGTTCGATGCGATGCCCGCATTGCCGGGGTCGAACGGGGTGATCTCGCGGATCGTGCAGACCTACTTCGCGGGGCGCGGCGAGTTCGCGGCGCGGCTGCGCGGCGCGACAGGGCGCAAGTGATGCGCGGTTCACACTCGAGCAAAAGCGCGGCTAAGGCACAACGAAGGCACAACGGAGGCGCACCCAAGGCGCACCCAAGGCGCAACGAAACGTGCGAACAACGCAATGAAGCAGTAAGGAGCCTTTGATGACTCAGATGGCATTGGTAATCGACCTGAACGTGTGCGTGGGGTGCCAGGCTTGCGTGACGAGTTGCAAGGAGTGGAACACGTCGGGTGAATCGGGCAGTCTCGCCGACCTGAATCCCTACGACGCGGACCCGTCCGGCACATTCTTCAACCGCGTGCAGAGCTTCGAGGCCGGCAGCTATCCGAACGCCGAGACGATCCACTTCCCGAAGTCATGCCTGCACTGCGAAGACCCGCCGTGCGTGCCGGTGTGTCCGACCGGCGCGAGCTACAAGCGCAAGGAGGACGGCCTCGTGCTGGTCGATTTCGACAAATGCATTGGCTGCAAGTATTGCGCGTGGGCTTGCCCCTACGGTGCGCGCGAACTCGACGAAGCGCGCAAGGAGATGACGAAATGCACGTTGTGCGTCGATCGCATTCATGATGAAAACCTCTCCGAGCGCGATCGCCAACCGGCCTGCGTGCTCGCGTGCCCGACCTCCGCGCGGCTGTTCGGCGATATCCACGATCCGGAGTCGGTGGTGTCGAAGGCGATCGAGGAGCGTGGCGGCTATCAGCTGATGCCCGAGTGGAACACACGGCCGGCGAACCACTATTTGCCGCGCGTCACGACGTCGGCCTCGGGTTGCGGGAGCCAAGGCTGTTCGTGCAAAGACACGGGTACGGCCATGGAGGTGCCCGAATCGCTCGATGCGCGGCTCGAGCGCGGCGAACTGCATCTTGCGTCGATGGCGACGCGCATCTAAAGGACTTCGCGATGAATCCGGCTTTCTCGGTGGTTTTTCTCACAACGTTGAGTGGCGCGGCGCAGGGCCTGCTGATCGCGCTGGTTGGCGTGGAAGCGGCCGTGCATCTGGGGCTGATCGCGGCGCCCACCGATGCGTTCTATGTCGCCGGCGCGGCGCTGTCGGTCGTGTTGGGCGGCCTCGGACTGATCGCGTCGTTCTTCCATCTCGGGCATCCGGAGCGCGCATGGCGTGCGGTTGCGATGTGGCGAACCTCGTGGTTGTCGCGCGAATGTCTCTGCCTGCCGGCGTTTCTCGCCTGTGCTTTTTTCTATGGCGTCGCGCACGGGTTCGGCTCGCCGTGGTCGCTCGCGATAGGCGTGCTCGGCGTACTGGCGAGCGCCGCGCTATTCGTCTGCTCGGCGATGATCTATGCATGCCTGCGTTTTCTACAGGAGTGGGCCACACCGCTCACGCTGGTCAACTTCGTGCTGCTAGGTTGCGCGTCCGGGTTCACGCTGGCGACGGCGCTGACCGCGTGGTTCGCGCCGGGGCTGACAGCGGGTCTGGCGGTCTGTGCCTGCGTGCTGACACTCGCGGGCTGCGCCAGCCGCTCGGCGTCGCTCATGCGCAATGCGCGGTTGCGGCCGAAGTCCACCGTGCAGAGCGCGACCGGCATCGAGAACCCGAAGCTCGTACAGGTTTCGCGCGGCTTTACCGCCGGCGCGTTCAATCTGCGCGAATTTTTTCACGGCAAATCGGCGGGGACGCTGCGGGGAGTCAAATGGGGTTTTCTCGTGGCCGCGTTTGCCGTGCCAGTCTTGCTGATGGCGCTGGGCGCGGGTTTGCATTCGATCGACGTCTCGCTCGGCTTGCTGGCCGCAGCGTGTCTCGTGCAATACGCGGGCCTCGTGGCGGAACGCTGGTTCTTTTTCGCCGAAGCGAAGCATCCGCAAAATCTTTATTACGCGAGAGTCGGCTGATGCCTGCGCGTAGGCGTTCGCACCAGTTTGCGGCGCGACCTACGCGCTGGTGCCGTTCATCGACCGCAAGGCGCTCGGCGGCGTCGCGGGCGTGATTGGCGCCGGTACCAACGGCATTGCAAATTGACGGAATCGCTTCTGCATAAGGGCTGTCGTCATCTGTCAAGCGCTGCACGCAGAATGTGCTGCAGCGCACCACCATTGTGCTGTACAGCATCAAAATGCATCAGCCCGGTCCGCGCGGATCCGCCTTGCGAGAGCGCCTTTCACCGCGCAGAGGCGGACGGGCGGTCAATAGTCTCGTGTGGCATAGCCCTTGCGTAAGTCAGAGCGGCGGATCAACGACGATCCGGCCAGCATGCAGCAAAAGTCACCCTTTAGATTTCTGGCTTTTGGACAACGGCGTCCCCCGAATTCAGTCACCTGACGACTGTATCCGCGGGACGCCTTTTTATTTGCTTGAGGAACTCACATGAACAACGATCGACTTCCGCAATTCTGGATGCCCGTCTGCGCGCTCGACGACATTGTTCCGAATACCGGCGTCTGTGCGCTGGTCAATGGCGAGCAGATCGCGGTATTTCACGTCGCGAACGGTGACGGCAGCGTGTTCGCGATCGACAACTTCGATCCGGGTTCGCAGGCGGCGGTGCTCTCGCGCGGGCTGATCGGCAACCTCGGTGAGCGGATCGTGGTGGCCTCGCCGATCTACAAGCATCATTTCGATCTGCGTACCGGCGAGTGCCTCGAGGCGCCGGAGAATTCCGTCAACGCCTACCCGGTGCGCGTCGAGAGCGGTCAGGTGTGGGTCGCCGCATGAGACCCGAATACGCCGGGCAAACTTCAGGAGGCGCTTCGTTCACCGCGCCTTGCCGTCCGCGACTGGTGGTCGTCGGCAACGGCATGGCCGGCATGCGTACTGTCGAGGAACTGCTCAAGCTCGCACCGGACCTCTACGACATCACCGTATTCGGTGCCGAGCCGTACGGCAACTACAACCGCATTCTGCTGTCGCCGGTACTCGCGGGCGAAAAGCGTGTCGACGACATCATCCTCAACACGCGTGACTGGTATGCGGACAACGGGATCCGGCTGCATGCTGGCGACCCGGTGGTCGCGATTGACCGCCGGCGCCGTATCGTGCGTTCGCAAAGCGGCGTCGAGGCGAGCTACGACCGGCTGCTGATCGCGACCGGCTCCAGGCCATTCCTGATTCCGGTGCCGGGTCACCAGCTGCCGGGCGTGATCGCGTTTCGCGACATTCAGGATGTCGAAGCGATGCTCGCCGCCGCGCGCAGTCACCGTCACGCCGTGATCATCGGCGGCGGCCTGCTCGGGCTCGAAGCGGCGAACGGGCTCATGCGCCAGGGCATGTCGGTCACGGTCGTGCACGACACCGACAGCCTGATGGACCGCCAGCTCGACAGGAGCGCATCGGCCCTGCTGCTGCGGACGCTGGAGAAGAAGGGCTTGCGCTTCCTGCTGAAAGCCCGCACCACCGAAATCGTCGGGCCGGAGCGTGTCGCCGCCGTGCGTTTTGACGACGGCACGGAAATCCCCGCCGACCTGGTCGTCATGGCGGCCGGTGTGCGCCCGAATATCGACCTTGCGAAGCAGGCGGCCTTGCATTGCGAGCGGGCGATTGTCGTCGACGACACGTTGCAGACCTACGATCCGCGTGTCTACGCGGTCGGCGAATGCGTGCAGCACCGCACGGCGACCTTCGGCCTCGTCGCGCCGATCTGGGACCAGGCGCGTGTCTGCGGCGCGCACCTGGCCGGTGCGGGCCACCGTCGTTACGTGCAGCGCGCCACGGCGACCAAGCTGAAAGTCACCGGCGTCGACCTTTATTCTGCCGGCGATTTCACCGGCGGCCCGGACAGTGAAGACCTCGTGCTGCGCGATCCGCGACGCGGCGTCTACAAGCGCCTCGTGATCGAGGATAGCCGGGTGATCGGCGCAGTCCTCTACGGCGACGTCAAGGATGGAGCGTGGTACTTCGAGTTGATCCAGAACCGGACCGACATTTCTCCGCTGCGCAGCCAACTGCTGTTCGGTAAAGCCCTGTGCGAGGCGCAGCCCGCCTGAACCGGAATCGAACGTGAGTTTTCCCATCGCCATTTCCAACTCGTTTGACGGTAACCGTGACGCGGTCCGAACCACCTGCCCGTATTGCGGCGTCGGTTGCGGCGTACGCGCGACCCCACGCCCGGACGGCCCGCCCGACATTGCCGGCGACGAGCGCCATCCGGCCAACGCCGGACGCCTATGCGTGAAGGGCTCGGCGCTCGGCGAAACGGTCGGGCTCGACGGACGCCTGCTGCATCCGAAGCTGCGCGAGCCGGGCAGCGGCGAATTGCGCGACGCGTCGTGGAGCGATGCGCTCGACACGGTCGCTAGCGGCTTTCGCCGGATCATCGATCAGCATGGCCCGGCTGCGGTCGCGCTCTACGTCTCGGGACAACTGCTGACGGAGGACTACTACGTCGCCAACAAGCTGATGAAAGGCTATGTCGGCAGCGCGAACGTCGACACCAATTCGCGCCTGTGCATGTCGTCATCGGTTGCCGGGCACAAGCGTGCGTTCGGCGAAGACCTGGTGCCGGTGTGCTACGAAGACCTCGAACTGGCAGACATGGTGGTGCTGGTCGGATCGAACACCGCGTGGTGCCATCCGATCCTGTTCCAGCGGATTGTCAAGATCAAGGAAACGCGACCCGATATGAAGGTCGTCGTGATCGACCCGCGTTATACCGCGACCTGCGAGACGGCCGACCTGCACCTGCCGCTGAAGGCGGGCACCGACGTCCGGCTGTTCAAC
Source organism: Paraburkholderia sp. GAS348 (assembly GCF_050434205.1). NCBI lineage: Bacteria > Pseudomonadati > Pseudomonadota > Betaproteobacteria > Burkholderiales > Burkholderiaceae > Paraburkholderia > Paraburkholderia sp. GAS348. Next base: position 129,835 of record NZ_JBNPVT010000014.1, read on the forward strand.
GGGTTGCTCAGTTTTCTCGCGGAACACGACACGACCGATACAGGCTTCGTCGATGCGCACACGACCGGTTTCGCACAGGCGCTCGATGCCGCATCAACCGACGCGGCGAGCGGTTTTGACCTCGCGCAGTGCGCGAAGGCCTGCAAAATCGACCCACACGATCTGCTCGAGTTCTATCGGCTTTTCGCGCGGACCGAGCGGGTGGTGACGGTCTATTCCCAAGGCGTGAACCAGTCGTCTTCCGGCACTGACAAGGTCAACAGCATCATCAATTGCCATCTGCTGACAGGTCGCATCGGCAAGCCGGGGATGGGACCGTTCTCGTTTACCGGACAGCCGAACGCGATGGGTGGGCGTGAAGTGGGCGGCCTTGCAAACATGCTGGCGGCACACCTGGAGCTCGACAATCCGCAACATCGCGGACTCGTGCAGACTTTCTGGGGCTCGCCCGCCATTGCAGAACGGCCGGGACTCAAGGCGGTCGAGTTGTTCGGGGCGATCGAGACAGGCCGGATCAAGGCCGTCTGGATCATGGGCACGAACCCGGTTGTGAGCTTGCCCGACGGCGATCAGGCGAAGCGGGCGCTCGCGCGCTGCGAGCTCGTCGTCAGTTCCGACATTGTTGAAAACACGGACACCAACGCGTTTGCCCACGTGCTGCTGCCGGCACTCGGCTGGGGCGAGAAGGACGGCACGGTCACCAACTCCGAGCGCAGGATCTCGCGCCAGCGGGCGTTCCTGCCGGCACCGGGCGAAGCGCGCGCCGACTGGCGGATCGTCTGCGACGTCGCGCAGCGGATGGGGTATGCCGGCTTCGATTTTTCGGCGCCGCATGAGATCTTCGATGAGCATGCGCGGCTGAGTGCTTATCGCAACGAGCGCAACGAGGCTGGCAACGGTGACGAGACCCCTGACAGCCACGGGAAAACAGGCGACGGGCAAATCGAAGGGAAGGTGCCGCGTGTCTTCAATCTGAGCGGCCTCGTCGCGCTCGGCCGCGAGCGTTACGATGCGCTGCAGCCCATCCAGTGGCCCGTACTGGCGGCGAAAGACGCAGCGCAGCGCGGTACCGCGCGTCTCTTCGGTGATCGCCGCTATGCGCACGCAGACGGCAAGGCGCGTTTCGTGGCGACCCCGCCGCGCGCACCGATCCACGCGCCGGACGACGAGTATCCGCTCACGCTGAATACCGGCCGGGTGCGCGACCAATGGCACACGATGACCCGCACGGGCAAGTCGGAGAAGCTCGCCGGCCACGTGACGGAAGCCTTCGTCGATCTGCATCCGCAGGACGCGCTGTCGTGCGGCGTGCGGGAAGGTGAACTCGCGCGCGTGTCGAGCCGTTGGGGCTCGATGGTCGCCCGTGTGCTGCATGGTGGTGGCATGTCGCGTGGCAGCGTGTTCGTGCCGATCCACTGGAACGATCAGGTGGCGTCCGACGCGCGTGTCGGCGCAGTGGTGAATCCCGAGGTCGATCCGGTCTCCGGGGAGCCCGAGTTCAAACATACGCCGGTTCGCGTCGACCGGTTCGACGTCGCCTGGCACGGTTTCTCGTTGAGCCGTCACGCTCCGGTGCTGGACGGCATGACCTACTGGACGCGCGTCCACGGCACGCAGTTCGTGCGCTACGAACTCGCGGGGCGCAAGCCGCTCGCCGATCACGGCGGCTGGGCGCAAGCGCTGTTCGGCATCGACGATCCGCACGCCGACTGGCTGGAGTACGAAGACAGGACGGCGGGCATCTACCGCGCCGTACACCTGGTCGACGAGCGTATCGAGAGTTGCATCTTCGTCTCGGCGCGGCCTGAACTGCCCTTGCCGTCGCGCACGTGGCTCGCGGGCCTGTTCGGGAAGGACCGGCTCGACGAGGAGGACCGCGCCGGCCTGCTGGTCGGACAGCCGATTGGCAAGGGCGTCGATACGGGACCTACGGTCTGCTCGTGTTTTGGTGTCGGCCGCAACACGATCTGCGCGGCGATCCGCGAGCAAGGGCTAAAGACGGCGGCGGAGATTACCGCGTGCCTGAAGGCCGGTGGCAATTGCGGGTCCTGTGTGCCGGAACTGAAGAAGCTGCTGGTCGACACCGAGCTGGAACGATTGAGCATCGCATGAAGGAGACTGACGTTTCATGATGAAGAGACTTAAGACCATGCCCCGTTGCCACTCACCCACACGCGCCGACTTCACCGCACGCCGTACAGAAGTCGCATCCATCCTTGCGAATCACCGCGTTCGCACCGCAAGAGCCGCATTTGCGTCCAAGCATGGTGTGCAGTCCCTGCGCACCGCCACCGGGTTGCGTCAGCAATGCGGATTCGTCCGCGTCGCCAGGATGCGGACGGATACCGAAATCCGCCGGCAACGCCACCTCGGCTCTCATCTGCCCGCGCGGCAAACGCGCCAGCATGCGCGACGGCACCTGGTTGCCTTCAGCGTCGAGAAAGCCGCGCCGGTGCAGAATCTGCTGGATCGCAAAGGCGAGCGCCGCCACTTCGGAATCGTGCCAGCGCGGCGTGCGATGACCATCGAGCCGCTGCACCTCGCCGAGCCGCACCTGGCCGCGATCCCACGACACCTTGCGCATGTCCTGCAAGTTGCGCGCGACAAAACCGCCGCGTGCCGCGAGCGACAGCGAACGCATCGTCGCCGTGATCCATTGCTGCGACTCGTCGCGCTGACCGGTCGGAATGAAGAACTCGATGGGGCGCTCGATCGTCACATCTTCGCCGCCGAGCCGTCCCGTCACTTCGATGAACGACACCGCCACGTAAAGCGACTTCTTGCCGGCTTGCGTCAGGTACTCGACTTTTTCGATGATCGCCGGCAACTCGCCCTTGGGCCGATGATCGATTGCGATCCGCAGCGGATCCTGATCGGTCTCGGCCAGCGTGTCGTCTGCCTGGGGCGGGCTCACGCTCAGCACCGCGCCTAGCGTTTCGTTCGGGCGGTAGGTGGCGAGGCCCTTCAGACCGTTTTTCCAGGCGTCGAAGTAAAGGCTTTCGAATGCCTCGAACGGATAGTCCGCCGGCACGTTCACCGTCTTCGAGATCGACGTGTCCACGTACGGCTGCACGGCGGCCATCATGTCGAGGTGGTCGCGTGCCGACATTTCCAGGGCGCTGACGAAGTAGTCCGGCAGTTTGTTCACATCGCCGCCGAGCTCGCGATAAAGGCGATACGCGTAGTCTTCGACGTCGAACGATTCGCGGCCGCCGTCGGCCATCACCTTCATGCGCGTGTAGGTCCACGAGAAGGCCGGCTCGATGCCGTTCGACGCATTGTCGGCGAATGCGAGGCTGACGGTGCCCGTCGGCGCGATCGACAGCAGATGGCTGTTGCGGATGCCGTCCTGGCGTATCGCATCTTTGATGTCGTCGGGCAGGCGCGAGGCGAACGTGCCGGCTTCCAGATAGCGCCCGGCGTCGAACAACTCAAACGCGCCGCGCTCGCGCGCCAGTTCCACCGACGCTCGATAGGCTTCGTCGCGCATCAGCCGGGCAATGCGCACCGCGAAGTCGCGGCCTTCCTGCGAGTTGTAGCGCAAGCCGAGCATCACCAGCGTATCGCCGAGGCCGGTGAAGCCCACGCCGATGCGCCGCTTGGCGCGCGACTCGTCATATTGCTGGCGCAGCGGCCATAGCGTGACGTCGAGCACGTCGTCGAGAAAACGCACCTGGATGCGGGTGCGTTTGGCGAGACCGTCCCAGTCGAATGAAGGCTTGCGGCCTTTCATTTGCGCGAACGGATCGAGCACGAAACGCGTGAGGTTCAACGGTCCGAGATTGCAGCAGCCGTAGGCTGGCAGCGGTTGTTCGCCGCACGGATTGGTGGCGCGGATGGTTTCGACGGCGCGTAGATTGTTGTCCTCGTTCATGCGCGAGATGAACACGATGCCGGGCTCGGCGACGTCGTAGGTGGAGCGCATGATGCGGTCCCAGATCTCGCGTGCGGGCCTTTCGCTGTAAACCCACAGGCCGTCTTCGCGTTGCCGCACATCGCCGGCCGCGCGCAGCGCCGGCGACGGCTCGGCGCGGTGCACGAGCGGCCAGGGCTGATCTGCTTCGACGGCGCGCATGAATTCGTCGGTGACGCCCACCGACACGTTGAAGTTGTTCCAGCGGCCCTTCGAATGTTTCGCCTCGATGAACTCGATCAGATCGGGGTGATTGCAGTCGAGCACGGCCATTTGCGCGCCGCGCCGCGAGCCGGCGCTTTCCACGGTCCGGCATGAGGCGTCGAACACGTCCATATAACTGCACGGTCCGGACGCCGACGAACTGGTGGTATGAACGCGGGCACCCTTGGGCCGGATCGCGGAGAAGTTGTAGCCGACGCCGCCGCCGCGGCGCATCGTTTCGGCGGCTTGCAGCAGCGCCACATAGATGCCGGGAAGGCCTTGTTCGTCGACACCTTGAATCGCGTCGCCGACCGGCTGCACGAAGCAATTGATGAGCGTGGCGGCGATGCCGGTGCCTGCCGCGCTCATGATGCGCCCAGCGCCCAGCGCGCCGTGCCGCAGATTGTCGGCAAACAGCGTTTCCACCGACTCGCGCAGTGCCTCCGGTTCCGCCTGAGCGACGCCGCGGGCGACACGTTTGAACACGTCGTCGGCCGATTGCTCTTCGCCTTTCGCGTACTTCTCGAGCAGGACGTCCAGAGAGAATTGTTGCGGTGCAACTAATTGACCGGGAGGAACCGCTGCGGCGCGGGTTTCCGGGGTGTCTTCTGCCATGGCGTGGCCTCTAGCGGCGTCGCAAGAGGCGCGGCGCGGTGGGTGGAATTGCGGATCACTATACCGCCGCGTGTGGGGCGAACGGGGTGTCTCGACGCAATGGGGACCACCTTAGCGCACGTGGCGAGGGGCCGCAATCGGGGAGCGGCTGGTGCCTCGCTTCAAACTTCAGGCTTCACGCTTCAGCCAGCTCGCCCAGCACCTCGGCGCAAATCATCGCAGAAGCATTCGAAGGCGCCGGCCGTTCAGCTGGCTTAAACACGGCATCGCCGCGGCGAATCTTGCGCCGCGTCACCGCGCACGTTCCCGACGTATGCGCCGAGCGCCGCCGCCACCGCTGCTCGCCATAGTGACAGCGCCCGGGTTCGACCCAGCGGATCACCAGCGTGGTGTCGGAGCGCTCGAGAATTTCGATGCGTACGCCATTGGTACCGTCAAGGGGGACGGACTCTAAGGTCATCATAGTCGGCTCCGTATTGTGGTGTGCGGACTGTAGTCCCGTGCGCGCCGGATAGCCATTGTGTCGCGGTTGAAACACTGTTCTCAAAATAGCAACAATGAAACTTGACATCTACGTTCGCCCGACGCGGAGAGGCTTTGCGGGCGATATGCGATGTGAATTTGCGATAGGGTGGATTTTTGCAACGCAGTGTTGTACGCCGCGCGACGGGCATGCCGCCTGCAAAAGGCGCCGGTGCTTCCTTTAAGATGTAATTATCGATGAGCGACCGTGCCGTGCAATTGTAGCGGTTTTGCATTTTTCTGGACGGCTCGCGCGCATATCAACAAGACCCTAAGAGCCTTCATGATTTCACGCCCCCCCGTAGTGCCGCCCGAATCGCCGACACCGCCCGATTGCCTGAAAAAACAAAAAGCGGCATCACTTGTTCTATACGTCGGACTTGTGTTGCTGGCCCTGTGGGTCGTGCGCGATTTCATTGCCGTGATGGCGTGGGCCGGCGTCATTGCGATCGCGCTGTGGCCGCTTTTGCACAAGGTGGAAAGCAGCCGCTGGTTCACCGGCCGTACGACACTGATCGCCGCGGTGCTGACGTCCGCGATCGCGTTGCTGGTGGTGCTGCCGGTCGGAATCGGCATCGCGCAAGCGTTGCGCGAAGCCCATGACATGAGCGAGTGGTTCAAGGCCGTGCAGGAAAACGGTATTCCGCTGCCGGACAGCATCGAGCGCTTGCCGTTCGGCGTGCAACAGATTTCGGCCTGGTGGCAGGCCAATCTCGCCCAGCCATTGCGCGACTCGGCGGCTATGAAGGGGCTGCACAGCACCACGGTGATGACGTTCGGCCGCCACTTCGGTGCACGCGCGGCGCACGCCGTGGTGGTGTTCGCCTTCATGCTGGTCACGCTGTTCGTGATTTTTCAGGCGGGGCCGCGTCTGTCCGGCTCGCTGCTACAAGGCGTGCGGCGCGGCTTCGGCGACGACGGCGCGCACTTGCTCGAGCGCATGGCCGCGGCCGTGCGCGGCACGGTGTCGGGGCTGGTGGTGGTCGGGCTCGGCGAGGGTGTGTTGATGGGCGTGGCCTATTGCGTCACCGGCTTGCCGCACGTCGCGCTGCTTGCGTCGATCACGGCGATCGCCGCGATGCTGCCGTTCTGCGCACCGATCACGTTCGGCCTCGCGGCCTTGTGGCTGTTCTCGCAAGGCTCGGTTGCTGGAGCCATCGGGCTTGCGGGGTTCGGTTCAGTGGTGGTGTTCATCGCGGAACATTTCGTGCGGCCGGTGCTGATCGGCAACTCGACGCGCCTGCCCTTTCTGCTGGTGCTGTTTGGCATTCTCGGCGGGGCGGAAACGTTCGGTTTGCTTGGCCTCTTCATCGGGCCCGCGCTCATGACCGTGTTGATGGTGTTGTGGACCGATCTCGTGCAATAGTTGCACGCAATTTGCGGGCGCAATCAGGGCTGCCGATTCGCAGAGGTACGCCGGATTACTTTTCCTGATCGCGGGCCGGCTGTTTGACACAGCCCAACGTATATTTCAGCGCGGCGGGCAGCAGCGCGCTCCAGACATCCCAGGTGTGGCCGCCGTCGATAATGCGCAGTGCCGCCGGATTCCCCGCCAGCCGAAGATGCGTATATAGCGATGACGCATCGGCCTGGATTGCGAGGTCGTCGTCGCCGGCGGCGATGAACATCGGCAGGCGATAGGGCTGGCTCATGTACCGCTCCCACTGCGCCGGATAGTTGAGCGCACGCCAGACGTGCGGATCGAACTGCCGGTCCCCGAACACGCCGACGCGGCGCGCCGCCGAAGCGAGCGGCGGCTCGTTGGCATAGATCGCGGGACTTAGCAGGAGCGCGCCGCAAAAGAGATTGGGTTGCGTCATGGCGTAGCGCAATGCGCCGAAACCGCCCATCGAAACGCCGCCGATCATCCGCCCGCCACGCTGCGTCGCGACCGCGTAGCGCGTTTCGATCTCGGGCAGAAGATCGTCGAAGAACGCTGTTTCCATCTTCTCCTTGCGATCGACATACCAGTCGGTGCCGCCTTGCGGCATCACGATCGCGACCGGCGGTATCTCCTTGCGCTCGATCAGTGCGTCGGCGGTGGTTTGCAGGTGACCTTGCGTGAGCCAGTCGTTGGCGTCGCCGTTGTTGCCGTGCAGGAGGTAAAGCACGGGAATGCGCGCGGCGTCGTGACGATAGCCGGTGGGCAGATAGATCGTGTAGGCCCAGTCGCGGCCGAGCGCTTCGGAATGGAAGCTTCGGCTGATGACAGTGCCGGCGCTCGCCGGCGCGCCGACGGCGGCGCACAGCGCGAGGAGTGCGGAATGTAGGAATAGACGCATTTCAGAGAAAAAGGCCGCCGCGCAGGTCGCGCGCGGCCGTCATGCTATCAGTTTCGGTAGTGGAAATCGGCAAACTGCAAGCGGGGTAGCGATAACGAGGTAATTCGTTAGGCATTCAAGCTCGTTAGGCATGCAAGCGGCAACGGGGCAACGGGGCAACACGGCAACACGGCAACACGGCAACACGGCAACACGGCAACACGGCAACACGGCAACACGGCAACACGGCAACACGGCAACACGGCAACACGGCAAAAGCTCGCGCGTGCATGCGCACGCTGCTCGCTCAGGGCGAGGTTCTGAGACGCAAGTTCCAGAGACGCGTGGCGAAGCGCTTGAGCGGCTCCGACGCCTTGGCGACGGCGAACAGTGCGCCGACCGCACATGCGTCCGCCACCAGCCCGAGGGGATAGTTCAGATAGCCGTCGGTCGCGGCATACAGCACCGAATCGACGATCAGCGAAATCACGGCGCCTGCAATAAAGCACAGCAGCCCTTTACGGCCGATCATGCCGACCCACGGCATCCATTGAGCGAGCTTTCGTGCCCAGCCGAGCTGGATCAGGTTCGCGACGAGCCAGGCAATCGCGAGAAAATTGACGGCGCGCAGGTAGGAGAGGTTTTGCTTGAAGCTGGCATCGAGCGGCTCGCGTTCGATAAAAAGCTTGTAGCAGGCCGCGGCAGCGACCACGGCGAACGCCAGTACGCTGACCAGCCAGCCGAGCCGGTGCGCGCTGATCCGCTGATAGACCGGCTGGCAACGTGCCAGCACGCCGAGCACGAACAGCAACTGCCAGGCAAACGGGTTGAAATCCCAGTGCATGTCCGGCGCGGCGGGCAGGTAGGCGTCGATAGCCGGTGCGCCCGCCCACAGCGCGACACTGCCGGCTAGCAACAGCCATGGCTTGCTGCGCGCGAGCGGCAGGATCATGGGCACCAGCAGCGCGAAGAACACGTACATCGGCAACACGGAAGCAAGATACGGCTGACGGCGCAATAGCAGGATGTCGCGCAGGGCGGCCACGGGGGTGTCCATCAGATCGTCGAGATCGGTGGTGGCGAGATTCGGGCCGTCGATACTGAACGCACTCAGCACCGCGCTGACCAGCAGCATCAAGCCGGCAGTGATGAGGAAGGCGCGATAGATTTCAAGCGAGCGCCGCAGGAAGCGGCTGCGCGCGGTCGCCTCGTTACGCCGTTCGGCGAGCGCCGCGTAGGCCGTCGCGGTAGCGAAGCCGCCGAGGAACACGAAAACCTCAGCCGCGTCGCATAGTGCGTACGCATGCAGCGTGACGCGCGACAGAATACTGCCGCCGATATGATCGACGACGATGATCAGGAGAACCAGCCCGCGAAAAAAATCGAGCTCAAGCAAGCGGGATTGCGACTTTTGCATAGTGTGGCGCCAAAAGCAGCCCCGTGCGACGGCGCGCTAGTCCAGCGCGGCAGGCGTCTCACAAAGCTTTTTGAAATTGGATGGGGTGTTGCGGCGGGCGGCCGGCCCGCGGAAGGCCGCCCCGCGGATGGCCGCCCCGCGTCGCCGCTTGAAGCGGCCATGCGAGGCTCGGTTGCGGAGGCCAGTAAAAATGACTCGTTTGACAGCGAGGAGTTCCGCTGCGGTGCCGCAAAAGCTTTCGATTATATTTCTTTTCGTGATAAACCCGCTGCGGGACGCGCAGGGCGCCGCGCGGCCCAATGCGACAGCCGGCTTAAGTCCGGGCGGCGCGGCGCCGTTTACCTGAATAAGCGTCGCGGAAAAAGGGTCTGCTCCACGCAGTGGAGATTTCGCAACGTTTTGAGATATGGGAGTGACACCCGATGGACGGCGACGCAACGGCGTGTGAGGATTTCTGAAAACGCGGCGGGGTCGATAAACGCCTCAAGAAGCGTCAAAAAGAAAGCGGTTGGATCGAGGTCACATCACTCGAGCTCAGGGAGATCATCATGAACAAGCAAGTGTTCGCGCTGGCTGTCTCCACCGCTTTGTCCGCCACCTCGTTAGCTATTTTCTCCCCGCCTGTTTCTGCCCAGACGAGCGTGACGCTGTACGGCGTACTCGACGAGGGCATCAACTACACCAACAATGTCGGCCGCGGCCACGTCTATGAACTTGCGAGCGGCTATGCGCAAGGCAGCCGCTGGGGCTTGAAAGGCGCCGAGGAACTGGGCGGCGGACTGAAGGCGATCTTCCAGCTGGAAAACGGCTTCGACGTCAGCTCCGGGCGGCTTGATCAGGGCGGCCGGATGTTCGGCCGCCAGGCGTTTGTCGGCTTGAGCTCGGAGCCATACGGCACATTGACGTTCGGCCGCCAGTACGACTCGGTGGTCGACTATCTGGCGCCGACGACGGCCAACGGCAACTGGGCCGGGTTACTGTTCTCGCATCCGTACGATAACGACAACACCGACAACTCATTCCGCCTCGACAACAGCGTCAAGTACACCAGCCCGTCGCTCTCGGGCTTTCAGTTCGGCGGCGTCTACAGCTTCAGCAACGACACGGGCTTCGCCAACAACCGCGCGTACAGTTTCGGCGGCCAGTACACCTACGGCGGACTGCTGGTGGCCGCGGCATATCTGCAGGCCGACAACCCCGGCAACGGCTCAAACGGCGCGATCACCGCGAACGATGCCAGCTTTATCGCCGCCCGCATGCGCGTGTTCGGCGGTGGCATCACGTATACCTTCGGCCCGGCGACTGCCGGCTTCGTGTACACCAACTCGAACTATCTGGATCCCACCAGCAACGGCTATCTCGGCGTGACGCCGCTTGTGCCGCTCGTGCCGCCAGGCGTGTTATTGAATTCGCTGAAGTATCAGAACTTCGAGGTGAATGGCAAGTATCAGATTTCGCCAATGCTGTTCGTCGGCGCGCAGTACGTGTACTCGATGGAAACCTACGACGCTTCGAGCGGCGGCGTGAAGCCGAAGATTCATTCGTTCGGCTTGATGGCGGACTACAACCTGTCCAAGCGCACCGACGTGTACATTCAGGGCGAATATCAGCAGGTGACCGGCGACCCCACCTACTCGATTCTTGACGATGCGTTTACGCCGGGCACCCAGTCGCCGTCATCGACGTCGAAGCAGGTCGTGCTGCGTGCGGCGATACGGCATAAGTTCTAGGCGCGGCAGGGCGTGCCGGCCGTATGCGGAATGACGACTTCAAGACAAAGCGTGAAGGATGTCGTTTTTCCGTGTGACCGGAAATTAGTTCATCACGTAGTTCTGAATCAGAATCCCGATTATTACCCCGGCGGGAATACCGAAGGTTCTACCGCGAATGGTCGCGCTCAGATCTTCGTCGAGTACGAAGCTGCAGCGGCGTTCACGCCAGACGGTTTTATAGGCCAATGGTTTTGCATCGACGATTACGATCGAAACGAGCGCGGTCAGAATGACCTGTTCCAAAGCATGCAGCTTCGCGATAAACGGCGAAAATTCACCGGCATTGCACAGCAACACCATCACGACTGCGGCGATCAGGGCGCCGAAAAAGAAACCACCCATGAATCTGTTCGCTGAATTTAGAGAATCCACTTAAACCTCAAATCATCCGCCGGCTTATCGAGCTGACGAAGTAAAAAATATACTGACGGAAATGGCTTGCCCGTTTAAAGACTCGCAACGCTTTGGCAGCGAGGCAGGCAGGCTTCAAAAGGACCCGTAAGGATATTTTCTTGACGTTCTTCAACATATCGTCTCTTTCCCAACGTCGCGTGGGATTAGTCGGAAATGCCGGGCGCGCCGGCAGGCCGCTGACAGAACAGCCGATGGGCATTCCACCCGTCCGCTCGTCAACCCATTTTTCCCTCGATGCGCACCGTCGCCGCGGCTGGCAATTCAAGGTTTGGCGGCGCTTTGCCGTTAAAGCAAACGTTGCCGTGCGGTCGTCCGGCGGCGCAGCCGCTTACGGGTCTTTGCGATCGCGCGGGTAGCGGCGCGAGGCCGACCCGCGCATGAGGCGCTGGCAGATCTTGTGCACCGGGTTATGCCGCCAGGGCGGCCGCGACCGGACCTGCACGGAGCAGCGGCTGCTTGAGGGCATGCGGCGCTGGACTGGTTGCGCACGCAACCGTGTCTGCAACACCATAAGTAAGGTTTGTATCAGAGTGTGCGAGGCGGGGCGTTTTTTTAAAAACGCACTTTACAATTCCGCGTGAATTTTAATCGGCAATCTGGCCTTTTTCGCAGAAGATCGCCTGCTATCGGGCGTCTGGCGTCTGGCGTCCGGGCTTCGAGGCTTCCAGGCTTCCAGGCTTCCCGGCTTCCGGCTTCCGGCTTCCGGCAACGCAAAAAGGGTTGGGTTGGACGGCAAGGCACGGGTGGGCGCCGCACGAGGTGGCCTCGCTGTGTCGCGAAAGAGAGCAGCGCTTCGTAAGAACGCGCGCTTCGAACGCGACAGGGCAGCACTCGGCTCGCCAATAAAAAAGCAGGAGTCGAATATGTTGGGAAAGCGTTTCGACCGAACAATGATGGCCAGTCTGGCTGGCGTGTGGGTCGCGCTGGCGGTCAGCGGTTGTGCGAATGTGGGACAGCAGGGCGCGCAAACCGGCGCGGCATCGGGTGCATCGGCTGCGCCCGGTGTGCCGGCGGCGGCTGCAGCGCCGGCTTCCAATGCGGTTGCAGGCACGTCGGTCGAGCTGGCCGCCGACGACGGCACACCGCTTAAAAAGGCGCCGCCTCTGGTGTATCGCGTCAAGCGTGGCGACACGTTGGCGCGTATTGCGCAGCATCATCATTGCAGTGTCAGACAGTTGCAGGCGTGGAATGGCCTCAAGCCTTCCTCGCGGTTAAAGCGCGGGCAGGTGCTGCACGTCGCCTCGCCGGAAACGGTGCGAGCGGTCAATGCGGCCACTGCGGCGGCCAACGCGGCGGCGGCTGCTGCGAAAGCTGCCGCGGCGTCCGCGCCGGCTGTTCCGCTCGCCGCGCAGCAAGCGTCTGCGGCCACCACCGCGCAGGCAACGGCGCAGTCCGCCACGCAATCGCCCGCGCCCAGCGCTGCTGAGGCGCGCGAAGTCGCGCAGCAGATTTCCCGGCATGCGAACGGCGTGTCGCTGGCATGGCCTGCGGGTGGCCGCGTCGTAGAGGCTTTTCAGCCTGGCGAAACGCGCGGCATCGAAATCGGCGGCAAGGCGGGCGATCCGGTGCGGGCCGCGGCCGGCGGCAAGGTGATGTACGCCGGCACGGGTCTGAATGGCTACGGCAGTCTGATCATCGTCCAGCACAACAAGGACTTTCTGACCGCGTACTCGCATAACCGCAAGCTGCTGGTGAGAATCGGCGACATCGTGCGGCAGGGGCAGCAGATTGCCGAGATGGGCGATGAAAGCAACTCGCGCGTCTCCGTAGGCTTCGAGTTGCGCCGCGACGGCAAGCCGATCGATCCGCTGCCGTATTTGCCGCAAGGCCGCGGCTAGGCGATAGCGGGCGATTATTCGTCAACTCTGAACAAGCAGCGATCCCGGTAAATCGATTGTCGCGAATTTTCCGGGATCGCCGCTTTGTCACATCCAGGCTTCCGGCTCCAGTGCTGGGCAGATCCGCTAACGGCTGCGCGCCTTCAATCGAACCACCGCAGCGCCGCCGCGACGATCGCTTCGGGCGCATCTTCCTGCAGCAGATGACCGGCCTTAGGCACCGCCTGAAAGTGCGCCTCGGGTATGACTGCCGCCAGTTGCCGGCCGCGTTCGAGCGGAATCCATTGGTCGTCTTCGCCCCACAGGATTTGCGTCGGGCAACGCATCTGCGAGTAGCGTGTTTCGACCGCGTCGGTGTAGCGCTGATCCATTTGGGCGATCTGGCGGTAGAACGCGGCTTGTCCTGTTGCCCCGAGCCACGGCGTCACATAAGGCGCGAGTTCCTCGTCCGGAATGTCGCGGGCGATGGCTCCACGCACGTATGCCTTCACCACCGCTTCGTGGATATACGGCGGCAGCCCGGCGAAGGCCGCGCCGTGTTCGCGCACGTGCTGCACGAACGGCGATCCCCATGGTGCGACGGCGACCGGATCGATCAGCGTGAGGCTGCGGTAGTCGCACCCGTCAATGAGATGCGCGCGCAAGGAAGTCGCGCCGCCGAAATCGTGCGCGATGACGTCCGGATTCGTCAGTTGCCAATGCGCGAGCAATTCCGCCAGCAGCACGTTCTGCACGCCGAGCGAGACGTCCTGAGCGTCGCGTTGCTCGGATTGGCCGTAGCCAAGCAGATCGTAGTAATACACGGTGCGAACTTGCGCGAGATGCGGGGCGATGCGATGCCACACGTACGAAGAAAACGGTGTGCCGTGAACCAGCACCAGCGGCGGGCCGTTGCCGGTCACGCGAAAGCGCACGCTTTGACCGCGGAATGTATAGCTTTCGGGAAGCGGCCAGTTTTGCATAGCGGTGAGCGTCGCGAGAAAGTTTGCTTACCTTAGCAGGGCGCGTCAAAACGCGCTGACTGGCCTTTCGTGGCATCCTCAGAACGCCTCCCGCAAAATCTCACCTTTGTTTTAGTCAGCAAAACCAGGCAAATTCAAAAGAGTGTGGCTCACGGCGTCGCCGGATTGACCGGCGAGCGGCGCAGACACAGCGCACTGTTACGAAATGAGTATGAATCACCTTGAAATAAGGAGTCGTTGTGTTGGCTGGATTCGGAAAGCCTGGTAATCGTCGGGGACGCGTCGATTCTGTATTCGACGTGGCGACGCGTGATCGATCGAAATGCGCGCGTGGCAAAGGTGAGCGAATCCGGGAGCCGAAGTCTCAACCATCACTGGACGCCGTACTGCCGTGTTCAACCACAGCGACGGCGCCCAGCCAACGTCAACGAAGCCCGGGCGAAGTCACGCGCCGCCGGCTACTTCGCTTCAGTGCCACGCAGCAATTGCGAAACCTGGCCGTGGTGATGGAGGATCGCCGGGTCGGCTTGCAGGAGCGGCAAGTAGCGCGGCAGGAACGCGTTTTCGGGCTGGTCGGGAGAAAAGAGGCCGGTGACGGCTTCGGCAGCGGCGAGCCGATCGGCAGCCTCTGCTTCCTTGTCGTCGAGAATCTCGTCGACGTTTGCGATCACCGTGGAGAGCGGCGTGAGCCAGCGGAACCCCGAACCGTTGATGAGCACCTGCAGGAAGGCCGCCGGCGTCACGGGACCGTATTCCTTTTCGTACGACGCGCGCTCGTGATCGAGAATCGACTTATGCAGCGCCAATAGCGGTTTGCGAATTTCCGAGAGGAATTGAATGCATTGCTGGTCGTTCATCTTGCCGCTCCTTCGGATAGTCATGCCGGATCAAGCCGGGCGATCGGGTCAAGCCAGATCCATGCTAACAAAATCGCATCAGGACGCATCAATAAGAATGAGGCACGTATGTGAAGCGCGTCAGATCAAGCCAATGCGGCAATGGTAACGCATTGATTTTAATCCCGTTTCACTTCCAGCACGGGCGGCAGCCGCGCCCTTTTCGCCGCGTGGACACATTGCGGACATGCCCGCGCTATCTGCGAACTTCTTTATCCACGGCTACAATTCCCCGGTCTTTTCCAGCGCAATCGCGCTGCGCATCATTTACTGCACGCATTGAACTGCAACCGCGTCGCGCATTAGCACGACCTGTCGAATAAACACGGCAAGTCTGTGCGTTTTGGTTCGACGTCTCTGCCTAGACAGCCGCCTGACAAACAATAATCCCCACTCGGAGCCGCCCATGACAACGTTCAATATCAACGGCCAGACTCATACTGTCGATGCGCCGCCCGACATGCCCCTGCTGTGGGTCTTACGCGACCTCGTCGGCTTGACCGGCACCAAGTTCGGTTGCGGCATCGCTCAATGCGGCGCATGCACCGTGCATCTCGATGGCGTCGCGGTGCGCTCGTGCGTGCTGCCGGCGGCGGCTGTCGGCGACAAGAAAATCACCACCATCGAAGCGGTCGGCAGCACGCCGGCCGGGGAGAAGGTGCAGCAGGCATGGCGTCAGCTGGACGTCGTGCAATGCGGCTACTGTCAGTCGGGGCAGGTGATGTCGGCGGCATCGCTGATCGCGAGCAACCCCAATCCGACCGACGCGGATATCGACGCCGCCATGGCCGGCAACATTTGCCGCTGTGGGACGTACAACCGAATTCGCGCGGCGATCAAGCAAGCCGCGAAGGGAGCCTGACATGTCCCGGGGATTGCTCGATGCACAAAGCGGCGCGCAGCCGCCGAAGGGTGGCAAGGGCGGCATCACACGCCGCACGTTCCTGAAGTTCGGCGTCACGGTGGGCGCGGCAAGCGGCGGCGGCTTGCTGCTCGGCTTCAGCATGCCGGCCGCCAGTCAGGATCAGAAGGCGGGCAAATCGGTCATCGGCGGCGATGGGGATGAAGCAGCGCAGAATGGTGTGTTCGCGCCGAACGCCTTCATCCAGATCGACACGGCGGGCAAGGTCACGCTGGTGATTCCGAAGGTCGAAATGGGGCAAGGCGTCTACACGTCGATCCCGATGCTGATCGCCGAAGAGCTCGAAGTGCCGCTCGACTCGGTCACGCTCGACCACGCGCCACCGAACGAAAAGCTCTTCATGGACCCGCTGCTCGGCGGCCAGCTCACGGGCGGTTCGACGTCGATCCGCTATGCCTGGGAGCCGATGCGCCGTGCCGGCGCGGCCGCACGCACCGTACTGATCAGCGCCGCCGCGCAGCAATGGCAAGTCGATCCGGCCAGCTGCCATGCGCAAGCCGGGCAGGTGATTCATGCGGCGAGCAATCGCAGCATCGGTTACGGACAGTTGGTGAACGCCGCGGCGAAGCTGCCCGCGCCGCAGAACGTGCTGTTGAAAGATCCGAAAGATTTCAAGCTGATCGGCACCGCGGTCAAACGCCTCGATTCGCCGGAGAAAGTGGACGGCACCGCCATGTTCGGACTGGACGTGCGCGTGCCCGACATGGTCTACGCGGCCATCGCGAACTGCCCGGTGTTCGGCGGCACGCTCGCCAGCGTCGACGATACCAATGCGAAGAAAATCCCCGGTGTGCGCCAGGTCGTCAAAGTTGATAACGCGGTCGCCGTGATCGGCGATCACACGTGGGCCGCCAAACGCGGTTTGCAGGCGCTGGATATCAAATGGAACGAAGGCGCGGGCGCGCAGATCGGGATGAAGCAGATCGTCGACGATCTCGCCAATGCCTCGCAGCGCAATGGTGCGGTGGCGCGTAAAGACGGTGACGTGAACAACGCGTTTTCAAACGCGCAGACACGCGTCGACGCGGTGTATCAGCAGCCGTTCCTTGCGCACGCCACGATGGAACCGATCAACTGCACGGTGCACGTGCGGCCTGACGGCTGCGAGATCTGGATCGGCTCGCAAGTGCCGACGCGGGTGGTGGACGCGGCGGTTGCCGTCACGGGTTTGCCGGCGGACAAGATCGTCGTGCACAACCATCTGCTCGGCGGCGGCTTCGGCCGGCGGCTCGAGTTCGACATGGTCACGCAGGCGGTCAAGATCGGCAAACAGGTGTCGACGCCGGTGAAGGTATTGTGGACGCGCGAAGAAGACATCCAGCACGACATGTACCGGCCGTACTACTACGACAAGATCTCCGCCGGGCTCGACGCGAACGGCAAGCCGATCGCGTGGCAGCATCGGATTGTCGGCTCGTCGATCCTGGCGCGTTTCGCGCCGCCGGCGTTCAAGAATGGCCTTGATCCCGATGCGGTGGAAGTCGCCTCCGACCTGCCGTACGATCTGCCGAATCAGTTGGTCGATTATGTGCGGCAGGAACCGCATGCGGTTCCCACCGCATTCTGGCGCGGCGTGGGGCCGACGCGCGGCACCTTCGTGGTCGAGAGCTTCATCGACGAACTCGCCGCGCAGGCGAAAGTCGATCCGGTCAAATACCGCCAGGATCTGCTCGGCAAAACGCCACGCGCGCTGAACGTGCTCAACACCGCCGCGCAGGCGGCGAACTGGGGCAGTGCGGTGCCGAAGGGCCAGGGGCGTGGCGTGTCGGTGATGCATGCGTTCGGCAGCTTCTTCTCGATCGTTGTCGACGTGGCGGTCGATCAGGGCGAGGTGGCCGTCAAGCGGGTGGTGTGCGCGGTCGATTGCGGGATGGTGGTGAATCCGAACACGATCGAAGCGCAGGTGCAAGGCGGCATCATCTTTGGCATTACGGCCGCGCTCTACAGTGAGATCACGATCAGGAACGGCCGCGTGGAGCAGAACAACTTCACCGACTACCGGATGCTGCGGATCGATCAAACACCGCCTATCGAGGTGCATATCGTGAAGAGCGGCGAGGCGCCTGGCGGCATCGGCGAGCCGGGCACGGCGGCGCTCGCCCCCGCTCTGACGAACGCGATTTACGCGGCCACCGGCAAGCGGCTGCGGCAATTGCCAGTCGGTAGCCAACTACAAACCGCTTGACGGCTTTGCATGGGATCGGAGTAAGTGCTTTGCATCGACAGGAGACCAACATGAAAGACACACTCAAGGGTTTCGGCGTGGCGCTGTGCGTGGCATTGCCGTTCCTGATGCAAACCCCGGCGCAAGCAGCGGATCAGGCGCTGGTGCAGCGCGGCGCCTATCTGGCGAAGCTTGGCGATTGCGTCGCTTGCCATACGGCGCCGAAGGGCAAACCGTTCGCGGGCGGCCTGCCGATGACCACGCCGATGGGCCAGATCTACACCACCAACATCACGCCGGATCAGCAAACCGGCATCGGCAATTACACGGAAGAGGACTTTGCGAAAGCGATGCGCGAAGGCGTCGCGAAAGACGGTCATAACCTGTATCCGGCGATGCCGTATCCGTCGTATGCGAAGGTCAACGACGACGACATGAAAGCGCTGTACGCGTACTTCATGAGCGGCGTCGTGCCGGTACAGCAGGCGAACCGAGAGCCGGACATCAAATGGCCGTTGAACATGCGCTGGCCGTTGAAGTTCTGGAACATGGTGTTCCTGGAGAAGGGCGTCTATCAGGACAAGCCGGGCAAAGATGTCGCGTGGAATCGTGGTGCGTATCTGATCCAGGGTCTGGGGCATTGCGGGTCGTGTCATACGCCGCGCGGCATTGCGTTCCAGGAGAAGGCGCTGGATGAAAGCGGCAGCGCGTTCCTGACTGGCGGCCTGCTGGACGGCTGGTTCGCGGCGAACCTGACGGGCGAGCACAACGCCGGCCTGGGGCGCTGGAACAATCAGGATCTGCAGGCGTTCCTGAAGACCGGCGCCAATCGCCATGCATCGGCGTTCGGTTCGATGACCAGTGTGATCAACAACAGCACGCAGGGCTTGAACGACACCGACATCGCCGCGATGTCCGCATACCTGAAGTCGATCCCGCCGGCGGCCGGCAGTGGCGCGCCGCCTTATACGTATGACCCGCAGGCGACGAAAGTGTCGTTGACCCGTCCTGCCAACGATGCCGGTGCGCGCGTTTATACGGCGTATTGCATGCACTGCCATGGCGTCGATGGGCGCGGCTTTGCGCCGATGCTGGCGCCGTTAGCCGGCAATCCGAACGTGCTGGAGAAGGATCCGTCCTCGCTGATCAACGTGACGCTGAACGGCACGGAGGATCTGGTGATCGGCGGCATTCCCGCGCCGTATCCAATGCCGAAGTACGCGCCGGTGCTCAACGACCAGCAGATCGCCGATGTGCTGACCTTTGTGCGAGCCGGGTGGAATAACGGTGGCTCGGCGGTCACGGCGGTTGACGTGGCGAAGTTGCGGAAGTCGACCCAGGCGGCGCGCTAGAACCATCGGGCTGGCAACAAAAAAAAGCGGCAACCATGCAAAACGGTTGCCGCTTTTTTCTGGACCCGCAGAAGCTTTTTGTGGACCCGCAGAAAGCGTTATCGGTGCTGTCCCACCTTTGCCCGCTTCTCCAGCACGCGCGCATACCACGTCAACGGGAAACACATCGCGAAGTAAATCATCGCGACCATGCCGTAGATCGGAAACGGGCGGAATGCGGCGTTCGTGATCATCGTGCCGGTCTTGGTCAATTCCGTGAAGCCGATGATCGACGCGAGCGCCGTGCTCTTCACCACCTGCACGAGGAAGCCGACCGTCGGCGCTACGGCGATCTTCAGCGCCTGCGGCCAGATGATGTAGCGCAGTTGCTGGCTGAACGTCATGCCCAGACTCGCCCCGGCGGCCCATTGACCACGCGGCACGGCTTCCACGCAGCCGCGCCAGATATCGACCAGATAAGCGCTGGTATAAAGCGTCAGCGTGACGGCTGCCGCGACCCAGGGCGAGACGTCGACGCCCAGCAACGGCAGACCGAAGAACGCCAGAAACAGCTGCATCAGCAGCGGCGTGCCCTGAAACACTTCCACATACACCACCACGATCCGCCGCAACCACGGCAACGGCGACACGCGCATTGCGAGCAGGATCAGCCCGACAATGCCGCCGCCGAAAAACGCGATCAGCGACAACAACACCGTCCAGCGGGCGGCGAACAACAGATTGCGGGCGATGTCCCACAGCGTGAATTCGACCATGATCAACGCTCCGTCGGCAGAGTGCGGGCGGCGCGCCACATCAGGCGGGTGCGCCAGTTACGCGGCGCGCTGCCGCTGCGAGCCGCGCGGCCCGCGAAGAGGTTGCGGCCGAGCCGGTTCATGAGCTGCCGCAACACGATCGACAACACGAGATACGTCGCGGTGATGATCAGGTAGCTCTCGAACGAGCGGAAGTTGCGCGACTGGATGAAGTTGGCCGCGTAGGTCAGATCGGGCACCGAGATCTGCGAGACCACCGCCGAGCCGAGCATCACGATCAGCACCTGGCTCAACAGCGCGGGAAACACGTTGGCAATCGCCTGCGGCAGCACGACGTAGCGAAACACTTGCCGTCCATGCAGGCCGAGCGCTTGCGCCGCCTGCACCTGGCCGCGCGAAATCGAATCGATCCCGGCGCGCACGATTTCGATCGCGTAGGCGCCGAGATTGACGGTCATCGCCAGAATCGCGGCCTGCACTTCGTCGATATGAATGCCGAGACTCGGCAAGCCGAAGAAGATGAAGAACAACTGCACGATGAAGGGCGTATTGCGGATCAACTCGACGTAAGTTGCGACTCCCCAGCGCGCCCACTTCGGCCCGGCCACCGCGATGCTCGCGCCGCCAATGCCGACGAGGCCGCCGAGCACGGTGGACACGGCGGTCAGCCCCAGCGTGACGGCGACGCCGCGCGCGAGCAGTCCCGCATAGAGGCCGAAGCCGCTGAAATCGAACGCATAGGTCATGGCGTGGCACTCATCGTGAGGTCAATCTCCAGCGCGCGCCCCGAAGGAATCCTCCTCGGGGGCCCTCGAAGGAAGTCCCCTCAGGGGGCGCCTCGAAGGAATCCCCCTTGGGGGAGACGCCCCGAAGGAAGTCCTGTTGGGGGACCGGCTTGGCCAGTCCGCGCAAAAAAGGTTCAGAGGTCGGCCGGCAGCGGCGCACGCAGCCATTTCTGCGAAATCGCATTCATGGTGCCGTCCTTGCGGGCCTTGGCAATCGTTTCGTCGACTTTCTGCTTCAGACGCGGCTCGTTCTTGTTCAAACCGACGTGGTCCGGCGAGCTGAACAGCGAGAACTTCTGCTCCGGATCGTTCGCCGGATGACGCGCGAGAATGGTTGCGCCGACGTCGTTGCCGACTACCATCAACTGTACCTGACCAGAAAGAAACGCCGAAATTGCGCCGTTAGGATCGTCGAAACGCTTGATGGTCGCGCTGGGCGGCGCGATCTTGCTGACACTCAGGTCTTCCAGCGTGCCGCGCGCGACGGAAATCGACTTGCCGGCGAGATCG
The DNA here is from genome assembly GCF_050434205.1 of Paraburkholderia sp. GAS348. Taxonomy (NCBI): domain Bacteria; kingdom Pseudomonadati; phylum Pseudomonadota; class Betaproteobacteria; order Burkholderiales; family Burkholderiaceae; genus Paraburkholderia; species Paraburkholderia sp. GAS348. The sequence goes on from NZ_JBNPVT010000014.1 coordinate 151,137, forward strand.
GCGGCGTTCTTCACGGGCAGCGTCTTCGGGCCGAACACGGCGAGGTAGTAGGGCGCGTAGGGCTGCGAGAAGTCGATCACCTTTTCGCGCTCCGGCGTCTGGCCCACGGAAAGCAGCATGTCAGCCTTGTGGTCGGCGAGGTAGGCCATGCGGTTGTCGCCCGTCACCTGCACGAGTTCGACTTTCGCGTTGAGGGCATGGCCGATCAGGTTGGCGACGTCGATGTCGTAGCCCATCGGCTTCATGTCCGGGCCGATCGAGCCGAACGGCGGGTAGTCCTCGAATACGCCGATGCGTACCGTGCCGGACTTGGCGATGTTGTCGAGCGCGTCGGCATGCGCGGCCGACGAAAAGGCGCACAGCGCGCCGAGGCCGGTGAAGGCGAGCGTCGCGGCGAGGGTGGCGAAGACGCGGCGTGCGTTCGATTGGGCAACTTGGGGCTGGTTCATGGTCTGTCCTCTGTCGAAAACTCGGTGTTGGAATGGGATTCAGGGTGAGCGCTTCAATGCGCCGCGCGCGCGGCGATCAGCTTACATGCGTGCGGTGGCAATTCCGCGAATACCGGCATGCCGAGCGTCAGCCCCGGTGTTTCGCGCGGCGTGGTCGCGGCAGTCAGGGTGAAACCTGCGCAATCGATCGTCGCTTCGAGCGACGCCCCCACGTCGCGGATAAAAGTCACCGTGCCCGCGAGCCGGTTCTGCCCCGCACGGTTTTGCAACGCATTGTCGGATGCGGATTTGACGCACACGTCTTCCGGCCGGATCAGCAGACGGATGTCGCTGCTGGATTCCGGCACGCGCGCCGGTTGCGCAACTGCAATGCGCCTTCCGCCCGGCAGACTGACGCCGCCCGCGCCGTCATAGGTGACCGGCAGGATGTTGCCGAGCCCGATGAAGTCAGCGACGAATTCGCTGACCGGGTCGCGATAAATATCGAGCGGTTTGCCGACCTGCGCAATCCGGCCTTTCTCCATCACCACGATCTCGTCGGCCATCGTCATCGCTTCGCGCTGGTCGTGCGTCACCATGATCGTCGTGATGCCGAGACGCTGTTGCAGCAGGCGGATTTCGACCTGCATCGCTTCGCGCAGCTTGGCGTCGAGCGCGGAGAGCGGTTCGTCGAGCAGCAGCAGTTTCGGTTGCGATGCGATTGCGCGGGCAATCGCCACGCGTTGCCGCTGCCCGCCGGAGAGTTGCGTGACTGGCCGGTTCGCCATATGCGGCAACTGGATCAGCTCCAGCAATTCAGCGACGCGGCGCGCTTGCGCGTCTTTCGCGGTCTTGCGCAGCTTGAGCGGATACGCGACGTTTTGCGCGACCGTCATATGCGGAAACAGCGCGAGCGACTGAAACACCATGCCAAAGTCGCGCTGATTGGCAGGCAGATGCGTGATGTCGCGGCCGGCAAAGTTGATGCTGCCGGAACTCGGCGTCTCCAACCCGGCGATCATCCGCAAGAGCGTGGTCTTGCCGCAGCCGGACGGCCCGAGAAAGCACACCAGCTTGCCGTCGGGCACGCTCAGATCGACGCTGTCGACGGCATACGCCGCGTTGAAGCGCTTGGTCACGGCCTGCAAGGTCAGATGGGTCATCGAATGCTCCAGCAAAAAGGCGTCATCGCAGCGCGAATCGAAAGTGTGGTCAAAGCGCCACCCCTTCGTCGCCGATCAGCTTTTCGAGCAGCCAGATCAGCGCGAAGTCGATCGCGACGATGAAGACGGCGAAACAGAACACGGTCGGATCGAGCGACGACACCGTGCGGCTGTAGAGCCACACCGGCAGCGTCATCGTGTCGATGCCGTACAGGAAGAACGTCACCGTGAATTCGTTGAACGAGACGATGAACGCGAACAGCATGCCGGCGAGAATGCCGGGGCGCATGAGCGGCAGGATCACGTCGATCAGTGCGCGGCTCGGGCTCGCGCCCATCACGCAGGCCGCTTCCTCGAACTCCGGGCCGATCGAGGCCACCGACGCCGCGCAATTTTTCACGGTGAACGGCAGCGCCAGAATCACATGCGCGATGATCAGGCGGAACACGCCGAGTTCGACCGGCAGCACGTTGAACACCAGCAGCAGCGACAGGCCGAGCATCACCAGTGGATAGACGAGCGGCAACGCCACCAGTTGTTCGACCGCGGGTTTGCCACGAAAACGGTAGCGGCTCAATGCGTAGGCGGCGGGCACCGAGACGAGCGTGGCGATGACCATCGTCGAGAGCGCGACGATCAGGCTCGTGCTGAGCGCGGCGCCCATGGAGAGCGAGTCGCTCGCGTCCGGCGAGACGAAGCTGTGCCACGCCGCGCGGTACCAATGCAAGCCGTAGGCGTGCGGCGGGAATTCGAGCGTGTCGGCCGCGCTGAACGACATGGTGATCATCGTCAGGATCGGCAGCGCGGCAAGAAACAGCACGACGGCGGCGAGCAGCGCGGTGGCCTTGCCGAGCTGGCCGGGCATGGTGGTCGGCAAACGCGGCAAACGCGGAAGGCGCGGTGAAGGCGTCAGACGCGGAGTCTGGATCGGCGTGCTCATGCGTGAGGCTCCTCGGCAAGACGTTGCGTACGGCGCACGAGACGCTGCGACAGCGCCATCACGGTGAGCGTCGCGATCATCAATACGACGCCCGATGCGGAAGCGGCGGGCCAGTTCAGCAAGGGCGCGACCTGGTCGTGGACCAGCACGGCGAGCATCGGCACACGGCGTCCGCCGAGCAGCAGGGGCACCGCGAATGCGCTGGCGTTGTAGGCGAACACGAGCAACGCGCCGGACACGAGACCCGGCATGGCGAGCGGCAGCAACACGTGACGCAGTGTTTGCCAGCGCGTCGCGCCGAGCGTGGCCGCGGCTTCCTCATACGAGCCCGAGACCGCGCGCATCGCGCTCGACAACGGCAGCACGGCCAGCGGAAACGCCGTCTGAATCAACCCGAGCAACACGCCGTGTTCGCGATACAGCCACATCACCGGGCGCTCGACCAGGCCGCTGCCGAGCAGCGCATGATTGAGCAGGCCGGCCGGACCGAGAATGATCAGCCAGCCATAACCTTGCAGCAGCAGATTGACGAGCAAGGGCAGCAGCACGCCCGCCAGCAACAGCCGCCGCGCGAGCCGCGACTTGGTGCGCGCCATCGCCAACGCGACGGGAATCGCCAGCAACACGGCGCAGATCATGCTTTGGAACGCCAGCTTCAACGTGAGCCACAACGACTTCAGGAAATAGCCATCGAGGAGATCGGCGTAGTTCTGCAGCGTGAAGCCGTGCCATTCGTTGCCCTGGGTGCCGAAGCTCATGCGCAGCACGACGAGCGCTGCCGCGCCGAGTATGGCGAGAAATAGCAGGATCGGCGCGAGCAGAAGCCAAGGGCGCGCTTTCGCGAGCGCCGTGGACGCCTGCTCGTCAGGTGCGCCGGATGCAGCGCCGGGCGAACCGGAAGCCGCGCCCGGTGCATCACCTGACCCCGAGTCCGATACCGCACCCGACGTAGACGAAACACGCCGCGAGAAGCGCGCGAGCATCGCGGTCATGCCGAGAAAATCTCGGTGTAGCGCTTGATCCATGCCGGCTGCACGACGGCGAGCGCCTTGTCGTCATGCAGGATCGCTTTCTCGGCGATCTGCTGCGGGCTCGGCACGAACGCGCGGCTTTCGGCGGGAATCACTGCTTTCGAATTGACCGGGCCGTTCAGCACGTCGGCGGCCATGCGGCCTTGCACGCCGGCGTCGAGCGAATGGTTGATGAAGGCGTGGATCAGATCGCTGTCGGCGGGATGCGACTTCGGGATCACCGTGAACATCAGTTGCGTGGCGAAGCCTTCCTTCATGCCGTAGGTCACGCCCATTTTGTACTCGGGCTTGCGGATCTGGTCCGGGAAAAAGGCCGGCGAATAAATGCCGCCGATATCGAGCGAGCCGGTGCGGAACAGATCAGCCACCTGGTTCGGGTTCTCGCCGAGCGTCATCACGTGGTCTTTCAGCTGCATCAGCTTCCTGAAGCCCGGCTCGATGTTCTGTTGCGAGCCGCCGTTCATTTTCGCGGCGATGATCGCGAGGTCCACCGCTTCGGCCCATTCGGGAGGCGGCAGGAACAGGCGTCCGGCGTACTTCGGGTCCCACAGTGCTTCGTACGAAGACGGCGCCGTCTTGACCGTCGACGTGTTGTAGATCAAGCCATCCGACCACAGCAGATAACCTACGCCGAAGCCGTTCGCGCCCGTGCGGTATTGCGGCGCGACGTCCTTCAGGTTGGGCAGCTTGTCGAGATCGGGCTTCATCAGGAGACCCGCGTCGCCGAGACCCGACGCGCCGACGCCGGCCAGCGTGATGACGTCGTACGTGGGGCGATCGCCCGCGGCCTTGACCTTGGCGACCATGCCGGAGGTGCCGTCGGCGCGGTCGGCGATGACCTTCGCGCCGGTCTTCGCCGTGAACGTGGCGGCGATGTTGCGCAAGGCAGCCGCGCCGGTGTCGTCCGACCAGGTCAAGAGGCGCAGCGTCTTGCCGGAGAAGTTGTGCTCCTGCGCTCGCAGGTTGATGAACGGCATCGGCAAGGTGGACGCCGCGAGTGCCGCGCCGATCGCCTTGATGGCCTGCCTTCTACCCCGTTTGATCTCTTGCATGGCGGTCTCCTGTGTTGAACGCCTGTTACCTGGTGATATTCGCTCTGACCGCTGCCGCTGCCGCTGCCGCTGCCGCTGCATCGCCCATTTGCGCTGCCTGTCGCACCTGGCCTCTCGCGAGACCGGATGCGTTGCGTATGGATGCACTCTAGGTTTGCCAAAATCCCCCAACAAACGAAATATGCGCATGGAGCGCATGATGGAATCTCATGGGCCGGCTGTCGTGCGACACTAGCGGCGGCTTTGCTGCGATCCGTGGGAGCGCCAATCCAGTGGCGTATCGGGGTTAACGTCCATGATTTTTTCAGGCGGGCGGGCTGGCGGGAGGTATGAGGAAAGCTCGGTTCTGGTGCGGTGGTTGGCAGGATTCGCCCAGAGTCGGTGCAAGCGCTGGCGCTCAGGCTGGAATTGACCGCTGGGTCATGAGTGAATTGCATGCGCTTTTGCCTGCGCGCAACTCGTCTGGGCACTTCTGATCGCGTATCCTGTGGGTTCAATGGGCGTGACGGCACACCACACCGCATACCCGTGCAATGATTTTTTCTGATCCCGACTGGACTCATCCCGATGCGACGTCTCCCGCCGCTCAATGCGCTGCAAATCTTCGAAACCGTCGCGCGGCATCGCAGCTTCACGCGCGCGGCGGACCATCTATGCCTGACGCAAGGCGCGGTGAGCCGGCAAATCATTGCGCTAGAGGACTACTACAAGTTTCCGCTCTTCAAACGCCATGCAAAAGGTCTGACGCTGACCGCCGAAGGCGAGTTGCTGCTGCCGGCCGTGAAGGAGAGCTTCGCGCGTATCGAGGAGATATCGCTGCGCCTCACGCGTCAACGCACCGATCTCGCACTGAAAGTGCCGACCTGCGTGATGCGCTGGATGTTGCCGAAGATCATGCGCTTCCAGGCCGAGTATCCCGAGCTGCACGTGCAGATCACCACGACCTGGCAGCACGACGTCGACTTCCAGCTCGAACCGTTCGATGCGGCGATCATCTATGGCTCGTCGCCGGGCGTGGACGTGCAGGCGGTATCCCTGTTCGAGGAGCGTCTGACGCCGGTGTGCGCGCCCGATCTGCTGAAAGACAAGCCGCTCGACAAGGTGGCGGATCTGGCGCATCACACGCTGCTGCATCCGACGCGCGACCATCGCGACTGGAAGATGTGGCTCGCCAAGGTGACCGAGGTGAATGCCGCAAATGCGCCGGCGATCGACGCTGAGCACGGACCGAGCTTCGATACGCTCGACATGGCGACCAACGCAGCTTTACAGGGCTTCGGTGTCGCCATCAGCGACCTTGCCTTGATCGACGAAGACGTCGCGGCCAAGCGCCTCGTGCGGCCGTTCGATACGGTGCTCAAGACCGGCTGGCGCTATTACTTCGTGTATCCGGAGTCAGGCGCGCATCAGCAGAAGCTGAATCTGTTTCGCGACTGGATTGCGCAGCATTGGGAAGAGTAGGAGGCGCCCGATGGTTGGCGGGCATGCGGGCCCGAAGCCTATCGTCAGGGCGCGAACGACAGAAACAGATACGCCGCGAACAACGACAGATGCACGGCGCCTTGCAGGATCGTCGTGCGCCCGGAGCTCAGCGTCAGGGTGCCGACGATCAACGTCAGCACCAGCAGCACAGTTTCCTTGCCGTCGATCCCGAGGATGAGCGGCTGAGCGGTCCACAAGAACACCACGGCGACCGTTGGAATCGTCAGCCCGATACTCGCTAGCGCCGAACCGAGCGCGAGATTCATGCTGTTCTGCAAGCGATCGGCCCGCGCTGCGCGTACGGCGGCGAGCCCTTCCGGCAGCAGCACCAGCGCGGCAATGATAATGCCGACCACCGCGGGCGGCGCGCCTGCGTTCTTCACCGCGGTTTCGACCACTGGCGAGAGCACTTTCGCGAGCAACACGACGGCGACCAGGCACACCGCCAGCAAGCCGCCGGCTGCCAGCGCGACACCCATACTCGGCGGGGCGGCATGGACGTCCTCATCGGGGACATCGGCAAGAAAGTAGTCACGATGCCGCACGGTCTGGACGAACACGAACACCCCATACAGCACCAGCGACGACACCCCCGCGAACGCCAGTTGCGACGACGACAAAACCGGGCCGGCGCGGGTCGTCGTGTAGTTCGGCATCACCAGGGTCAACACGGACAACGACGCGAGCACCGCCAGCGCGGCCGCGGCGCCACGACTCTGAAAGTCCTGCTCGCGATGCCGGATGCCGCCCACCAGCAGGCAAATGCCCACGATCCCATTGCAGACGATCATCACCGCGGCGAACACCGTGTCGCGCGCGAGGCCGGCTTTTTCCGGCCCGGACGTCAACATCACCGAAACGATCAGCGCAACCTCGATCACCGTCACGGCCACCGCCAGCACCAGGGTGCCGAACGGCTCGCCGACGCGATGCGCGACCACTTCCGCGTGGTGGACCGCTGTGAACACGGCTGCGCACAGTGCTGCCCCGATGAGCGCGAGCAGCAGCCCGTTGCCCGGCAGGGCATACGCGACGCCCAGCACGATCCAGGCGACGAACGGCGCGGCAATGGTCCAGCGTGGCAAAACGGTCGCGGGCGTGGTCATTCAGGGCTTCCTTTCGTTGCGTGTTCTTGCTGCTCGTATCGGACGGGTGATTGACTGGTGATTGAACCGATGCGGCGCGCGATGACTTTGTCAGTCCGCGCTATGGATTGTGCCGACGCAGTGGCGAAGGCGGCAAGGCAACCAACGGTTGTTCTGCATCTGAAGGATTGAGCCGCGCAGGACCGCGCGGAAAATGCGACGCGAGTTCGATGGATGAAGCACTATCGGTTCACCACTGCCGGGTTAGCAACTTCAGGGAAAGAACCCGGATGTTTCGGTCCGGACGCGCCGCCTCATGACGAAGCGTTGCGTCCGGGTGTAGCGTCAGGACTGGCTGACGCGGCTTACTGTCCGACCGGACGGATCGACAGTGCGTTCTTGACCGAAGTCACGCCCGCTACGCCTTGCGCGGTCTGGGTTGCCAGATCGACCTGCGGTTGCTCAGGCACCGTGCCGGCCAGCGTCACTGCGCCGCTACGCGCGCGCACCGTGATGTTGGCCACGCTCAGGCCCTTGGTCTTCGACAGCGCGGTGCGCACCTTGCGTCCCAACGCACGGTCGGCCGCCTTGACAGACTTGGCGCTGGGCGCCGACGAAGCAGCCATGGGAGCCGCCGACGCTGCCGCATCGCTGCTTTGCGCGTACGCATTGACGGACGCCAGAACGATCAGCGCGCCGCCGACCATCTTGATTGCCTGGAATGCTTTCATTCAACTCTCTCCTATTGTCATGAATACAACGGCCCCTGGATGGGACCGGGGTACTGCACCAGCGGTACATCGGGATCAAATCTGAATGGAACGTTGCTGCGGGTCGTGCAACTTCTTGCAATCTGTAAGCTGATCAAGTGCGCGTAAACACGCGCATGCCGGCAAAGGCCGTACTGCTGGCCGGAAACACACGATACTCCAATTAGTGCCATGATCAATGCGCCGCTGCCCTGAAATGAGGTTTTGCTACAACGAATGGGCCGATGAATGCAGGCCGATGGCGCTTTACCGCTTGATGCTGCGCGGGTGGCACGCCCGTTGGCGTGTCTGCAGCGCTGGCAGGCCGCGCATCTACGGAACCCTGCGTTTTGCGCTTAACGACCCCCGTCCGGACCGCATGCCAAATCAGCCGCTGCCCATTCTCCCATTACTTCGTGACGATTTGCCGCTCGATGCGGTCGCGCTGGCGCGCTTCATGGTCGGCAAATACCTGGTGCACGACCTCCCCGAAGGCCGTATCAGCGGACGAATTGTCGAAACCGAGGCATATCCGGTCGGCGATTCGACCGGCCACGCGTTTCCAGGCCGCCGCGCGTATAACGGCTCGCTGTTTCTCGCCCCCGGCCACGCTTATGTCCGGCTCACGTACGGGCTTTCGTACATGCTGAACATGTCCGCGGAAGCGGAAGAAGTCGGCGCCGGCATTCTGCTTCGCGCCATCGAACCGCTGGAAGGCTTGCCCCTGATGGAAGCGCGGCGGCCCGGCGTGCCGCTGCGCGACCTCGCGCGCGGTCCCGGCCGGCTCACCATGGCGTTAGGCATCGGTCAGTCGTTCGACGGTCGCGATCTTTGCACCGGGCGCGGCCTGTGGATCGGCGTGATCGAGAAGGGGGATGGGCCGCTTGGCGTGACGACGCGCATCGGCTTGTCGCGCGAAATGCATCGGCCGCTACGGTTTTTCGAACCCGGCAGCGCGTTCGTCAGCGGGCCGCGAAAACTGTTGCTGCCGCCGCATGCCGGCGCTTTGACGGGCGCGCAAATTTGACCATCAGCGGCGGCCAATACAGCAAAACACGCTCAGTGTGGGCATGTTTTCGAAACGTCAGACACGAAGGGTTACGATCCCGACAATTATTACGGCAAAGGCAGCGCTTCAATGGTTCTCGGCGGTAAGTTTCGCTGCATTCTTGCGTTTTTAACAATTAAATATCTTAAAATTAAGGGTTTTCCCTTGGCGATTGTGTGACTAGACTGGAGTAACTCGCTTCCCGCACGGTGTGGCAAGCGAAGCAAAAAACCAGGTCTGGAGGTAAGTCATCATGAAATCGCTCATCAAGGCACTCGCCATTGCAGCCGTTCTCGCCGCCCCGGTCGCTTCGTTCGCTCAATCGAGCGACCAACCCATCACCCGCGCGGAAGTCCGCAATCAATTGATCCAGCTGGAAAAAGCCGGCTACAACCCGGCCGCGACCAACGACACGAACTATCCGGCTGACATTCAGGCCGCCGAAAGGCAAGTGCAGGCGCAAAACCCGGCCGTTGCGCAGACGCAGGAACCGGTCGCGAATACCAGCGGTTACGGTGGCGCGGTGAGCGGTTCGTCGCAATCGGGCGGCGTGGTGCAGCCGATGTCCGGTCCGAAGTCAGTTTATTTCGGTAATTAAATTCGGCGGCTGCCGGCCGGTCTGGCCGGTAGCTGACCAGATCGAGCAAGGGCGTGCGCGAGTGAATTGGCCGCACGCTTGCGATTAGCAGGTAGTCCACAATTCAAGAACCTCCGCTGCCGCAAGGTAGCTTCGCCCAACCTTTTCCAAGGATTGGGCTTTTTTTGCGCCCTGTTTCGGCAGCGTGCGATGCGCGACACGCGATAGACGTGCGCTAGGCGCGCAAGAAGCGGCGAACCTAAGGCCGTTCGCCGTGGATATAGAACTCCAGTTGCTGAATCGTGAATTGCTGCTCGGCGATGATGTTCTTCACGAGGTCGCCGATCGATACCATGCCCACCAGCCGGTCGTTGTCGATCACCGGCAAGTGGCGCATGCGCCGTTCGGTCATCAGGGCCATGCAGTCTTCGGTGGTCTGGTCGGGACGGACGAAGCGTACGGCTTTGCTCATGATGTCGCGCACCGGCGTGGCCTTCGACGAACGGTCCATCAGCACGACTTTGCGCGCATAGTCCCGCTCCGTAATGATTCCGGCGATGCTGTCGCCGTCCGTCACGACCAGTGCGCCGATGCCTTTTTCAGCCATCAGCTTGATCGCCTCGTAGACGGAATCATCGGCCCCGACGGTGTAGACGATGGTGTTGTTCGGTTTCGTTTTAAGAAGCTGGGCAACGCTTGTCATGGAGCGGCTCCGTTTCGCAGTGCAGCACGCCGATGCGGCGCGCTGTCGTGAGGGACAGGCCATTCAAGTATAGGCGCGACGCGCGCCCAAGGGACTTCGGGAATACCTGTGGCGCGTGGCCTCTCTGGCCTGGTTTAGTCCCTTGAGCAGCGCGGCGCCGCAGCGGTTCCTTGTACGGCGCGTGGACATCCGGGTGCGTCGCGCCGATTAGCGGTAAACTCCTAGCCTTACCTTATCCCCGGTTTGATCGGGTTCATGTCAGCCCCATTGTCCAACGCCATGCTCACGTCTCACGATCCGTCGCAAGCAGCAGACGGCGCAATTAGCGGCGAGTGCGTCGTCCTCGACGCCACCGCCACGCTCCCTACGCGCTACGGCACGTTCACCTCCTACGTGTTTCGCGTGGCCGAAAGCGGCGCCGAACATCTCGCGCTCGTGATGGGCGACGTCGCAAACCAGTCGTCCGTATTGACGCGCCTGCACTCCGAGTGCCTGACAGGTGACGTACTCGGCTCGTATCGTTGCGATTGCGGTGAGCAGCTCGATCTGGCGCTGCGTTATATCGCGGCCGAAGGCTGCGGCGTGCTGCTCTATCTGCGTGGTCACGAAGGGCGCGGCATCGGCCTGTCGAACAAGATTCGCGCGTATGCGCTGCAGGAGCAGGGTCGTGACACCGTCGAGGCCAATCTCGATCTCGGCTTGCCCGACGACTCGCGCGAATACGATTCGGCGGCGGGCATTCTGCGCACGCTGAAGGTCACCTCGGTGCGCCTGATGAGCAACAATCCGGAGAAATTCGACACGCTGTCGAAGCACGGCATTCCGGTATGCGAGCGGGTCGCGCTGGCGATTCCAATGCGCGAGGAAAACGAGCGCTATATCCGCACCAAGCAGTTGAAGTTCGGGCACTACTTCGACGAGAACGAATAGCGCAAAACCCGGACGTGTGCGACATGGTCCGATGTGTTCCTATAGAGGCCGTAAGTCACTGAATTGCGCATGCGACAGGTGAAGCTCGGTGAATGGCCCGCGATGAGTTTTGCCGCAGTGATCGCTGCGTGGGGAAAGAACCGTCTCGCTCGTGCGGGAGAAAACCTTTCCTGCACCGCGACTCCTATCGGGCCGTACTGCCGTCTCGCTCTCGGCAAGTTGACAGCGCCGTTCGTACCGTTGTGCTGTTTCACAGGTGCTCGGCCAACGCACATATGCCGCGGCGAGTGCAACGCTCGAAACAACACGCCGAAGGAACGTCTGCCCGATGCTGACATCGGCTTCGTCAACTCACCTTCAATACGAAACCTTCCTGGGCTGTGGTTGCGTGTCAGCAACCGTTCGGCCTGTCGCGTCACGCCGAGGCATCGTGCGTGTGCAGAATCATCGCTTTCGTGTTCGCCAGAATATCTCGCGCAAGAGCCGCGTCGCCAACGGCGCGTGACATGCTGACGGCGCCGATGATAGCCGTGAGAATGGCCGTGGCACGGGCGGTTGCGGACTCGTCGGCACCCATCGTGCGTGCAATTTGCAGAACGGACCAGTTGAATTGCTCGGCGACGACCTGCTTGACTTCCGCGCTCGCGAACCGTGCCTCGCCGGCGAGGGCGCAGATGCCGCAACCCGTGATGAAGTCCTGGACATGAGACGGATCAAGCCAGACGTCCACGACTTGCTCCAGCGACGGGCTGTCGTTGTCCGAGAAAAGCCGGACGAGCTTGCTCCGGCCGCGCTCCATGGCTCGCCTCGCGGCCTCCGCGATCATCGCGTCGCGCGACTCGAAATGACCATAGAAGGCGCCCTTGGTCAGGCCGGCGTTCTGCATCAACTCGGCCACGGCAACGCTATCCAGTCCGCCTTCGTTGATTTGCCGGGCCGCCGCGTCCAGGATGCGCTCCCTGCTGGCCGCCTTCTCTGCCTGTGAATGTCCCATTGCTTCCGCCCCAAATAAAGACCTTGACAATCTGCAGTACGACAGTAATACTGATTCTGCAGTGTGATCGACCTACAGATTATAGCGGATGCCGACACGTCGGGTCTGATCCGATGTAACTGGCAAGGGCAGAAGCTCGTGCCGCGCAGGAGGGATGTCCCCTTTTCCTCTGTTCAGCGGAAAACGCGAACCGGAATTCACACTAAACGGAACGGCATCGCTGGCTCGGCCAATCGCGGAGCTTTGATGTCAGGTCAACATACGCCGAAGGCCGCCATTTGGCCGCGCGGCACCCAGGACAAGGCCAACACTGGGTAACAGGAGTAAACGCAATGAGTACCCTGCTCGAAGACGCAGTCAAAGCACATGGTGGTTTGGAAAACTGGAAGAAGATTCGTTCCGCCTCTCTCAAACTCGACATAGCTGGAGCGATTTGGGGATTCAAAGGCCAGCCGGACATGTTCAGGAACATCGAACTGGCTGTGGATCTGGATCGGGTAACGCAGCACGTCGCGATGTCGTCACCTGACGGTGGCTGGAAAGGCGATTTCGCTCCGGACCGGATTGCGATCACAAACCTTCATGAAGATGCTGTCGAAGAGCGCCACGCACCGCGAACCGCGTTCGACGGCCATACGCAAATGACACCGTGGGACCGCCTGCATGCGTTGTACTTTTGCAGCTACGCCCTGTGGAGCTATCTGACGATCCCGTTTCTCTACACCTATCCGGGCTTCCAGACGGAAGAGCTGTCCACGTGGCAGGAAAACGGCGAGACGTGGCGGCGGCTGAAAGTCACGTTTCCGGACACGGTCACCAGCCATAGCCGGGAGCAGATCTCCTATTTCGGCGAAGATGGCCTGCTGCGCCGCCACGACTATACGGTGGATGTGATGGGCGGTGCGCGGGGCGCGAACTATGCGTCGAACTATCGCGACGTAGGCGGTATCTTGGTGCCGATGTCGCGACGCGTGTTTGCCTACGACGACGCCGGGCGAAAGATCGATGAACCGCTGCTGGTCGCCATCGACTTTCACGACATTGCGTGGAGCACGGAATAGGCCCGTACGTTGAACATCGCATCAATCGCAGTCTTCCTCGCATCGAAGGACGCGCGATGGATCACGGGCGAACATCTCATTGCCAGGGGCTGCTAACAATCAACGAATTGTGTTTACATCCTGATTTTTATGGGAGATCAGGATGGTTCGCTGGCTGATGAGCGACGCGCAATGGACCATGATCGACCATCTGTTGTCAGGCAAGGCAAGCGATCCGGGACGCACGGCGGCAGACAATCGTCTGTTTGTCGAGGCGGTGCTATGGATCTCTCGTACTGGCGCACCAACATTCAGCCGGCGCCCAAAAAAGCGGGGCCGCAGGCATTTGGGCGGTCACGGGGAGGATTGAGCACGAAACTACAGGTCGCAGCCGACGCACTGGGCAATCCGCGGCGCGTCATATTGAGTTTGCTCCACTTAGCTTTGCACTTTGTGTCGCGAGGGCGCCGTTCCGGCTCGTCAACCATGTCCGCAACGTTACAGAGCGTGGCATCCGCTACGTCTTGGGGTTGCGCTTGCACTTCGCAGTCGATTCGTTGTTCGCGAACAGTTCGAAGCGCCGTCGAAGTTCATTTTGGAAAGGAAAGTATCCATGTCTATCAATGAAGAAACGTCGGTCTCGGACCGCCCGAAGGCGGTGGTCATCGGAGTGGGACCGGAGCAAGGGCTGGGCGCGGGCCTGTCTCGCCGATTCGCGGCAGAGGGGCGTCACGTCGTCATCGCGGGGCGCACCGAAGCGAAGATCGAACGGGTACGCGAGAGCATTGTCGAGGCGGGCGGCTCGGCCAGCACGGTCGTCATGGACGTGACCAGCGAAGCGGATGTGATCCGGTTGTTCGACATCGCGATGCAGGCAGACGAACATGGCGGCAGTGCTGACCTCATTGCCTATAACGCAGGCAACAACCAGCCTCTGGATCTGCGGACGATGGAAGCGGACGTCTTCGAATCGTTCTGGCGGCTCAACTGTTTTGGCGGGTTTCTCGTGGGGCGCGAGGCCGCACGCCGCTTTGCGCCCCTCGGCCGCGGGTCGATTCTTTTCAGCGGGGCGACGGGCGCGCTTCGAGGCATGCCGAACTTCGCCCACTTCGCATCGAGCAAGGCCGGCTTGCGCATGCTCGCTCAAAGCATGGCGCGCGAATTCGGCCCGCTCGGCCTGCACGTCGCCCATGTCGTGATCGACGGTGGCATCGACGGAGAACGGGTGCATACGCGCTTCACTGAGCATGTCAAGCAGAAGGGCCTCGACGGACTGCTCGGTATCGACGCCATTGCCGACGCATTCTGGTCACTTCACCGCCAGCACCGTTCGGCGTGGACGCACGAGCTCGATCTGCGCCCTTTCAAGGAAGCGTTCTAAACGATAGCGAACCCCAACAGAGTCAATCTCGAAGAGTCAACAATGAAGCTTATCGGTCCATGGTTTTCCGGCTATACCCGTCGGGTCGGCATCACGCTAAAGCTACTCGGCATGCCGTTCGAGCACCTGCCCTATCACGCCTATGAGCAGAAGGATCTTATCCGTCCGTTCAGCCCGATGGTGAAGGTGCCGGCGCTCGCGCTCGACGACGGCACGGTTCTCTACGACAGCACAAGCATCATCGAATATCTGCATGAAGAAGTCGGAGCAGAACGCGCGTTGCTCGCACCCTCCGGCGCGAATCGACGCGACGCATTGCAGTTCATCGGCATCGCGTCCGCGATCTACGGAAAGCTCAGCGATATGTATGACGAGTCGATCCGTCCGCCCGAGCATCAGATCGCCACGATTGTCGAATCGCTGCGCGAGCAGGCGTTGGCGGGATTTCAGATGCTCGAGTCGAGGGCCGGTAACGGCTGGCTGGTGGGCGACGCGCTGTCTCAAGCCGACGTGATGGTCGTGATCACCTGGCAGTCAGCATCATCGGCATTCATGCCCGATGTCATTCATCCGGCTGCCTTCCCCAAGCTTGCCCGACTGGCCGAGCGCGCGATGGAATTGGACGCGTTCTCCAGCACGCTACCTTTCAGGGGATAGTGACAGCGTGCGCGGAGAGGAAGTCGCGACTCTTGCGAATCGATGCGGTGTGGCGCCGCCCCGTGGGCGGCCAATCGCCGGTATATCGGGCGTACGATTCGCATGCACTGTCGCGGCTTCAGCCGCCCCGCAATGCGTCGATCGCTGCGCGAAGCGCAGCAACTACGCCAGTCCAATCGCCTCGCGTCGTTTGTCGAAACAACCGCGTCTTTGCGTACCACGGACTATCGCTTCGATCGAGTTGCCATCTCCAGTCCGGCATGAACGGCAAAGCAATCCATACGGGCTTCCCAAGCGCCCCCCCCAAATGCGCCACAGCTGTGTCGACGCTGACGACGAGATCGAGGCGAGCGATCAGCGCAGCAGTCTCAGCGAACGTGGTGAGCCGCCCGGAAACATCGCGCAGCACCCCGCGCTGCTCAAGTTGCGCGAGGCACGCGCGATCACTGTCGCGTACATCCGGTTGCAACGCGAAGAAATCCGCGTCGGCATCGAACACCGGCTTCAGTTGCTCGAGCGAAATGGACCGATTGTGATCATTCAGATGCGTACGGCTTCCCGACCACACGATCCCAATGCTCGGCCGTCGGATGGATCCTGTAAAAACATCGTCCCATTGAAGGGCAAGCGCGTCGTCTGCCTGCACATATGGACCGGATAGTGCGAGATCGGGTGCATGAACCTTGAGCGCAAACGGCAGACTCAGGATTGGAATGTGATAGTCGAAATGTGGCACTTGCCCTGTCTCACCGATGACTTCGGCCGCACCCCGATAATTTTGGAGGAGCGGCAGCAGGGCATCCTGAACACGCAGCACGACGTGAGCGCCAGCTGCACTGAGCCGATCCACGAAGCGCACGAATTGCAGCGTGTCGCCGAACCCCTGCTCATGATGAACGAGCATTGTCCTGCCACCTATCGGTTGGGTGCCGGTCCATAGGGTGTTCTGCGGAAAACCGTGGCTGCAGGTGCCATCGCGCCAACGCCATTCGTATTCGCGCCAGCCGTGTTCGAATTCTCCGAGCAGCAAATTCGTCTGAGCTCGATTGGTGCGTGCGCCGGCGTCGTTCGGATCGATCGAAAGCGCCTTCTTGAATTGAAGCAATGCCTCATCAAATCGCCCGATATCTCGCAACGCGACCCCGAGATTAACGTATGCGCGTACGAAACGCGGCTTGAGCGCGATCGCCTGCCGGTAGGCATCCAGTTCGTCCTCATAGCGCGCCATCGTACCGAGCAGCGTTCCTCGGTTGTAATGCGCTTCGGCTGATTGTGGCTGGGTCTTGCACAGATGCACCAACACATCGAGTGCCCGCTGCGATTCGCCAAGCTGTATCAGCGACATTGCGACACCATGCAATGAGGCGGCATGGTTCGGAAACTGGGTCAGGCAGCGCTCGAACAGCGCTATCGCAGCATCGCGACGCTGCGCCAACTGACACACCTGTGCGGCGAAGTACAGTTGATCCATAGACATTGACATGTGCACCGATGCCTGCACCAGGTACTCCGCTGCGCATGCATGATCGCCCTGGTTGGCGGCGATATAACCGAGGCCTGCAAGAGCTTCGCCGTGGTCGGGGACGCTCGCCAGAATGCCGCGCAGCAAACCTGCGGCATCATCGAGCCGACCGGCCATGAGGTTCTCCTGCGCGGCGGCGAGAGCGTGTTCAATATCGTGATTCATGGCGTTGGGGGCTGGAGCAAAGTGCGATCTGTCGCGGGATTCGAATCGGCTCATTGTACGGGATCGACAACGCTGCGAGAGATCAGGATGAGGTGAGCGAGATCCCACTGCGACAGTGCGACGGCTTTCCGGATGTCAGAACACGTAACCTCGATCATGCCAGTAGTGCCAGTCAGCGACGGCTACTTGTGTCGGTTCATCGCAGTTCACGGGAACGATCTGGGCCAGGGGTGCCACCACGTCACGTTGGCCCCACCGAACCCAGACGAAGATGCCAACCCGACACAGGTCTTCATGAGCGAGTCCTGTGACCGAGACGTGTTCACCCGGGCGCAGCGGTGAAGAGGCCATTGCCTTGCGAATGCTGGCCTCGAATGGAAACGAGAGCTGTTCTTCCAGATAGCAGTGCCACGACGTCGCCCGCTCTTCCTCGGTATAGGCGTCGACGACCACCTCCATCTCAATGCGATGTTCACGTTTCCGCGTTGATTTTGGTTCTGGCCATGAGGTTGCAGGTGATCGGCATAGATGGGGTTATAGGTCGACGATACGCCGCAGCAGGCCGTAGGAAACGCGCCAGTGTCCTTCGGAGTCTGTCATGGCAATCGAGGCAGTTTTCGAGTTCAGCCTGACGATGGTGCCGACCCGCTCGCTGAGGTGTTTGTCGGTGAACCCAACGGTGTCGCCGACGAAGAACTCTTCGCGTTGTGCGCGCGCCAACGGTGAAGGAAAGCGGCGCCGTTCAAGGCGCTTGTACCAGAGCGCGAAGCCGGTGCGATCCCAGTATAGACATTTGACTTTCGAGCGACCCCGGCCGACGAACACGAACAGATTGCCCGAGACAGGGTTCTGGGCAAGCAGCGGTTCGACCAGATATGACAGCCCATCAATCGATTTGCTGTTGTTACGATGGCTACACCTTTGCACCACGCGTACGTGCGTTCGAGACGGGATGCGCTGACGGATACGTCGAAAAAAAGCCCATCCAGACGGACGGGCCAAATTATTGCTCGGAGAAAGTCGCGTCAGCGCAAGTGTCCGCGGACTCTCGCTCCGCATTCACTGCGCCGTGACCGCCGTTTCGTCTGGACCCGCGACGAGAGTCCCGACACATCTGGACGTGACCGTTCCAATCAAACTGTATCGGTCGTACCCAGATGAATTTGCGCCGGCGGGTGCTTTTGCCGGCGCACACTGCTGTTGCTCCCTGAGACAGGGCTAAACCGGTTCGGTTTCAGGCTTCCTTAGAAGCGCGTGCGCAACCCGACCGTGCCAACCACCTGGTTCGCCGTCGACGACGCACCACCCGACGTATTAATGAAGGCGACAACGTTTTGGCCGATTGCGTGCTGATACATGCCTTCGGCGTAAACATCCGTGCGCTTGGAAAGCGCGTAGACAGCTTGCAGGTTGACCTGATTCCACTTCGGATCTGTGCCGTAATGCGTACCGGTCGCATTGAACTTGCCTGACAGATGGGCATCGGTGTACGTGTCAGTGATGCCCAGCGTAATTGCCGGTGTCAGCGTGTACTTGGCGTTCAGTTCATAGTTGTTGAAGCGCTGCGAACCATTGTTGAGGTTGAACGATTGCGTGCCCTGATAAAAGCTGTTCGTGTACACGAAGCCGACCACTGCCGGGCCGAAGGTGTAGTTCAGACCCGCGCCGATCGTGCGCTGAACGTTCGCCCCGAACCTGAAGCCTGCCGTCTGGGCAGGCGCTTCGCCGAGGTCAACTGCGCCGCTGGTGTTCGCCTGGGGGGCAGCGCCGTTGCCGTTGATCTGCAGGTAGCCAGCGGCCATCTTGAACGGGCCAAAGTCGTAGCTTGCGCCCGCGCTGTAAGCACGGTTCAGCGTGAAGTCCGTGTTGTTCGAGAACGCGTAGAGGCCGCCGAACTTC
>NZ_JBNPVT010000015.1:0-142946 GCF_050434205.1 Paraburkholderia sp. GAS348
AGCGCATCCGCCGGAATGTGCGCCATCTTGTTGTACGCGCCGCGCACCTTGAACGAGAACACCGGCTGGTTGTCCTCGCGCTTCAGATAAACCGGGTTGGAAAGCCGAGCCGACAGATTCGGCGCGCGTTCGAGTTCGGTCTCGCGGGCCACGTCGTAGACGCGCGCGGTCAGGGTTTTCTTCAGGTAGTCGTGGGAAGCCATGCGGGTGGCGCGGTGCGCTTTGCGAGACGGGAAAGGGTCAATGATAGCGCCAACGGTGCGCGCTCTGGCCTTCAGCGAACCCTCGGCGTACGCCCGAGCGTCGTCGGCAAAGGCCAGCCCGACCGTTCGGTCGGAAAATTCTTCGCGTGCGCTTGCGGGCGCCGTTCAATCCAACAACCCTCAAAACCCCGCCACAGCCCCGCCACAGCCCCGATTTCAGGCGTCAACGCGACGGCTGGATCATGGGGTAGAATTCCATTTTGGAATAAGGATCGGAAGATGCACTGGCAGCCTCGGATCGCCCATTTGATGCCCGTCCCGCGTGAGTCTTGCCCCGCGGCGGAGCGTCACGTCCGGCACGCACGATCGTGTAGCTGTCTTTGAGCGCCGTGAAGCGACCGATGTGGGTAGGCCGTCGGTTGCGCTTCGCTCCCCTAGAAAATTTCCAGCATTGCGCCCCACGCGCACCGTCCGCCGACGCCTCACACGTGAGCGCGCCCGGTTGACCCACCGAGTCGTCCGAACATGAACGCACCTCAAGTTTTCGATCCGCACGGGGCCGCCACTGCGGTGGCCGCCGATCCCGAAGCGCGTCTGCGCGAAATTCCCTATAACTACACGTCGTTTTCCGACCGCGAAATTGTCATCCGTCTGCTCGGCGACGAAGCCTGGGCGGTTTTGGCCGAACTGCGCGCGGAACGCCGCACCGGCCGCTCGGCGCGGATGCTGTACGAAGTGCTCGGCGACATCTGGGTCGTGCGCCGCAATCCTTACCTGCAAGACGATCTGCTCGACAATCCGAAGCGCCGCGCACTGCTGATCGAGGCGCTGCACCATCGTCTGACCGAGATCGAAAAGCGCCGTCGCGCCGATCTGGTCGAGCACGGCGATGAGGCGGGCATCGATCGGGCCGCTCGCGTTGAAACGCTGGTGGCGGCTGCACGCCGCGCCGTCGACGATTTCGAGAGCGAGTTCCAGAAGACCTTCGATCTGCGCCGTCGCGCGAACAAGGTGTTGGGCCGCGTCACGGAAAAAGACAACATCAAGTTTGACGGCTTGTCCCGCGTCTCGCACGTGACCGACGCGACCGACTGGCGCGTCGAGTACCCGTTCGTCGTGCTGACGCCGGATACCGAAGCCGAGATCGCCGGCATGATCAAGGCGTGTTTCGAGCTCGGCCTGACCGTGATTCCGCGCGGAGGCGGCACGGGCTACACGGGCGGCGCGGTGCCGCTCACGCCGTTCTCGGCCGTCATCAACACCGAAAAGCTCGAACAACTTGGCGCGGTCGAGATGACCGAACTGCCGGGCGTTGACCGCAAGGTGGCGACGATTTTCTCCGGCGCGGGCGTGGTCACACGCCGTGTGACCGAAGCGGCCGAGCAGGCCGGCTTCGTGTTCGCCGTCGACCCGACCTCGCTAGATGCCTCCTGCGTCGGCGGCAACGTCGCGATGAACGCGGGTGGCAAGAAAGCGGTGTTGTGGGGCACGGCGCTCGACAACCTCGCCTGGTGGCGCATGGTCGACCCGGAAGGGAACTGGCTCGAAGTCACGCGTCTGGATCACAACCTCGGCAAGATTCACGACATCGAGGTCGCGCGTTTCGAGCTGAAGTGGTTCGACGGCAACCACCCGCCAGGCGAAAAGCTGCTGCGCACGGAAGCGCTCGACATCAAGGGCCGCGTGTTCCGTAAGGAAGGCCTGGGCAAGGACGTGACCGACAAATTCCTGGCCGGTCTGCCAGGCGTGCAGAAGGAAGGCTGCGACGGCCTGATCACGTCCGCGCGCTGGGTGCTGCACAAGATGCCGGCGCATACGCGCACGGTCTGCCTCGAATTCTTCGGCCAGGCCCGTGAAGCGATTCCAAGCATCGTCGAGATCAAAGACTATCTGTTCGAAACGTCGAAGCAGGGCGGCGCGATTCTCGCCGGCCTCGAGCATCTGGACGAACGCTATCTGCGCGCGGTCGGCTATGCGACCAAGAGCAAGCGCAACGCGTTTCCGAAGATGGTGCTGATCGGCGACATCGTCGGCGACGATGCCGATGCGGTGGCTCTTGCCACCTCGGAAGTCGTGCGCATGGCCAACGGCAAGAGCGGCGAAGGTTTCGTCGCCGTCAACGCCGAAGCGCGCAAGCGTTTCTGGCTCGACCGCAGCCGTACCGCTGCGATTGCCAAGCACACCAACGCGTTCAAGATCAACGAAGACGTGGTGATCCCGCTCGACCGGATGGGCGAGTACACCGACGGCATCGAACGCATCAATATCGAACTGTCGATCAAGAACAAGCTGCAGCTGGTCGACGCCCTCGAAGCGTTCTTCAAGGGCGGCAAGCTGCCGCTCGGCAAGAGCGACGACGCCAACGAAATCCCGAGCGCGGAGTTGCTCGAAGATCGCGTGCAGCAGGCGCTCGATCTGCTGAAGAAAGTGCGCGCGCGCTGGGAATTCCTGCGCGATAAGCTCGATCTGTCCTTGCGCGAGGCGCAGCACTATCTGGTCGGCCTCGGCTACGAAGGGCTGGCGGAGAAGTTTGCCGATCGCGTCGACGCGCAGCCGGATGCGACCGTGTTCCATATCACGCAAGACCGTACGGTGCGCGTATCGTGGAAGGCGGAGATCCGCGCCGAACTGCGCCAGATCTTCAACGGCGGCGAATTCAAGCCGATCCTCGAAGAAGCCCAGGCGATCCACAAGCAGGTGCTGCGTGGCCGCGTGTTCGTCGCGCTGCACATGCACGCGGGCGACGGCAACGTCCACACGAACCTGCCGGTCAACTCCGACAACTACGAGATGCTGCAGGACGCCCACACGGCGGTTGCGCGCATCATGAAGCTGGCGCGTTCGCTCGACGGCGTGATTTCCGGCGAGCATGGCATCGGCATTACCAAGCTCGAATTTCTGACCGACGAAGAGATCGGCGAATTCCGCGCGTACAAGCAGCGCGTCGATCCGCATGGCCGCTTCAATGCGGGCAAGCTGCTCGAAGGCGCGGACCTGCGAAACGCCTACACGCCGAGCTTCGGCCTGATGGGCTACGAATCGCTGATCATGCAGCAGTCCGACATTGGCGCGATTTCCGAGTCGATCAAAGACTGTTTACGCTGCGGCAAGTGCAAGCCGGTGTGCGCGACCCACGTGCCGCGCGCGAACCTGCTGTACAGCCCGCGCAACAAGATTCTCGCCACCTCCTTGCTGGTCGAGGCGTTCCTGTACGAAGAGCAGACCCGCCGCGGCGTGTCGATCAAGCACTGGGACGAGTTCAACGACGTCGCCGATCACTGCACTGTCTGTCACAAATGCGTGACGCCGTGTCCAGTGAAGATCGACTTCGGCGACGTGACGATGAACATGCGCAACCTGCTGCGCAAAATGGGCAAGAAGAAGTTCAATCCGGGCAACGCGGCCGGCATGTTCTTCCTCAATGCCACCAATCCGCAGACCATCAATCTCGCGCGCACGGCGATGATGGGCATCGGCTACAAGGCGCAGCGCTTCGGCAACGACGTGCTGAAGAAGTTCGCGAAGAAGCAGACGGCACACCCGCCGGCAACGGTCGGCAAGCCGCCGGTCACGCAGCAGGTGATCCACTTCATGAACAAGAAGATGCCGGGCAATCTGCCGAAGAAAACCGCGCGCGCGCTGCTCGATATCGAAGACAACAAGATCGTCCCGATCATCCGCAATCCGAAGACGACCACCGCCGATACGGAAGCGGTGTTCTACTTCCCGGGCTGCGGCTCCGAGCGCTTGTTCTCGCAAGTGGGTCTGGCGACGCAAGCCATGCTGTGGGAAGCGGGCGTGCAAACCGTGCTGCCGCCGGGCTACCTGTGCTGCGGCTACCCGCAGCGCGGCTCGGGCCAGTACGACAAGGCCGAGCAGATCGTCACGGATAACCGCGTGCTGTTCCACCGCGTCGCGAATACGCTGAACTATCTCGACATCAAGACGGTGGTGGTGTCGTGCGGTACGTGTTACGACCAGCTCGCCGGTTACGAATTCGAGAAGATTTTCCCGGGCTGCCGGATCATCGACATCCACGAGTTCCTGCTCGAGAAGGGTATCAAGCTCGAAGGCGTCAACGGTGTGCGCTACATGTACCACGACCCGTGCCACTCGCCGATCAAGACGATGGACCCGGTCAAGCTGGTCAATCAGCTGATGGGGGCGGAGAACGACGGCTACAAGATCGAGAAGAACGATCGCTGCTGTGGCGAATCCGGCACACTCGCGGTGACGCGCCCGGATATTTCGACGCAAGTTCGCTTCCGCAAGGAAGAAGAAATGCGCAAGGGCGCCGCGAAGCTGCGTGGTATTCCGTTGGTGGCCGAGGCCGGTGCAAATGGGACCAACGCGGCCAATGCGTCGGCCGGCGCGGCGGGTGCGCCGGACGGCTCCGTACTCAAGGCGAGCGACGGGCCGCAACCGAATGGCGTCACCGAGGTGAAGATCCTCACGAGCTGCCCATCCTGCCTGCAAGGCCTGTCGCGCTACAACGAAGACGCGGGCACTGAAGCGGACTACATCGTCGTCGAGATGGCACGTCACGTGCTGGGTGAAGACTGGATGGCGGATTACGTGCAGCGGGCGAACAATGGCGGAATCGAGCGCGTGCTGGTTTAATGGCACGACTGACGATTTTTGCCTGAGGACGACGATGGAATGCGTTTTTTGCCGTGAAGATGGCGGCGATGTGCTGTGGCAGGACGACACCCTGCGTGTCGTCCTCGCCGACGAACACGATTACCCGGGTTTTTGCCGGGTAATCTGGAACAAGCATGTCGCTGAGTTTTCCGATCTCGCCGAAGCCGACCGCGATCGCGTGATGCAGGCCGTGTACGCGGTCGAGCGCGCGATCCGGCGCATTCTTCAGCCGGTGAAGGTCAACCTGGCGAGCCTCGGCAACCAGGTGCCGCACGTGCATTGGCATGTGATTCCGCGTTTTTCGAACGACGCTCATTTCCCGCTGCCAATCTGGGCGCCGCGCCAACGCACGGTGTCCGAAGCCATGCTGTCGTCGCGCCGCGCGCAAGCTACTCTGCTGCGCGAGGCGGTGCGGCAGGAAATCGAACAAGCTCTAGCCTGAGGCCACCATGAGCGGACTGACTCCCGATACGCCGGTACCCACCGGCGTGGTCGTGCATTCCAAATCGCGCGTACTCGAATTGCAATACGCAAACGGCGAAACGTATCGCCTGCCGTTCGAGTTGCTGCGCGTGTATTCGCCGTCAGCAGAAGTGATGGGCCACGGGCCCGGCCAGGAGACGCTGCAAACCGGTAAGCGTGACGTCACGATCACGATGATCGAAGGCGTCGGCAACTATGCGGTGCAGCCGACTTTCTCCGATGGGCACGCCACCGGCATCTATTCCTGGGACCTGCTGTACGACATGGCTGTCCGCCAGGATGAACTCTGGCGCGACTATCTCGCGAAACTGGCCGCGGCCGGCGTCGACCGTGATGCGCCGATGGCTCCAGCCGGTGCTGCGCACGGGCACCGTCACTGATACGATTCGCCCTGGTCGCCGCACTGATGCGGCGCAACATTTCAGAATACGCGAAAGGACGAGCGCGATGAGCAAAACCCACTTCGGCTTTCAATCGGTCGACGAACAGGAAAAAGCGCAGAAGGTGGCGGGCGTGTTCCACTCGGTCGCCTCCAACTACGACCTGATGAACGACCTGATGTCGGGCGGGTTGCACCGGGCGTGGAAGATGTTCACGATCGCCCAGGCCAACGTCCGGCCGGGCTTCAAGGTGCTCGATATCGCCGGGGGCACGGGCGATCTGTCGAAGGCCTTCGCCAAACAGGCGGGCGAAACCGGCGAAGTCTGGCACACCGACATCAACGAATCGATGCTGCGCGTGGGCCGCGACCGCTTGCTGGACAAGGGCGTGATCACACCGGCGCTGCTTTGCGACGCCGAAAAGATCCCCTTTCCGGACAATTACTTCGACGTGGTGACCGTGGCCTTCGGCTTGCGCAACATGACGCATAAGGATGTGGCGTTGGCCGAGATGCGGCGGGTGTTGAAGCCGGCAGGCCGTCTGCTGGTGCTGGAGTTCTCGAAGGTGTGGGATCCGCTTAAAAAGGTCTACGACGTCTATTCGTTCAAGGTGCTGCCGTGGCTCGGCGACCGCTTTGCGAAGGACGCCGAGAGCTACCGCTACCTGGCGGAATCGATCCAGATGCATCCGGACCAGGAAACTTTAAAAGCAATGATGGAACAAGCAGGCCTGGACGGCGTCAAATATTACAATTTGTCAGCTGGCGTGGTAGCTTTACATGTGGGGACCAAATACTAAGGTCCCTAACCCATCGATTTTTAAAGGAAAGTACGAAAATGTCCGATTCAGGTGTGTTATCTCCCCGTAATGTTAAGCGGTCGTTGGTGAGAAGAATCGGACTGATCGCGATGGTCGGTCTGATCATGGCCGGCTCTCTCGCCTCGCTCGATGCGGAAGCCCGCCGTTTGGGCGGCAGCCGCAGCATCGGCCGTCAGTCGAATACGGTTCAGCAACAGTCGACCCCGTCGCAACCTTCCCAAAGCAATCAGGCCATGCAGCAGCGCGCACAGCCGGCACCGGCGCCCGCGCCGACTCCGGCCGCGGCGCCTAATCGCTCGCGCTGGCTCGGGCCGATTGCCGGTCTTGCGGCCGGCCTCGGTATCGCCGCACTGTTGTCGCACTTCGGTCTGGGCGGCGCATTCGCCGGCGCCATGGCCAACATTATCGTGATCGCGATCATTGCGATGATCGGTATCTGGCTGATCCGCCGCTTCATGGGCCGCAAGCGCGATACGGCCCAGCCGGCGTACGCGGGTGGCTCGACGTCCTTGAATTCGAGCGGCACTGGCTACACGCAGGAACCGCGTTACACCGCTCCGCCCACTGGCTCGTACCTCGAGCCGCAAGGCAACCCGCTGACCACGCCGTCCATCAACACTGCCCCGCCAGTGCCGGCGGGCTTCGATTCGGAAGCGTTCCTGCGCAACGCCAAGGTGTACTTCGTGCGACTGCAAGCCGCATGGGACGTTGGCAACATGGAAGATATCCGCGAATTCACCACCCCGGAAATGTACGCCGAAGTGAGGGTCGATCTGTCGTCGCGCGGTGCGGAGTCCAATCAGACGGACGTGGTGCAGCTGAACGCGGAGTTGCTGGGCGTGGAAGAACGCGCGACTGAATACTTCGCCAGCGTGCGCTTCTCAGGCTTGATCCGCGAATCGGCGGGGGCGGCGGCTGAGCCGTTCATTGAGGTCTGGAACCTGACGAAGGCGAACCGCCCCGGCGAAGGCTGGTTGCTGGCGGGCATTCAGCAGGTGGCGCAGCACTGAGGCAACAGCGAGGCAGAGCCAAGCCAGCGCTGCTCACCCTGATTTCGCACAAAGCATTGGCCGTTCGGCATAGCAAGCCGCAAAGCGAACGGACGTTACAATAGGAACCCGCACGGGCACCTCGCCCGCGCGGGTTTTTTCTTGCCACTTTCAATGACCCTCGCCGCCAAGCCCTTCGCTGCTGCCGTCAATCACCTGCTCGCCCGCGAATCGTGGGCTCGAGAGCGCCTCGCCCCGTACGCGGGCAAGACCGCCAGACTGTCCTGTCAGCCGCTCGTGCTGATGCTGCTCGTGCAACCGGACGGCTACCTGGGCGCGCTCGAGGAAACCGATGCGCAACAGTTCGACGTGACCATCTCGGTGCCGTCCGATGCGTTGCCGGCCTTTGTGCAAGGCGGCCAGGCCGCCGTGATGAAGCATGTGAAGATCGAAGGCGACGCCGAGTTTGCGACTGTGATCGCCAGGCTCGCCGAGCATCTGCGCTGGGAACCGGAAGAGGATCTGGCGAAGCTGATCGGCGACGGTCCGGCGTGGCGGGTCGCATCGGTCGTGCGTACGGTCGGCGAACATGCGCGGCGCACCGGGCGCAATCTGCTCGACACAGCCGCCGAATATCTGCTCGACGAAAATCCGCAACTGGTGCGGCGCGCCGCGCTGGAAGACTTCAACGTCGAACTGGCCCGCGCCCGCGATGCTTTGGCGCGTGTGGAAAAGCGCATCGAGCGTCTTGAACAGAAGGTCGAAGCCCACGGCGCCAATGCGCCGGGCGGCGCCGCCACGTCGCGCGGCACGCGCTAGTCACTGGGCACAACTATGCGTTTTCTGCGTTTCCTCAAGATTTTCTTCACGGTCATTCGATTCGGTCTCGACGAAATGATGCTCAGCCGCGTCAACGACCGGCGTGTGCGTCTGCTGCTGCGTATCACTACCATCGGCCGCAAGTTCGACGCCCCGCCGGGCGTGCGCTTGCGGCTCGCGCTCGAAAGCCTCGGGCCGATTTTCGTGAAGTTCGGCCAGGTGCTGTCCACGCGGCGCGATTTGCTGCCGGTCGATATCGCCAATGAACTGGCCAAGCTGCAGGATCAGGTGCCGCCGTTCGATTCGGCGGTGGCGATCGGGCTGGTCGAGAAGTCGCTCGGCGCGCCGGTCGACGTGCTGTTCGACGAGTTCGAGCGGGTGCCGGTGGCGAGCGCATCGATCGCGCAGGTTCACTTTGCGAAGGTGAAGGCGGGGCAGCACGCGGGCAAGGCGGTCGCCGTGAAGGTGCTGCGGCCGAACATGCTGCCGGTGATCGACTCCGACCTGGCCTTGCTGCGGGATATCGCCGTCTGGGCCGAGCGCCTGTGGGCCGACGGCAAGCGCCTCAAGCCGCGCGAGGTGGTCGCCGAATTCGACAAGTATCTGCACGACGAACTCGATCTGATGCGCGAGGCGGCCAACGGCAGCCAGTTGCGCCGCAACTTCGCCGGGCTCGATCTGCTGCTGGTGCCGGAGATGTACTGGGAGTTCTGCACGCCCACGGTGCTGGTGATGGAGCGCATGGTCGGCGTGCCGATCAGCCAGGTGGAGACGCTGCGCGGGGCTGGCGTCGATATTCCGAAGCTGGCGCGCGAAGGCGTCGAGATTTTCTTTACCCAGGTGTTCCGCGATGGCTTTTTTCACGCCGACATGCACCCGGGCAACATTCAGGTGAGCCTCGATCCGGCGCACTTCGGCCGCTATATCGCGCTCGACTTCGGCATCATCGGTGCGCTGTCGGACTTCGATAAGAACTACCTTGCCCAGAACTTCCTCGCTTTCTTCAAGCGCGACTATCACCGCGTCGCCACGCTGCATCTGGAGTCCGGCTGGGTGCCGCCTACTACCCGGGTCGAGGAACTGGAAAGCGCAATCCGCGCAGTTTGCGAGCCCTATTTTGACCGCGCATTGAAGGATATTTCGCTCGGTCAGGTGTTGATGCGCCTGTTCTCGACCTCGCGCCGCTTCAATGTGGAAATCCAGCCGCAACTGGTGCTGCTGCAAAAAACCATGTTGAACGTGGAAGGGCTCGGCCGCTCGCTCGATCCTGAACTGGACTTGTGGAAGACGGCCAAGCCCTATCTCGAGCGCTGGATGAACGAGCAGATCGGTGTGCGCGGCTGGTACGAGCGGCTGAAGATCGAGGCACCGCAGTGGAGCAAGACGTTGCCGCAATTGCCGCGCCTCATCCACCACGTGCTGGCTGCGCGTCACGATAACACGCGCGGCGCGAACGACGACATGATTCGCCAGATTCTGCTCGAGCAGAAGCGCACCAACCGGTTGCTGCAAGGGCTGCTGCTGTTCGGCGTGGCGGTCGGTGTCGGCGCGGTGTTGGCGCGAGCGTTTCTGGCGTTCGCGTACGGCGGGTGATCCCGACCCGATTCCGATCCCTACGAGGCATCTCATGAGCGACCCGACCCAGCCTTCCACACCCGACTTCTCGACCCGCGATCCCAACTCACCTGAGTTCTGGGATGAGCGCTTCGAACGCCATTACACGCCCTGGGATCAGGCCGGCGTGCCGGCGGCGTTTCAGTCTTTCGCCGAGCGGCATCGTGGCGCTGCGGTACTGATTCCAGGTTGCGGCAGTGCCTACGAAGCGCTATCGCTAGCGCAGCAAGGCAATCCAGTCAGGGCGATCGATTTCTCGCCGGCCGCAGTAGCGGCAGCGCACAAGCAATTGGGTCCGCAGCATGCGCAGCTGGTCGAGCAGGCTGACTTCTTCACTTATGAACCGCCGTTCACGCCGGCATGGATCTACGAGCGCGCGTTCTTTTGCGCCCTGCCGGTGGCGCGCCGTGCAGATTACGCGCAACGGATGGCCGGGTTGTTGCCAGCTGGCGCTTTGCTGGCGGGTTTCTTTTTCATCGACGCGACGCCGAAAGGGCCGCCGTTCGGCGTCGAGCGCGCTGAACTCGACGCGTTGCTCACGCCGCACTTCGATCTGATCGAAGATGAAGCCGTGAACGACTCGATTGCCGTCTTTGCCGGCCGCGAGCGTTGGATGACCTGGCGCCGTCGTGGTTGAGCGTGCCGCCGCCGCGTTCGACGGCGGCTCGCGCCGCACTTGATTCGATCACGGTCGCCCCCATTTAGTCGAACGACGGTGGCTCCTGGCGCTGGTCCCCGAAAATCGCGGGCGACTAGCCATATGCGCATATGACTAGCCATATGCGGCTATAATTCAAGGCTTTGCAAGCGCTTACAAGATTTCAGTAGGGAAAAGTTCATGCCGATCTACGCTTATCGTTGCGAGTCATGCGGCTTCGGGAAGGACGTGCTTCAGAAGATGAGCGACCCGCAGTTGACGCAATGTCCCGAGTGCGGGAAAGACACCTTTCGCAAGCAGGTGACTGCAGCCGGTTTCCAGTTGAAGGGCTCCGGCTGGTATGTAACCGATTTCCGCGGCGGTAATGGCGGCGCGAGCGCCCCGGCCAAGCCCGACGCGAATGGCGGCTCGAATGCGAATTCGGGCGAAAGCGCTGCAGCCGGGAATGAGGGCGCCACGAAATCCGACACGGCTTCGGCCAACGGCTCGGCTGCCTCCGGTTCAGCGGGCGCAGCCGCAACGCCTGCCGCGCCCGCTGCCGCGCCCGCCGCATCGGCGAGTTCGAACGGTTCCGGCAGCGCCTAGTGGGACTGCCGCCCTCGGGGGCGGCGCACACGCCGTGCGTCGGGTACCGGCTCGCGCGGCTCTCTGGCGGTACACATGACGACGAAAAAAACGACGCTCAAATCGGTGTTCCTGACTGGCCTGCTGGTGCTGGTGCCTCTGGCCATCACACTGTGGGTGCTCGGCCTGATCATCGGCACGATGGACCAGACGCTGTTGCTGCTGCCGACCTCATGGCAGCCGGAGCGCGCGCTCGGCTTCCGTTTGCCGGGCCTCGGCGCGGTGCTGACACTGGCGTTCATCTTTGTCGTCGGGCTGTTGACGCAAAACTTCATCGGCCAGAAGCTCGTGAAGTGGTGGGAAGTCGTGGTCGCTCACATTCCGGTGGTCGGCCCGATCTACACCAGCGTGAAGCAGGTGTCGGACACCTTGTTGTCGAGCAGCGGCAATGCGTTTCGCAAGGCGCTCCTGATCGAGTACCCGCGCCGCGGTTCCTATACGATTGCGTTTCTGACCGGTATTCCGGGCGGCGACGTGATCAATCACCTGAAAGAAGATCACGTCAGCGTGTACGTGCCGACTACGCCGAACCCAACGTCCGGCTTCTTCCTGATGGTGCCCAAGAGCGAAGTGATCGAGCTCGACATGACGGTCGACGCTGCGCTCAAGTACATCGTCTCGATGGGCGTCGTGGCGCCGTCCGCGCCGCCGGCGCCGGTAGTGCGCCGCACGACAGTCGAGCCTCCGCTGTAATGCCGGTGCGCAGCGTTTCAAGCCGTGTCTGATCGCTGCGCGCCGTTCAACCAATGCAAAACGAAAGACAAACATCATGTCGATGAGATCTGAATACTGCGGTCTGGTGACCGAAGAACTGCTGGGCCAAACTGTCTCGCTGTGTGGCTGGGTAAGCCGCCGCCGCGACCATGGCGGCGTCATCTTCATCGACCTGCGCGACCGCGAAGGCCTCGTTCAGGTCGTCTGCGATCCGGATCGCGCGGACATGTTCAAGACGGCCGAAGGCGTCCGCAACGAGTTCTGCCTGCAGATCAAGGGTGTGGTGCGCGCGCGTCCGGAAGGCACGACGAACGCCTCGCTGAAAAGCGGCAAGATCGAAGTGCTGTGCCACGAGCTGATCGTGCTGAACGCGTCGATCACGCCGCCGTTCCAGCTCGACGACGACAACCTGTCGGAAACCACGCGTCTTACGCACCGTGTGCTCGACCTGCGCCGTCCGCAGATGCAGCACAACCTGCGTCTGCGTTACCGCGTCGCGATCGAAGTGCGCAAGTATCTGGACTCGCTGGGCTTCATCGACATCGAAACGCCGATGCTCACCAAGAGCACGCCGGAAGGCGCGCGCGATTACCTCGTGCCGTCGCGTACCAACCCGGGCCAGTTCTTCGCGCTGCCGCAATCGCCGCAACTGTTCAAGCAGTTGCTGATGGTCGCTAACTTCGATCGCTACTACCAGATCGTCAAGTGCTTCCGCGACGAAGACCTGCGCGCCGACCGTCAGCCGGAATTCACGCAGATCGACTGCGAAACCTCGTTCCTGTCGGAACAGGAAATCCGCGATCTGTTCGAGGCGATGATCCGTCACGTGTTCAAGGAAACGATCGGCGTTGAACTGGCCGAGAAATTCCCGGTCATGGAGTACGCGGAAGCGATGCGCCGCTTCGGTTCGGACAAGCCGGACCTGCGCGTCAAGCTCGAATTCACGGACCTGACCGACGCCGTCAAAGACGTCGACTTCAAGGTGTTCAGCACGCCGGCCAACACGAAAGATGGCCGCGTCGCGGCGATCCGCGTGCCGAAGGGCGGCGAGCTCTCGCGTGGCGACATCGACAGCTACACGGAATTCGTGCGCATCTACGGCGCGAAGGGCCTCGCGTGGATCAAGGTCAACGAAGTCGCGAAGGGCCGTGACGGTCTGCAGAGCCCGATCGTCAAGAACCTGCACGACGAAGCGGTCAAGGCGATCATCGAGCGCACCGGCGCGCAAGACGGCGACATCATTTTCTTCGCGGCGGATCGCGCGAAGGTAGTGAACGACAGCCTGGGCGCGCTGCGTCTGAAGATCGGCCATTCGGAATTCGGCAAGGCCAACGGTCTGGTCGAATCCGGCTGGAAGCCGCTGTGGGTGGTTGACTTCCCGATGTTCGAGTACGACGAGGAAGACAACCGCTACGTCGCCGCGCATCACCCGTTCACGAGCCCGAAGGACGAGCACCTCGAGTATCTGGAAACGGATCCGGCGCGCTGCCTCGCCAAGGCCTACGACATGGTGCTCAACGGCTGGGAAATCGGCGGCGGTTCGGTGCGTATTCACCGTGAAGAAGTGCAGAGCAAGGTGTTCCGCGCGCTGAAGATCAACGCGGAAGAAGCGCAAGCCAAGTTCGGCTTCCTGCTCGACGCGCTGCAATACGGCGCGCCGCCGCACGGCGGTATCGCATTCGGCCTGGACCGCATCATCACGATGATGGCCGGCGCCGATTCGATTCGCGACGTGATCGCGTTCCCGAAGACGCAACGCGCGCAGTGTCTGCTCACGCAGGCGCCGAGCGAAGTGGACGAGCGCCAGTTGCGCGAGTTGCACATCCGTCTGCGTCAGCCGGAACCGAAGGTCTAAGCTGGGCCGAACTCGGGCTGCCTGAAGAACGGCAGCCCAAGTGGAACGAACAAGCAAACGAAAAAGGCGCGCGATGCGCCTTTTTCGTTTTTTGCGTTACAGTCGAAGCAACCGGTCTCGACCGCTCATTGGACCACTCGCCGACATGTACCGCGCAAGCGTTGCGCCCAGTTTTTACGCCATGCCGAAACCGCCGAAGATCCCGCAATCCGTACTCGTCGTCATCCATACGCCCTCGCTCGACGTGCTGTTGATCCGGCGTGCCGATCACGCCGATTTCTGGCAATCGGTGACCGGTTCGAAAGACCGGGTCGACGAACCCTTCATTGAGACGGCGGCGCGCGAAGTGGCCGAGGAAACCGGTATCGTGGTCGGTAGTAAGCTGGTGCCGCACAGCGCGTTGTTCGACTGGCGGTACTCGATCGAATATGAGATCTACCCCCAGTTCCGGCATCGCTATGCCGAGGGCGTGATCCACAACACCGAGCATTGGTTCAGCCTGGAAGTGCCCGAGCAGCTCGAGGTGACGCTCGCGCCGCGCGAGCACACGGCGTTTCTGTGGCTGCCGTATGAAGAGGCGGCCTCGCGCTGCTTTTCGTCGTCGAATGCCGACGCGATCCTGCAATTGCCGAAGCGGCTCGCTGGGCGCCTGAGTGGCCGGCCCGAGGAGCGTGCCCGGTGAGCGTCGGCGGCGCGCGCCGTTTCGCGCGACTCCGGCAATCGCTGCTCGGCCGCCGCTACTGGCAACGCTACCGCTTCACCAGCGGCAACGGCGTCAAGCTGCTGTGCTCCGGCGACGAGTATTTCGCCGCACTGATCGAACGCATCGACGCGGCGCAAAGCGACGTGGTTCTCGAAACCTATATCTTCTGTAACGACAGCGCAGGTCAGGCCGTCAGTGCGGCGTTGCTGCGCGCAGCCTCGCGCGGCGTGAAGGTGCGGGTGATTACCGACGGCATCGGCACCGCGCGCCTCGCGATGTTCGACGAATGGCTGCTCGCCGGCATTGACCGTCGTATCTACAACCCGCATCTGTTCGGCCGTTTCGGCTTCTCGCGCACGCACCGCAAGATCGCGGTGGTGGACGATCAGTTCGGCTACTGCGGCGGCATCAACATTGTCGACGATTACGAGAACAACGGCGCGACGCTACCTTACCGGCGCTGGGATTTCGCGGTGGAATTGCACGGGCCGGTGGTCGCCGATATTCGCCAGGCGTTCGAGGTGCAATGGCAGCGGATCCGCATCGGGCATCGGCCTCTGGAATCGCTCGAACCTGATTTCGGGCCGAAAACCATGGCGTCGCTCGGCACGCTGCGGCGCCGGCGCCGCAATCGCAACGGGGCGCTCTGGGCCGGCGGGCTGCCATGCGTGACCTTCGTCGCGCGCGACAACCTGATCAACCGCCGCGCCATCGAAAAGGCATATCTGACCGCGATCGGCCAGGCGCGCAGCGAAGTGCTGCTCGCCAACCCGTACTTCATGCCGGGCCGCAAGCTGCGGCGCGCGCTGGTGTTCGCGGCGCGGCGCGGCGTCGACGTGAAGCTCATCATCGGGCGCAAGGAGTTCAAGGCGCTCGATTACGCCGTGCCGTTCCTGTATCGCGCGCTGCTCAAAGCCGGCGTGCAGATCGCCGAGTACGAGAAAACCATGCTGCATGGCAAGGTCGCGGTGGTGGATTCGAATTGGGGGACAGTTGGTTCGTCGAACCTCGACGCGTTGAGCCTGATGCTCAACAATGAAGCCAATGTGGTGCTGGTGAACGACCCGTCGATCGTCGCGCTGCGCGAAGCGATCCTCGCCGCGTTCAAGGATTCGCGCCGGATCGACGAGGCGCGCTATGATGCTCGTCCGGCGGGCGAGCGCTTGCTCAACTGGCTTGCCTACACGACCTATCGGGCCGTGATGAAGCTATTGACGGTGGGTGGCTATGACTAGCCCATCGGTATCTCGCACATAAGCGCAAGGGCGCAGCGTCAATGAAAGGGACAAAAAGAAGGCAAAGGCCTCTAAAAAATCTCCTTCCTCTGATTGACGGATGTCGCAGAATTGAAACCGGGTTAGAAACCGGTTTCTAATAAAGTCCTTGTTTCGCGGACGGCAACACTCAATAATAGTACGGCCGTT
This sequence comes from Paraburkholderia sp. GAS348, assembly GCF_050434205.1. Classification (NCBI taxonomy): domain Bacteria; kingdom Pseudomonadati; phylum Pseudomonadota; class Betaproteobacteria; order Burkholderiales; family Burkholderiaceae; genus Paraburkholderia; species Paraburkholderia sp. GAS348. The sequence goes on from NZ_JBNPVT010000015.1 coordinate 15,928, forward strand.
CGATTTTATTTCGGTCACATTAGAACGGTAAAAAGCTATGCGAAAAGGCGAACAAACACGAGTCGCGATTCTCGATGCAGCACTTGATCTGGCAAGTCGCGACGGACTAGAAGGTCTGACGATTGGACTGCTGGCCGAGCGCATGCAGATGAGCAAAAGCGGTGTGTTCGCGCATTTCGGCTCGCGCGAGGATTTGCAGGTCGAAGTCGTACGCGAATATCACCGTCGTTTTGAAGACGAGGTGTTTTTCCCGAGTTTGCGTGAGCCTCGTGGATTGCCGCGCTTGCGCGCGATGATTTCCCGCTGGATCGAGAAACGCATTCAGGAAGTCACCACCGGGTGCATCTACATCAGCGGTGCGGTCGAGTATGACGATCGTGGAGACAACCCGGTGCGCGAGCAACTGGTGTCGAGCGTGACGATGTGGCGCGCGGCGCTCACTCGTGCAATTTCGCAGGCGATGGAAGAAGGGCATCTGCGTGCCGATACCGATCCGCAACTGATGCTGTTCGAACTGTACAGCGTCACGCTCGGCCTGCATCACGACGCGCGCTTCCTGCACTTGCCGGAATCGGTGCGTCTTACGTGGGCCGCGCTGGAAAAATTGATTGTTTCGTATCAGAGCGAAAGCCGTTAGCAGAGCCGCCGAACTTCAAGCAGATTCAGCGGCGCTGAAAGATCCGATCCACGGACTCAGCTAACGGCCTGGCTCCTTGTCAAACTTGGGAGAGAGAGTCATGGGACAGTACGCCGCGCCGCTGCGCGACATGCAATTCGTGTTGCACGAGCTGCTTAACGTCGAAGCCGAGATCAAGCAGATGCCGAAGCACGCGGATCTCGATGCGGACACGATCAACGCCGTGCTCGAAGAGGCCGGCAAGTTCTGTTCCGAAGTGCTGTTCCCGCTCAATCACAGCGGCGACCAGGAAGGCTGCACGTACGTCGGCGACGGCGTCGTGACCACGCCGAAGGGCTTCAAGGAAGCCTATAAGCAATATGTGGAAGCCGGTTGGCCGGCACTCGGCTGCGATCCGGAATACGGCGGCCAGGGCTTGCCAGCGTTCGTCAACAACGCGCTGTATGAAATGATGAACTCGGCGAACCAGGCGTGGACGATGTACCCGGGCCTGTCGCACGGCGCATACGAATGTCTGCACGCGCACGGCACGCCGGAACTGCAGCAACGTTATCTGCCGAAGCTGGTCGCTGGCGTCTGGACCGGCACGATGTGTCTGACCGAACCGCACTGCGGCACCGACCTCGGCATCCTGCGCACCAAGGCCGAACCGAACAGCGACGGCTCGTACGCGATCAGCGGCACAAAGATTTTCATCTCCAGCGGCGAACACGATCTCGCGGAGAACATCGTTCACCTGGTGCTGGCGCGTCTGCCGGATGCGCCCAAGGGCACCAAGGGCATTTCGCTTTTCATCGTGCCGAAGTTCATCCCGAACGAAGCGGGCGAACCGGGCGAGCGCAACGGCGTGAAGTGCGGCTCCATCGAACACAAGATGGGCATTCACGGCAACGCAACCTGCGTGATCAACCTCGATAACGCGAAGGGCTGGCTGGTCGGTGAGCCGAACAAGGGCTTGAACGCGATGTTCGTGATGATGAACGCCGCGCGTCTGGGCGTCGGCATGCAGAGCCTGGGCCTGACCGAAATCGGTTACCAGAACTCGCTGGTGTACGCAAAAGAGCGTCTGCAAATGCGTTCGCTGACCGGCCCGAAAGCACCGGAAAAAGCCGCTGACCCGATCATCGTCCACCCGGACGTGCGTCGCATGTTGCTCACGCAGAAGGCCTACGCGGAAGGCGCGCGCGCGTTCTCGTACTGGTCCGCGCTGCACATCGACAAGGAACTGTCGCACGCCGACGAATCGGTGCGTAAGGAAGCGGCGGATCTGGTCGCGCTGCTCACGCCGATCCTGAAGGCATTCCTTTCGGACAACGCGTTCGAGAGCACCAACCACGCCATGCAGATCTACGGCGGCCATGGCTTCATCGCCGAGTGGGGCATGGAGCAATACGTGCGCGACGCGCGGATCAACATGATCTACGAAGGCACTAACGCGATTCAGGCGCTCGACCTGCTCGGCCGCAAGATTCTCGGCGACATGGGCGCGAAGATGAAGAAGTTCGGCAAGCTGGTGTCCGATTTCGTCGAAGCCGAAGGCGTGAAGCCGGACATGCAGGAGTTCATCAACCCGCTCGCCGACATCGGCGACAAGGTGCAGAAGCTGACGATGGAAATCGGCATGAAGGCGATGCAGAACCCGGACGAAGTCGGCGCCGCCGCCGTGCCGTACCTGCGCACCGTCGGCCACCTGGTGTTCTCGTACTTCTGGGCGCGCATGGCCCGTATCGCGCTGGATAACGAGGCATCGGGCGATCCGTTCTACAAGGCCAAGCTCGCCACCGCACGCTTCTACTTCGCGAAGCTGCTGCCGGAAACGGCGATGACGATCCGTCAGGCACGCGCCGGTTCGAAGTCGATGATGGACGTCGAAGAGTCGCTGTTCTAAGGCCCAACCCTTACGGCAAGCGCCACGCCCTCAAGCGGCGTGGCGCCTTCCACCGCCACAAGTCACACATCGCGAAACGTAAGAGACACATTCGCGACATCGCATAACTTCCCGGAGGAACGACGTGAGCAATCTGATCATTCGCAAGGTAGCCGTGCTCGGCGCCGGCGTGATGGGCGCGCAGATCGCAGCGCACCTGATCAACGCCAAGGTGCCCGTGCTGCTGTTCGACCTTCCCGCAAAGGAAGGCCCGAAGAACGCGATCGCGCTGAAGGCGATCGAGAATCTGAAGAAACTGTCGCCCGCGCCGTTCGGCGTGAAGGACGACGCACAATACATCCAGCCCGCGAATTACGACGACGACATCGAGAAGCTCGCCGAGTGCGACCTCGTGATCGAAGCGATCGCCGAACGCATGGACTGGAAGCACGACCTGTACAAGAAGGTGTCGCCGCACATCGCGCCGAAGGCGATTTTCGCGACCAATACGTCGGGTCTGTCGATCACCGAACTGTCGAACGGTTTCTCGGACGAACTGAAGGCGCGCTTCTGCGGCGTGCACTTCTTCAATCCGCCGCGCTACATGCACCTGGTCGAATTGATCCCGACCGCCACGACGCATCCGGAAATCCTCGATCAACTCGAATCGTTCCTGACGAGCGTGGTGGGCAAGGGTGTCGTGCGGGCAAAAGATACGCCGAACTTCATCGCTAACCGCGTCGGTATTTTCTCGATCCTCGCCGTCATCACCGAAGCTGCAAAGTTCGGCCTGCGTTTCGACGAAGTGGACGACCTGACCGGCTCGCGTCTGGGCCGCGCGAAGTCGGCGACGTTCCGCACCGCTGACGTGGTCGGTCTCGACACGATGGCGCACGTCATCAAGACAATGCAGGACACGCTGAAGGACGATCCGTTCTTCCCGGTCTACGAAACGCCGGCGGTGCTGGCTGAACTGGTAAAGAAGGGCGCGCTCGGTCAGAAGACCGGCGGCGGCTTCTACAAGAAGGAAGGCAAGGCGATCAAGGTGCTCGACCCGAAGACGGGCGGGTACGTCGACGGCGGCGCGAAAGCGGACGAACTGGTCGGCCGGATTCTGAAGCGTCCGCCGGCAGAGCGCCTGAAGCTCTTGCGCGAATCGGAGCACCCGCAGGCGCAATTCCTGTGGTCGATTTTCCGTGACGTGTATCACTACATCGGCGTGCATCTGGAATCGATCGCCGACAATGCGCGCGACGTCGATCTCGCCATTCGCTGGGGCTTCGGCTGGAACGAAGGCCCGTTCGAAGGCTGGCAAACGGCCGGCTGGAAGCAGGTCGCCGAATGGGTGCAGGAAGACATCGCGGCAGGCAAGGCATTGTCGAATGTGCCGCTGCCGGCGTGGGTGCTGGAAGGCCCGGTTGCCGAAAAGGGTGGCGTGCATACGAACGAAGGTTCGTGGTCGCCCGCTTCGAAGTCGTTCGTGCCGCGCTCGTCGCTTAGCGTCTACGACAAACAGGTTTTCCGTGCGCCGCTGGTTGGCGAGACTGCAACTGATCCGAAGACTTACGGCAAGACCCTGTTCGAAACCGAGGCCGTGCGCGCGTGGGTCGACGACCGCGCCGGCGAGAACGACGTCCTGATCGTGTCGTTCAAGAGCAAGATGAACACGATCGGACCGTCGGTGATCGACGGTCTGACGCAAGCCATCGAACTCGCCGAGAAGGACTACAAGGGCTTGGTCGTGTGGCAGCCGACGTCGTTGAAACTCGGCACGCCGGGCGGGCCGTTCTCCGCAGGTGCGAACCTCGAAGAAGCCATGCCCGCGTTCATGACGGGCGGCGCGAAGGGCATCGAGCCGTTCGTGAAGAAATTCCAGCAAGGGATGCTGCGCGTGAAGTACGCGAGCGTGCCGGTCATCTCGGCCGTGTCGGGCATTGCGCTTGGTGGCGGTTGCGAGCTGGCGCTGCATAGCGCGAAGCGTGTCGCGCACATCGAAAGCTATATCGGTCTGGTGGAAGTCGGCGTGGGTCTCGTGCCAGCGGGTGGCGGCCTGAAGGAAGCGGCACTGCGCGCAGCGGAAGCCGCAACTGCAGCCGGCGCGACCAACGACCTGCTGAAGTTTGTGCAGAAGTCGTTCGAAAACGCGGCGATGGCGAAGGTTTCGGCCTCCGCGCTCGACGCCCGCGCAATGGGCTACCTGAAGCCGTCCGACACGATCGTCTTCAACGTGTTCGAACTGCTCGACATCGCGAAGAAAGAAGCGCGCGCGCTGTCCGCCGCGGGTTACCGTCCGCCGCTGCGTGTCACGCAAGTGCCGGTGGCGGGCCGCTCGGCGATTGCGACCATCAAGGCATCGCTCGTCAACATGCGCGACGGTCGTTTCATCAGCGAGCACGATTTCCTGATCGCCAGCCGCATCGCGGAAGCGGTGTGCGGCGGTGACGTGGAAGCCGGCAGCCTCGTCGACGAAGAGTGGCTGCTGCAACTCGAGCGTCAAGCGTTCGTCGATCTGCTCGGCACGCAAAAGACGCAGGAACGGATCATGGGCATGCTGCAGACCGGCAAGCCGGTACGTAACTAAGCGACGAACGACCGCAATAAATTGCATGGGGCGGAGTAGGTGCTAAAGCGCCAACTCCCGTCGACATAGGAGCTTTAAATGACAAAGCAATTGCAAGACGCATATATCGTCGCGGCGAGCCGCACGCCGATCGGCAAGGCGCCGCGCGGGATGTTCAAGAACACGCGCCCGGACGAACTGCTGGTGCACGCGATCAGGTCGGCCGTGGCGCAAGTGCCCGGCCTCGATACGAAAGTGATCGAAGACGCCATCATCGGCTGTGCGATTCCGGAGGTGGAGCAAGGCCTGAACGTCGCGCGGATGGGCGCGCTGCTGGCGGGCCTGCCGAACACGGTGGGCGGCGTCACGGTGAACCGCTTCTGCGCTTCGGGCCTGACCGCGCTGGCCATGGCGGCTGACCGTATCCGTGTCGGCGAGTCCGACGCGATGATCGCGGGCGGCTGTGAATCGATGAGCATGGTGCCGATGATGGGCAACAAGCCGTCGATGTCGCCGCATATCTTCGATCGCAACGAAGACATCGGAATCGCCTACGGCATGGGCCTGACCGCGGAGAAGGTCGCCGAGCGCTGGAAGATCAGCCGCGAAGCGCAAGACGCGTTCTCGGTCGAATCGCACCGCCGTGCCATCGCCGCGCAGCAAGCCGGCGAGTTCAACGACGAAATCGCCGCGTATACGATCACCGAACGTTTCCCCGATCTCGCCACCGGCGAAGTGAAGCTGAAGACGCGTGAAGTCGCGCTCGACGAAGGCCCGCGTGCGGAAACGTCGATGGAAGGTCTGGCGAAACTGCGCGCGGTGTTCGCGAACAAGGGTTCGGTGACGGCGGGCAACAGTTCGCAGACCTCGGATGGCGCGGGCGCGTTGATCGTCGTGTCGGAAAAGATGCTGAAGGAATTCAACCTGACGCCGCTCGCCCGTTTCGTCAGCTTCGCCGTGCGCGGCGTGCCGCCGGAAATCATGGGCATCGGTCCGAAGGAAGCGATTCCGGCCGCGCTGAAGGCCGCCGGCCTGAAGATCGAAGATATGGACTGGATCGAATTGAATGAAGCGTTCGCCGCGCAATCGCTGGCGGTGATTCAGGACCTCGGTCTCGATCCGGCGAAGATCAACCCGCTCGGCGGCGCGATCGCGCTTGGCCATCCGCTGGGTGCGACGGGCGCGATCCGTGCGTCGACGGTCGTGCACGGCCTGCGCCGCCGCAACTTGAAGTACGGCATGGTGACGATGTGCGTCGGCACCGGCATGGGCGCGGCGGGTATCATCGAACGTCTGTAATCGTGTTTACCCTGGTCCCCGTAGTGATCCCTGCAGTGACCACCTAGGGACCGCGGAAACGGTTCGCAGGCCGCCTGGCTTGCGAGCCGTTTTTTCCATTCAGCAGCATCCAGAGGAGTACGAGGAGATGACAGTGGATATTCTGGTCGAGCGCGCCGACGGCGTGCTGACGATTGCCTTCAACCGGCCCGATAGGAAAAACGCGATCACGGCCGCGATGTATCAGACGATGGCCGATGCACTGGTCCAAGCGCACGGCGATGCATCGATTCGGGCGATTCTGATTCGCGGCAGCGCCGGCATCTTCAGCGCCGGCAACGATCTCGATGACTTCATGAAGACGCCGCCAAGCGGCGAAAACGCGCCGGTATTCCAGTTTCTGCGTGCCATCTGTTCGGCGGAAAAGCCGGTGGTAGCGTCCGTGGCGGGGCCGGCAATCGGCATCGGCACGACGCTCCTGCTGCACTGCGATCTGGTCTATGCCGCGACTACGGCGAGCTTTTCGCTGCCGTTCACGCAGCTTGGGCTGTGTCCGGAAGCGGCGTCGAGTTTGCTGTTGCAGCGTGTGGCTGGTTATCAGGCAGCAGCGGAAAAGCTGCTGCTCGGCGAAGCATTCGACGTCGCCGAAGCGCAGCGCATGGGCTTCGTGAATCGCGTGCTGCCCGCAGCTGAAGTCGATGCATTCGCAGCCGCGCAAGCGGCGAAGCTGGCGGCGCTGCCGGCGTCGTCGCTGCGGGTGACGAAGAGTCTGATGAAGCGCGCGAGCCATCAGGAACTGCAAACGCAGATGGCCGAGGAAGCGGTGCACTTCAGCAAGATGCTGCTCGCGCCGGAAGCGCGCGAGGCGTTCAAGGCATTTTTCGAGAAACGCAAGCCGGACTTCCGGCAGTTCGATTGAACCGGCTGGGTTCAGGCGCCTGAAAATAACTCAGGCGCCTCGTGCGCTCAGGGTTGCGCCGGCTGCGAGGTGTCGTAGTCGACGTAGCTGTTTTCCCGGCAGAAGCTGACAAGCCGTACGCCCGCTTTGCGGGCAATCGCAATTGCCAGCGACGACGGCGCCGAAATCGTCGCGACCATCGGCACGTCGACACGCGCCGCCTTGCGCACCAGCTCGTAGCTGGCGCGGCTCGACAGAAACACAAAACCTTCCTTGGTATCCACGCGATCGAGCACCAGCTGGCCGATCAGCTTGTCGAGCGCGTTGTGACGGCCGACATCTTCGAACGCGTAGCGAATCGCGCCTGCCGCATCGCACCAGGCAGCGGCGTGCAGGCCGCCGGTCAGGCGCGTCAGTGCCTGGTGTTCCGGCAACTCGCGTGCGGCACGAGCGATCGCATCCGGCGTGAGCCGTTGCAGGAAGCCGGTGTCCGGCACGCGTTCCGGTTTCAGATCCAGCAGATCGATGCTTTCGATCCCGCATACGCCGCAGCCGGTGCGCCCGGCGAGCGCGCGGCGCTTTTCCTTCAGCGCGACGAACGCCTGCTGCACTACCGTCAATTGCACTTCGGCATGCGGCAATTCGTTATCGTCGTGCAACTCGACCTCGATATCCTGAATGTCGCTGCCGCGTTCCACGATCCCTTCCGAAATCGCAAAACCGACCGCGAACGCTTCCAGATCGCGCGGCGTGCACATCATCACCGCGTGCGAGATGCCGTTGAAGACGAGCGCCACCGGCCACTCCTGACCGACGTGATCGGTGACGGTTTCGACCGCTGCGCCGCGGTGCCGGTGCGCCTGGCGCTCTACGGCGCCCGGCTGCCCGGCTGTTTCCAGTTCGTTCAAGCTGCTTCACTCCTTTCATGCTGCGCGCGTTTGAGCGGCTTGCAGCCTTGCCCGGCGGCGCGAAGCGGTGCCAGACCTCACTGCGATCGCGCGAATAAGGTTCTAAAATACCTCAAGCTGGGCTTGAGCGTTGCCCGTCACCAAAGAGGAATACTGTCATGGGACTCAACGAAGCACCGCTTCTGTTCAACTTCGAAGTCGCCTCTTCGGAGAATTTCACCTACATCCCGATGTCGGTGCGCTTCAATCTCGATCGCTTCGGGCTGCGCATCACGCTCGTGCAATGGCAGTTGCTGCCGCTCGAAGACCGCAAGCTGCTGGCGCGGTTTCCGGTGGAGGAAGACGCGGCAATCGAGCCGAATTTCGACCACGCGCTGTTCGAGATGCTGCGCACGCACGCGAATGTCGAACCGGAGTGGTTCACGCCTGAAGAAGCGCCCGCCTGGCGGCGCACCGATGCCGTGCCTGAGGGTGTCGCGCACCAGGCGGGACTCGCCGGTCTGCCCACGCCGGGCGTCGCTCAGTGGGCCGAACTCGAGCCGTTCAAGCGCTATGTACTCGCCAAATTGTCGCGCAAGCTGGAAAGCAACCACGACTTCGTTCCCGCGATGAAGGAATTTGGTGCGGCCGGCTAGGTGCGGCCGGCTAGGCGCCCCCAGCTAGGTGCCCCAGCTAGGCGGCCCCAGCTACGCGCCCCCCGCCAAATCCGCGAATTTTTTTCACTCCAACCCCTCAATCTGTTCCGAACCCTGCCGTTATCCATGAGTTGGCGCGTAAAAAGACTCGACTCGATGCGACCCGACGCACCGAAAGCGACCCTCGTGCTCCCGCCCTCAGAACGATTGACGTTCGGAACCCATGACTCCTTTTTTATCGAAGCGGCTGCTGATCAATCTGGCGGTCGTCGTCGCGGCGGTTGGCGCGAACGCGTTCGCCGTCTATACGCAGATTTGCGGCCAGCGCGACGCCGACGCGCGCATGCTGCGTTCGACAAGCGTGCGTCAGAATCTCGACGCCTACCATACGGCGCTCGACGGCGGCCTGGCCGCGCTCGGCCGTTTCGAAGCTTCGGGTGAGGCCGCGCCTGTCAACGAGGCCACCGCCATGGCGACCTCGCTGGCCGCCCTGGAGCGCGAGTTGCGCCGAGAGCTCGCCGGCGAACCGGCGCTGCTCGACACGCTCGCCAAACTGAGCACGGACAGTCACGCGCTGCAACACGACATTGACGATGCGCTGTTGAAGAGCGCCAGCGCCACGCCGAACGAGTCGCGCGCGTGGGCGGCGTCGACCTATACGCATCTCGGGCTGGGTCTCGGCCGTGTGGAAGCCGGTCTGGCGGTGTTGCGCAAGCAGGAGAACGAGGCGTTGCGGGCGTCGCTCGCGATTTCCGCGAACGAAACCCAGCGCGCCATGTTCCTGCTGATCGTCACGATGCTGGCCGGCAGCGCGCTCCTGATCTTCACGTTCGGAGCCCGCGAAAGCCGCGCGCGCGCGAAACTGCGTGCCGTCCGCGCGCTCGGCCGCAACGACGAGCGATTCCGTGGCCTGTTCGACGAGCATCCCGTGCCGATGTACATCTTCGAGCGCGAGACGATGCGCTTTCTCGCCGTCAACGCGGCCGCGATCCAGCAATACGGCTACTCGGAAAGCGAATTTCTCGGCATGACGATTCGCGCGCTCCGGCCGAATGGCGAAATCTCGCGCCTCGAATTGCACCTGCAGCGCAGCGACGTCCTGCAACAGGGCCGCACGATGGCGGGTGTCTGGCATCACCGGCGCAAAGACGGTTCAATGATCAGCGCCGACATTTCGTATCACGCGCTCAACTTTATGGGCCGCGCCGCCTTCTTCGTGCTGGCCGACGACGTCACCGAACAGATCAACGCCGAAGCCGAAGCGCAGCGTTCGAATCAAATGCTCGAGACGGTGATCGACAACATTCCGCAGCGGATTTTCTGGAAGGATCAGGAGTCGCGCTATCTCGGCTGCAACATGGCATTCGCGCGCGATGCGGGGCTTTCTTACCCTGAGCAGGTGGTCGGCAAGAGCGATAGCGATATGCCATGGCGCGCCTTTGCTGCCCTGCTGAACGAGCACGATAAAGAGGTGGTGACCACCGGCGTGCCGAAAATGAATGTCGAGGTCGACCTGGTGATCGACGGCGTGCATCGCACCACGGTCACGAGCAAGCTGCCGTTCACCGACGGCGACGGCCGCGTGCTCGGCGTGCTCGGCTCTTACACGGACATCACCGAGCGCAAGCGCGCCGATCTGGCCTTGCGTCTGCAAAGCCGCGCGCTCGATGCCAGCGTCAACGCAATTCTGATTACCGCGCCGTCGCCGGCGGGCAATCTGGTCGAATATGTGAACCCCGCGTTCATGCGTATCACCGGTTACGATCCCGCCGAAGTGATCGGTCACGATTGCCGCGTGCTGCAGCGAGACGACCGCGACCAGGAAGGCGTCACCCTGATTCGCCAGGCGCTTGCCGCGAACCGCGAAGTAAGCGCCGTGGTGCGCAACTATCGCAAGGACGGCGCGCTGTTCTGGAATCAGCTGTTCATTGCGCCAGTGCCGAACGCGGAGGGCATGATTACGCATCACATCGGCGTGATCAACGATGTGACCGATCTGATGCGCTATCAGGAACAGCTCGAATACCAGGCCAACTATGACAGTCTCACGCGGCTGCCGAATCGCAACTTGCTGCGCGATCGCCTGCAGCATGCGTTGATCGTGGCGCAGCGGCATCACAAGGGCATCGCGGTCGTGTTCATCGATCTGGACGGCTTCAAGAACGTCAACGACAGCCTCGGCCATAGTGTCGGCGACCGCTTGCTGAGCGTGGTGGCGGAACGGCTCGCCCGTTGCACGCGCACCAGCGATACGGTCGCGCGGCACGGCGGCGACGAGTTCGTGATCGTGATGACCGATACCGTCGACGAGCAGTCGCTGATCGCGTGGATGGAGCGTGTGCGCGCGTCGATTTCCGAGCCGGTGTGGCTCGACGGCACTGAGCTGTATGTCGGCTGCAGCATGGGCGCGAGCCTCTTCCCGCAGGACGGCGAAGACGCGGAAACGCTGATGAAAAAGGCCGACCTCGCGATGTATCGCGCGAAGGACATGGGCCGCAATACGTTTCAGTTCTACCAGCCGGAGATGAATGCGAGCGCGGGCGCGCGTCTGAATCTCGAACGGCGTTTGCGCCGCGCCTTGCGCGACAACGAATTCCTGCTGCACTACCAGCCGCAGGTGGATATCGTGAGCGGGCAGATCGTCGGCACCGAGGCGCTGGTGCGCTGGCGCGATCCGGAAGTGGGTTTGGTGCTGCCGTCGACGTTCATTCCCGTCGCCGAGGAGAGCGGCTTGATCGGGCCGTTGTCGGAATGGGTGTTGCGCGAGGCGTGCCGCCAGAACAAGGCGTGGCAGGACGAAGGCTTGCCGCCGGCGCGGGTCTCGGTGAATCTGTCGGCGCGCGTTTTTCAGCAGCGCGATATCGCGAAGCTCGTCATGCAGGTGCTCGCCGAGACGGGTCTCGAGCCGCAGTATCTCGAACTCGAGCTCACCGAAAGCACCATCATGCGCAATGCCGAGGAGGCGGTGTCGATGCTCAACGAGCTGCACGCGCTCGGCATCGGCCTTGCCATCGACGACTTCGGCACCGGCTATTCGAGCCTCAGCTATCTGAAGCGCTTCCCGGTGGACCGCCTGAAGATCGACCGCTCGTTCGTGTCGGATATCGGCGTGTCGGGCGACGACGAGACGATCACCTCGGCGATCATCGCGCTCGCGCATTCGCTGAAATTGCAGGTGATCGCTGAAGGCGTGGAGACGTCGGCGCAACTCGACTTTCTGAGAGAGCGTGCGTGCGACGAAATGCAGGGTTTCTACTTTGCGAAGCCGATGTCGACGGATGCGATTTCGGCGTTGTTCCAGAGGGGCGTGGGGCGGGAAGCGGAGACGGTGTAGTTCGGCTCCCCGCTCCCCGCTCCCCGCTACCGGCTACCGGCTGCGTGTCTCTCAGACGGCAGGCGTGTCGAGGAAAACCGGCAGTTGTTCTGCCGCCTCGGAAAATGCCTGCAAGCGTGGATGTGCCGCCTTGGTGACGATCTCCGGCAAGAACATCTGCGTGAAATTCCACGCGACGGCTGCCGTCACGTCCACCGCACCGAAATGGTTCGATTCGACCGGCAGCGGGGCCGACGCGAGTTCCTCTTCGAGTTCGCGGTAGGCGGCGTGCAATTGCTCGGTCACGCGATCGATCCAAGGCTCGTGCTGTTTGTCCGCCGGGCGCAGATTGCGTTCGTAGACGATCTGCACGGTCTTTTCGCAAGCGGCCAGCGCGAGGCCCGTGAGGCGCGCGGCGCGCAGGCAGTGCTCCGGCTGTGACGGGAAGATCCGTTGATCGGGCGCGGCAAGCGTGGCGACGTACTGCAGGATCACTGTTGAATCCATCACGCACTCGCCGTTGTCGAGGATCAGCGTCGGCGCTTTCACGACTGGGTTGATCTTCGCGAACGCCTCATACGTGCTGAACACGGAAATCGACTGGTGCTCGAAGTCGAGCTTCAGCAACTTCAGGCAGATAGCGACGCGGCGCACGTAGGGCGAATCCAGCATTCCAATCAGTTTCATCTCATTCCCGTTAGAAGATCTATCATGGCGCGCCCGAATCGGCCAGCGTGCGGCTGATGGCTTGCCCAGCGGCGCTCTTGAGGTGTTGAACCGCAAGATTAACGTCTCCGCACGCTGGCGTCGATTCGTGTGTCTGGCAGGCGCTTGCGGGGTTAAACCGGTTTCCGGGCGGCTTTCAGTCGTATATATTCGGGGTTCCCATCTCAGACTTTACCGGGAACCACGAAGCATCGATTCACGTGGCGTTGCGCCCGCTTTTCGCTGCTCGCACTCTGCTATGGGCGTTTCGCCGTCGAATATTTTCTAAAACGACTGGAGAGAAAAATGACGTCTTCACCTGCAAAGAAATGGGCTGTGCTGCTCGCATCGGTTGTACTGAGCGTGGCTTCTGTTGCGCCGGCGTTCGCGCAAAGCGGCGGCAGTAGTGCTCCGGCGGCCGATGAAGCCAATGCCGGCAATGCCGCCAAGCCGTCGGCCGCATCCAAGGCAGCGGCCAAGGCGCAACGCAAGGCCGCCCGCAAGGAGGCGCGGGCGAAGAAGAATGCCGAGTTGAAGCAACTGGAAAGCAACGGGTATAACCCGTCGCGCAACGATCCGAACTATCCGACGGATCTCCAGAACGCACAGAAGAAGGCGGGGATAGGCGCAGCGGCGAGTCAGTAAAGGGCTGCGGGCCGGACGGAGGCTGTCGGCCCGGTCATGCTTGCGTTGGCGATCCGGGCAAAAACCCTGAAAATGCCACCTGGAAAGCACAGCGTATGAAGCTCAACGAGGCGCTCAGGCGCCTCGTTTTCGTTCAATGTCCTCGACAGGGTTCGCTCAATCCAGCACCGGCAGCGCGCGTGGGCGCCGGTCACTGTCGGTCGCGACATAGGTCAGGGTCGCCTCGGTGACTCTCACGAGGTCTTCGGTCAGGCTCATGCGCTGGGCGTAGACTTCGACCGCCACCGTTACCGACGTGTTGCCCGTCTTGACGATATCCGCGTAAAAGCTCAGCAGATCGCCGACGAACACGGGCTGCTTGAAGATGAACGAATTGACCGCGATGGTCGCCACCCGCCCGTTGGCACGGCGGCTTGCCGGAATCGAACCGGCAATATCCACTTGCGCCATGATCCAGCCGCCGAACACGTCGCCGTGGACATTCGCGTCCGACGGTTGCGGCACGACGCGCAGCGCGCAAGACTTTTGTGGAAGTTGAAGGAGATCGGTCATCGGGGCACCCTTGAAATTCGTAATGGCTCGGTCGGCTCGACAGGCAGGCGGGGGGCTTCATGACGGCGGCACGACGCAGCGGCACCACACGGCGGCATCACACGGCGGCATCACACGGCGGCACCACACGGCGGCACCACACGGCGGCACCACACGGCGGCACCACACGGCGGCACCACACGGCGGCACCACACAGCGGTACGGCCCAATCCGCGGCCCATGTGCAACCGGCGGCCGGACAGCCCATGAAAAGCGGCGCCAGCCAGCTTCTGCGACAATAGAAAGATCAGGAATTGTACGGGAAAGCGCCCAGCCGGGTCGCGCGACATGACGCAGGGTGCCGGGTTTGCACGCTGCCGGTCGGTGCGCCGCTGCGAACTCCGTCGTTTCCACACTCTCTCCAGCCGACCCCATGCGCCGTACGCCCTCGTCCGAACCTTCACCGATCTCGACCCAGCCGCGCAACGACTGGCAGACAATCCTGTCGCTGCTGCCCTACCTCGCCACCTATAAATGGCGCGTCGGCTTCGCGCTGAGCTGCCTGATCGGCGCGAAGGTCGCCAATCTCGGCGTGCCGATCGTGATGAAACGGATCGTAGACAGCCTCGCTTCGGTGCAACATCTCACCGCGCTCGGCCGCGCGCACGATTCGCCCGCCATCGTGCTGCTGGGCGGCGTCGGTTTGCTGGTGGTCGCCTATGCGGTGGTGCGGCTGTCCACCTCGCTGTTCACCGAGCTGCGCGAGATCCTGTTTTCGAAGGTGACCGAAAGCGCGGTGCGCCAGCTCGCGCTGAAAGTGTTCCGCCATTTGCACGCGCTGTCATTGCGGTTTCATCTCGAACGGCAGACGGGCGGCATGTCGCGTGATATCGAGCGCGGCACGCGCGGCATCACGCAACTGATTTCGTATTCGCTCTACAGCATCCTGCCGACACTGGTCGAAGTCGGTCTCGTGCTGGGATTTTTCGTCGTCAAATACGAGGCGTATTACGCGATCGTCACGTTCATTGCGCTCGCCGTGTACATCACGTTCACTGTGAAAGTCACCGAGTGGCGTACGCATTTTCGCCGCACGATGAACGATCTCGATTCAAAGGCGAATTCGCGCGCGATCGATTCACTGCTCAACTACGAGACAGTGAAGTACTTCGGCAATGAGGAGTGGGAAGCGCACCGTTACGACGAAAATCTCAAACGCTATCGCACGGCCGCGATCAAATCGCAGCGGTCCTTGTCGGCGCTGAACTTCGGGCAGCAGGCGATCATCGGCACGGGGCTCGTGTTCATTCTGTGGCGCGCGACCCAAGGCGTGATGGCCGGGCGCCTCACGCTCGGCGACCTGGTGCTGATCAACACCTTCATGTTGCAGCTCTATATACCGCTGAATTTTCTCGGCGTCGTGTATCGGGAACTAAAGCAAAGCCTCACCGATATGGACCGCATGTTCACGTTGCTTGGCGCGGCCCAGGAAGTGCCCGATATGCCTGACGCGCCGGCGTTACGGGTGAGCGGTGCGCAGGTGCGCTTCGAGCATGTGAACTTCTCGTATGAGCCGGCGCGGCAGATTCTGCACGACGTGAGCTTCACGATTCCAGCGGGCAGCACCACGGCGGTAGTCGGCCACAGTGGTTCGGGCAAATCGACGCTCGCGCGGCTGATGTTCCGCTTCTATGATCTGGACCGCGCGACGGGTGGCGCGATCACCATCGACGGTCAGGATATTCGCGACGTCACGCAAGATTCGTTGCGTGCTTCGATTGGCATCGTGCCGCAGGATACGGTGCTGTTCAACGATTCGATCTACTACAACATTGCTTATGGCCGTCCGTCGGCCACACGCGAGGAAGTGATCGCGGCGGCGCGCGCGGCGCATATTCACGACTTCATCGAGGGGTTGCCGAAGGGTTACGAGACCCCGGTCGGCGAGCGTGGCCTGAAGTTGTCCGGCGGGGAAAAGCAGCGTGTCGCGATTGCGCGGACCATCCTCAAGAACCCGCCGATCCTGCTGTTCGATGAAGCGACTTCGGCACTCGATTCGCGTTCGGAGCGCGCAATCCAGCATGAGCTCGATCAGATCGCCCGCGAACGCACGACGCTGATCATCGCCCACCGGCTTTCGACGGTGGTGCACGCACAGCAGATCATCGTGATGGACAAAGGGCGCATCGTCGAGCGCGGAACGCATGCCGAGTTGTTGCGCGCCAACGGTCTCTTCGCGCAGATGTGGGCATTGCAGCAGCAACGTGCCGCGGAGGCGTCGGAGTCGGCGGAAACGGTTGGGGCGGGAGAGGGTGGACGTTAAGCAAGCGGCGGTGAGGTGCGCCGCATTTGCTTGCTCGATGGCGCGTGTAGCGTGTTAGCCGCTGAGCGCTTGGCATTCAGCGCCAGACCTTCTTGCCTAGGTCGTAGCACGTCGAGTGGCGCGTTATCGCACGGTGCCGCTCAACGCCTTGCCGCGCTCAGCGTTCGTTCAAACGCTGATCCAAAGCCTGCAGTTGCGCGGGCGTACCAACGTTTTCCCACAGGCCTTCATATAATTCCCCGCTCGCAAGACCACGCGCAATCGTCTCGCGATAGTACGGCGTGAGCGCGCGCCGCGTGCCGCGCGGCAGATCGCGAAACATGCGCGTGTCGTAGAGGCCGATGTTGCCGAACGTGAAGCGCGGTTGCGCATCGAGCGACAGCGTTCCGTCGGCCAACCCAAAGTCGCCGTTCGGATGAAACGCCGGGTTCGGCACCATCACCAGATGCATGCCGGGTCCGGCTAGCGCCTTCAGCGCTTCGGCGCGCGTATTCAGCGTCGCGTAATCGAAATCCGCATAGACGTCGCCACTGACTGCGACGAATACTTCGCTGTTGCCCTCGTCTTCGAGCAACGGCAGCGCCTGCACGATTCCGCCGGCCGTCTCCAGCGCTTCATGCTCGGCCGAGTAGCGCAGTTGCACCCCCCAGCGCGAACCGTCGCCGAGCGTGGCTTCGATCCGCTCGCCGAGCCAGGCATGGTTGATCACAACGGTTTGAAAGCCGGCGCGCGCGAGGCGTTCGATCTGCCACACGATCAACGGTTTGCCGCCCGCTTCGAGCAAAGGCTTCGGACACGTGTCGGTCAATGGACGCATACGCTCGCCGCGCCCGGCGGCGAAAATCATGGCTTTCTTCAGAGACATCGTCATCGGTCAGAACGTGTAGCCGACTTCGTTCGCGCGGCCTTCGAGATCGTCCAGCAGCTTCGCGAACGGACGCAGCGGCGCATACCGTTCGGCGACCTTGCGGGCGTAACCGATGAAACGCGGCAGATCCCTCATGTAGTGCGGTTTGCCGTCACGGTAGTTGATCCGGCAGAACAGCCCGAGCACCTTGATGTGCCGCTGCAGCCCCATCCATTCGAGCTGCCGATAGAACTCGCCGAAATCCGGATCGACCGGCAGGCCCGCCTTTTTCGCTTGCTCCCAGTAGTACACGAAGCAATCCAGCTCGAACTCTTCGTCCCAGCTGAGAAATGCATCGCGCAGCAAGGAGGCGACGTCGTAGGTGATCGGGCCGGCCACCGCGTCCTGAAAGTCCAGTACGCCGGGATTCACGGGGTTGGGGGCGGCCGCGATCATCAGATTGCGCGGCATGAAATCGCGCAGCATGAACACCTGCGGTTGCGCCCGGGCGCTCGCGATCAGCAGCGCGAAGGTGCGATCGAGCAGTCCGCGGGTCTTCTCGTCGACCGCGCGGCCCAGATGGCGGCCGATGAACCACTCCGGCATCAATTCCATCTCGCGGCGCAGGAAAGCTTCGTCGAACGGCGGCAGCACGCCTTCGCGCGACGTGAGCTGCCAGCGGATCAGCGCGTCGAGCGCGTCGCGCACCAGCGAGCGGGCACGGCGCGGTTCATCCCCGTTTTGCGCCTCAGTCAGCGCGCCGAGGTATGAATCGGTGCCCAGATCGGTGACGAGCATGAATCCGGCGTCGAAGTCGACCTCCAGCACGCGCGGCACATGCACGTTGGCGGCCTCGAGCAAGTGTGCGATTTGCACAAATTCGCGGCACTTTTCGGGGGGCGGGGCATCGACGGCGATCAGGGTGCCGGCGCTAGCGCCTTCCGCCGCCTTACCGGCGAGCCGGAAATAGCGTCGAAAACTGGCGTCGGACGAAGCCGGGGCAAGCGTGTCGAGATCGAGCGCATAGCGCGCTGCGTGGGCATTCAGCCAGGCCTTGAGCAGTTCGAGGCGGGTATCTGTGGAGTCTTTGGAAAGGGGCAGCGTCATGAAAACCGGCAACAAATTCAGAGGGGCAACGTCTTGCCATATAATACCCCACGACTTTTTGACGCGACTCACGCCAGCTTTCGCGTATTCCGCTTTACCGCCCGCCTCATCGTTCGACAGATTGTAAATATTGATGTGCAGCCGACTGTCACGGTCGGGTTGTGCAGGCGGTGGATCGTGACTGCAGAAGCTGACGGACGGGCCGATTCGCCAAACGATACATGCCGCCTAGACAGCTTTCCCAAACGCCCCCCTCTTGTGCCGCGGTGCTGCGCAAAAGGCGGCTCGTAGCGGCGTTAATCGCCGTTCCGGGCCTGATGCCCGCGCTTGCGCACGCCCAGCTGGTGGGGGAAGCCGCGCAGCCGCAACCTATCGACGCGCCTTGGGGCATGCAGCTCGCGCCGCAGCTCGAAGAACACCCGTTGCAGGCAGGCCAGAAAGCGGCCACCTTCGTACTCGGCGACACGGCGAGCGGCACCACCGACCAGGACATGGCCGCGAAAGGTTCGGCCGAGGTGCGGCGCAATACCTTCGTGATCAAGGCCGACGCGCTGCATTACGATCAGGACACGGACATGGCCGACGCATATGGCCAGGTTCACCTGAACAACAATGGCGCCACGTTCGCCGGCCCGGAAGCGCATATGCGGGTGGACTCGAGCGAAGGTTTCATGACCGCGCCGAAGTACCACTTCACCGTGACGGGTGGTTCGGGCAGCGCGGAGCGCGTCGACCTGCTCGACAACGAGCGCTCGGTGTTCACGAAGGGCACGTACACGGCTTGCTCGTGCACGGACAATCCGGCCTGGTATATCAAAGGCAGCGAGTTCGATTTCGACACCGGCGCGGACGAAGGCGTTGCGTACAACAGCGTGCTGTTCTTCCAGGGCCTGCCGGTATTCGCTTCGCCGTGGCTGTCGTTCCCGCTGTCGGGCGAGCGGCGCAGCGGGATCCTGCCGCCCACGTTCTCGGTGAGTTCGAGCAACGGCTTCGAACTGTCGGTGCCGTACTACTTCAACATCGCGCCGAACCGCGATCTGACGGTCACGCCGCATTTGATTTCGAAGCGCGGCGTGCAGTTGCAGTCGTCCTTCCGCTATCTGTCGCCCACATATTCGGGCTCGATCACCGGTGAATTCCTGCCGGACGACCACCTGACCCATACCAACCGCTACGCGCTGTATATCCAGCACAACCAGAACTTCGGCAACGGGTTCGGCGGTTATATCTACTACAACAAGGTCTCGGACAACACGTATCCGGAAGACCTGTCGTCGTCGGTCAGTCAGTTCATGAACGGCACCCAGCTCCTGTATCAACAGGAAGCCGGGTTGACCTATAACAACGGCCCGTGGTCGGTGCTCGCCCGCGAACAGCACTGGCAGACGCTGACGCCTTCGGTGGCGCCGTACGGCCGCGAGCCGCAGTTGAACGTGAAGTACGCGAAGTACAACGTCGGCGGCTTCGATTACGGCGCGGAAGCCGACTACTCGAATTTCCGCATCACCACCGCGGACATGACGGAAGGTCAGCGGGTGATGTTCAACCCGTACCTGTCGTATTCGGTGGTCGGGCCGGGCTACTTCGTCACGCCGAAGGTGCAGTGGCACTTTGCGTCGTACAACCTGAACAATATCGGCACTGACGTGCCGGTCGGCACGCCGAAGAATTTCACCGAATCGATTCCGACGCTCAGCTTCGACACCGGGCTGATTTTCGACCGTTCGGTGCGGATCTTCGGCGAGGATTACATCCAGACGCTGGAGCCGCGGCTCTACTACGTCTACACGCCGTACCGCAACCAGGAGTCCGCGCCGCTGTTCGATACGGCCGACTCCGACTTCGGGCTGGCGGAAATCTTCACGCCGAACACGTTCGTCGGCAACGACCGGATCGCCGACGCCAACCGTCTGACCGCAGCGATCACCACGCGCTTCATCAACCCGGCCACGGGCGACGAACGCGCGCGCTTCGTGATCGCGCAGCAGTATTACTTCCAGGATCAGCGCGTCACGCTGCTGCCTACGCAGACCAGCACGCAGGCCACGCATTCGGACCTGATCGCGGGTGCGTCGCTCAAGCTCGGCGCCGGTTTCGCTTCGGAAACGGCGTTCCAATATAATGCCGACAACAACCAGTTGGTGAAGACGAGCGTCGGCTTCGGGTTCAGCCCTGCCACGGGCAAGGTGATCAATGTCGCGTACCGCTACACCCGCGCGAACACCACGCTGGACAACCAGCCGATCAATCAGGTGCTGATTTCGGGGCAGTGGCCGCTGACACACCGCGTGTACGGGGTGGGCCGGTTCAATTACGACCTGGGCGGGCATCGGGTCGTCGACGGTCTGATCGGCCTGCAATACGACGCCGACTGCTGGACGCTCGGCGCCGGGATCCAGCGCTATGCAAACGGCCTTAACACATCGTCGCAGCAGCAGTCGAGCACGCGGTTTCTCGCACAGTTGACGTTCAAGGGCTTGTCGAGCGTCGACAACGGGCTGATTGCCGCGTTCCGTTCCAGCGTGGCGGGCTATACGCCGTTGCCCCCGCCGCCGCCGCCGGAAGCGCGTTTCACCAATTACGAATGACGCTCGCCCGATCATTTATAAAATGCGAAAAGACGGGCCAGGCGCGCCCGACATCATTGGAGTATCTGTGGCAATCATGAAAAAGCTTCGCTTGGCAACGCTTGCGGCCGGTCTTGCCGCCGCAGCGTCTTTTCTGTCGGTTGCGCCGGTTCAGGCGCAGGCGCTGACGGCCGGCAATAACGGCCAGACGGTCGACACCATCGCCGCAGTGGTCAACAACGGTGTCATCACGCGGCGCGAGCTCGACGAGCGCATCGGCCTGATCACCCGCCGGCTGAACCAGCAGAACGCGCCGGTCCCGCCGATGGACCAGTTGCGCCAGCAGGTGCTCAACCAGATGGTGCTGGAACGCATCCAGTTGCAGAAGGCGAAAGAAGACGGCATCAACATCGACGACGCTGCCGTGCAAAAAACGCTCGAGCGGCTGGCGCAGGCGAACAACATGTCGCTCGACGTGTATCGCTCGCGGATCGAGGCGCAAGGCGTGCCCTGGACCACCTTCACGAGCGACGCGCGTACCGAGCTGACGCTGTCGCGTCTGCGTGAGAAGGAAGTGGACAGCAAGGTCACGGTGTCGGACGCCGAGGTCGCGAACTACATCGCCAGCCAGCGCGGTCCGAACTCCGGCCTGACAAGCGATCTGCACCTTCAGCACATTTTCGTGAAGGCGCCGCTGAACGCGTCGGAAACCGACATCGAAGCCGCGCAGCAAAAGGCTCAGGCCCTGCTGACCGAAGCCAAGGGTGGCGCCAGCTTCGAAAAGCTGGCGAAATCGAATTCGCAAGCGCCGGATGCGTCGAAAGGCGGCGATACGGGTTTCGTGCCGCCGTCCCAGCTGCCGCCTGAGTTCGTCAAGGCCGCCTCGGCGCTGCGCCCGGGCCAGGTCAATCCGGATCTGATCCGCACCAACGACGGTTTCGAAATCGTGCGCCTCGTCGATCGTCGCGCCGGCCAGGGCGCCAGTTCCGATGCACCGAAGCTCGTGCAGACGCACGTTCGCCACATTCTGCTGCGCGTCGGCGACGGCATGTCCGAGCCGCAAGCGCGTCAGAAGCTGCTCGAAATCAAGAACGGGATCGCCGCAGGCGGCGACTTCGCGAAGTTCGCTCACACCTACTCGCAAGACGGTTCGTCGTCGCAAGGCGGCGACCTCGGCTGGATCAGCCCGGGCGAGACGGTGCCGGAATTCGAGCGCGCCATGAACAGCCTGCAGGACGGTCAGATCAGCGATCCGGTGCGCAGCGAATACGGCTATCACCTGATTCAGGTGCTGGGCCGCCGCGAATCGGAAGGCTCGGTGTCGCAGCAGATGGATCTGGCGCGTCAGGCGATCGGTCAGCGCAAGGCGGAGCAGGCTTACGCCGACTGGCTGCGCGAATTGCGCGACACCGCCTACGTGGAAGTGAAGCCCACGCTGACCAGCACGCAATAAACATCATGACATCCGCCGCGCAGTCCACCAGCCTTCCGTTGCAGATCGCGATCACGACCGGCGAGCCTGCCGGCGTCGGCCCCGAGCTGACCGCGCAGGCGCTGGCGGGCGCGGCGGCGCATTGGCCGGGCGCACAGTTCACCGTGCTGGGCGATGCGGATTTGCTGGCTGACCGCGCGCGCGCGGTGGGCGTCGATTGGGCCACGCTGGTGGCGGGCGGCAAGCGCGTGCGGGTGCAGCATCGGCCGCTTGGCGCGCCCTCGCTGGCCGGCAAGCTGAACGCCGCCAACGGCCGCTACGTGCTCGATCTGCTCGACAGCGCGATCGACGGCGCCGTGGCCGGCACCTTCGACGCGATCGTTACCGCGCCGCTGCAAAAAAGCACTATCAACGACGCCGGTGTGCCGTTTACCGGCCACACAGAATATCTGGCCGAGCGCACGCACACGCCGCGCGTGGTGATGATGCTGGCCGGCACCGGCAAGCGTCCGTTGCGCGTCGCGCTCGCTACCACGCATCTGCCGCTCAAAGACGTCTCCGCCGCGTTGACGATCGAAGGTATCGTCGAGACGTTGCGCATCATCGATCACGATTTGCGTCACCACTTTGGTTTGCCTGCGCCGCGCATCCTCGTGACGGGGTTGAACCCGCATGCGGGCGAAAACGGTTATCTGGGCCGCGAGGAAATCGAGGTGATTTCTCCGGCACTGAAGCTCGCGAGCGAGCAAGGCATCGACGCGCCTGGCCCCTATCCGGCGGACACACTGTTCCAGCCGCGTTATCTGGAACAGGCCGACTGCGTGCTGGCGATGTTCCACGACCAGGGATTGCCGGTGTTGAAGTACGCAACCTTCGGCGAAGGCATCAACATCACGCTCGGCTTGCCGATCATCCGCACCTCGGTCGATCACGGCACCGCGCTCGATCTGGCCGGCACCGGCCGTGCCGACGCCGGCAGTCTGATCGCCGCGATCGATACGGCGGTTTCGATGGCACAGCACCGCCGCGCGGGCTGATTTAGCCGTCGCGGAGAGGGGCGTACGCGCTTTTTGCCGCTCGCTGTTTTCGCGTTCGTTGCGCGTGTTCCTGACTTGTTCCCGAGTTGTCCCTATCCTTAAGCAGTTTTCTTTCTTAGCGTTTCTTCGATGTCCACCAGCAGACAGCAACCGGGCCGGCACCAAGGCCATATCGCGCGCAAGCGTTTCGGACAGAATTTTCTGGTCGACATGGGCGTGATCGATTCGATCGTCGACGTGATCCGGCCGCAGCGTGGCGAGCGCATGGTCGAGATCGGGCCAGGGCTTGGCGCGCTCACCGGGCCGCTGATCGAGCGTCTGGCAACGCCCGAAGCGCCCTTGCATGCGGTGGAGCTGGATCGCGATCTGATCGGCCGTCTCAAGACAAAGTTCGGCGACCTGCTCGAGTTGCATGCGGGCGATGCGCTCGCGTTCGACTTCGGCACGCTGGCGGCACCCGGTGAGAAGGCGTCGCTGCGCATTGTCGGCAATCTGCCGTACAACATTTCGAGCCCATTGCTGTTTCATCTGACCGCGTTCGCCCATCGCGTGATCGATCAGCATTTCATGCTGCAGAACGAAGTCGTCGAGCGCATGGTGGCGGAGCCGGGCACCAAGGCGTTCAGCCGCCTCTCGGTCATGCTGCAATACCGCTATGCGATCGACAAGCAACTCGATGTACCGCCCGAAGCATTCCAGCCGCCGCCGAAGGTCGATTCGGCGATTGTGCGGATGATCCCGTACGAACTGCATGAGCTGCCGGCCGTGGACGAGCGCGTGCTCGGCGAGGTGGTGACGGCGGCCTTCTCGCAGCGGCGCAAGATGCTGCGCAACACGTTGGCCGCGTTTCGTGACTCAGTGGATTTCGAGGCGCTAGGCTTCGATCTGCAACGCCGCGCGGAAGATGTGCCGGTCGCCGAGTATGTGCGTGTGGCGCAGATCGTGGCGGCTTCGCCGGCGCGCGGTGCCGCGGCTGCGGAAACCGGGACCGACGACGCCTGAGTTGCGTTACACGGTCTTGAAGGAAGCGCGCTGCGTCCTGCAGCGCGCGTGAAACCCCCCACTCCTTAAGCAGTAACCCGTGCGGCGCCTGGGCAGGGCGGTGGTGCTCATGGGTCTCGTGGCATGGCGATCATAGGTCATACGAAATCAAAATCATCCGCCCCGCAAGGCGGTGACCGGACCGCCTACGCGTGCTTCTTACAAGCCGCAAGCACTTCGATGACATAACAACACTTACATCAGTCAATTTTCTTACAGCCCCTGTTTCGCGCTAAGGTTCACCCACGCGCATTTCGTCAGTTTATTCAAACAGCCTGGCTTGGCCGTCGTGCAGGGTTCCGATGCGGACTCTGCGCCATACCTGTCGATTTGAGCGGTCTCAAATGAGCAGCGTGCCGATACTTTGCATCAGGCGTGGCGGTGTCGAGATATCCGTGAAAAGCGGGAATCTGTACGAGGAGACGACATGAAGAGCGTAAGCAGGTGGGCGATGGCAGTTGTGCCCGCGGCATTGGCGTGTCAGATGGCGCACGCCCAATCGAGCGTGACGCTCTACGGTGTGATCGACGAAAGCGTGCGGTATCTGACCCACGCAAACCGGGCGGGCGATTCGTCGATTGGGCTCGGTAATGGCGGCATGACGGAAAGCCGCTGGGGGCTGAGGGGGGGGGAGGATCTGGGCGGCGGCTGGTCTGCGTTCTTCAAACTCGAAAACCGTTTTTACATGAATAGCGGCCAAAGCGATCCGACTTTGCCGTTCTTCAATGAAGCGCAAGTGGGCTTGCGCTCGGATTCCTACGGTCAGGTGATCTTCGGCCGTCAGTACAACGTGATGATCGAGGGCGTTACCATCGGCGGTTACGGCAGCAATATCTGGATTCCTTATGATTTCAGCTTCCAGCCGGAAGTGACGATGACCGGCGGTATCTGGACCAGCAACCAGGTGCAGTATCAGGCGAAATACAACGGTTTCCATGTTGCCGCCGGCTACGCATTTGGCGGCAATGCGGGCAATTCGTACGGCAGCCAGCTCGGCGTGGCGGCTGCTTACGCGCCGGGCGGCCCGTTCACTTTCGGCGGCGCGTATCAGGTGTCGAAAGATTCGGTCAACGGCGCAGCCGCGAAAGCATGGACCTTCGGCGGGTCGTACACGTGGAACCTGACCCGGTTCTCCGTTGGCTATATCGTCGACCAGAACGACGCCGGCTTTTCGAATTTCGCCAACGGGCCGTTCACCGCGCCCGCGTTGGCCGCGCTCAAGTACACGGACTTTTCGCGGCGCCGCATGATCATGGGCGGCATCATGCAGCAGCTCGGCAACACGTGGCACTTCGCCGCGAATGTCTGGCGCACGCTGCAGGACGGCAAGAGCGCCACGCAGGACGGTTCGGCATGGCAGTACCAACTGGTCGCCGACTACAACCTGTCGAGGCGTACCGACGTCTACCTGGAAGGCGATTATTCGCTGTACCGGGGCGACCTGATCGGCGCGCAGTTGCAGGGCGTCAACGGTGTCGGGCTTGCGCAGAAGGGTAGCCAGATCGGCCTGATGGCCGGTGTGCGCCATCAGTTCTGAGCACTTACCAGCTCCAGCGCGCGCCCAGATTGCCCTCCACCGTGCTGCGGTGCTCGCCGTTCACGTTCATGGTGTAGCTCGCGGTGGCGAACACGCTGCCCCGGGCGCTCAAATGCGCAACCATCCCGATGCCGAACTGGGCGGCCGTGGCGGCGACATCGGTGGGAATCACGGTCGTGCCGGCGAAGGTCGCGCTATCGGTGCCATTGAAATAGCGCCACAGATTCGCGCGCAGATACGGTTGCCACTGCGCGCCCGCACCTTCGAAGCTGCCTTGCAGGCGTAGGCCGAGCCGGCCCACCAGGCCGTTCGCCGCGTGAAACGATACGGTCGAAATGCCGTCGTTGAGATCGTTGATCGATGCGTGCTGCCAGATCAGTTGCGCTTGCGGTTCGAGACTGAGATCGGCGCGCAGTGGAATAGGCAAGCCGGCTTCCAGCGAAGTCGTCACGGCATGTCCATGCGTGTTCGCGCCGATGCCCTGATTCGACGTTGGATCGAGCGTGAGCGAGCTGCCCATCGCCACCGCGTCGGTGTACCAGCCACCCGGACCGATGTGCGTCCAATAAAGGCCTGCGCTGTACGCATTGATCGACAGCCGCCCGGCCGACAAATCGGGGAAGCCGAGCGCGAATCCGTTCACGTCGCCTTGGGCGCGGGCAAAGCCGATGAAGAAGCCATAGTGATTGCGATGGCCGCTTGCGCTGCGATCCGCGTAGATATCCTGACCCACTTGCACGCCGGCCATCGTGCCGCTGAATTCGGGGTTGGCGCCGCCGCCGTTGCTCTGCGAGGTGTGCTCGCCCCAGACACGCGACCATGCGGCGGCGAGCGGGCCGCTTTCGTTCAGCAGTGCCTGCTCGCCCTGGCGGTCATGAAAGGTGCCGATCTGCGCGATACTGAGTTCGCGCGTGAGAACCGGGACCTCGGCATAGACGGGTACCTCCATCCGGTAGAGCGGCGTTGCTGCGGTGCCAGCGGGCGGCGGCGCTGGCAGGGACGGCGTGCCGGGCGCCGCGATCGGTGCGGCCACGGCGCCTGGTGTGGGCGTGGGTGCTGGAGTTGGAGTCGGCGTGGGTGCTGGAGTTGGAGTCGGCGCGGGTGTCGGAGTTGGAGTCGGCGCCGGAGTCGGAGTCGGGGTTGGAGTTGGGGTTGGAGTTGGGGTTGGAGTTGGGGTTGGAGTTGGAGTTGGAGTTGGAGTCGGCGCGGGTGCCGGAGTCGGTGCCTGTGTCGGAGCCGGAGCCGCCACCGCAGCCAGACTCGAGCGCAAATACCAGTTGTCCGCGGTCCCCGCGCTCACGCCGCCCTTGAACAGGTAGTACGTATAAGCGCCCGCGGACAGCGGTTTCGGCAGTGTGAATGCGCTCGCCGTAGTCGTCGCGCCATTGCTCGCCTGCACCACGAGGATGCCATCCGTGAGCGTGGCACCGCCGGAGCCGCCGACGTTGGTGATGCCGAGCGAAGTATTGCCCGAGCCGACGCCTTGCGCGATCACCAGTTTGTCGCTCGGTGAACCGTCTGTACCCAGCACCGTCTGCAGCAGCAAGCGGCCGTCGAGCCCGGTGTAGTTGCCGTTGATCGCCAGCGTATTGCGCGTAGCCGTCGCGCCGTTGGTCAGGTTGATAGTGCCCGCATTGTTGACGTTCGCGAGCTGACCTGCAACCGCCGGCGCGATCGTCGCCGTGCCGCCAAAGCCACCCGCGAACACCGCGCTGCTCGAATCAACATTGAGCGTGCCGGTCAACGTGCCGCTGTCGCCGAGCACGAGGCCGTGGGTGTCGAGCGTCAACTGGCTGCCGTTGGTCACGTTGACGATCTCCCAGTTGATGAAGCGGCCGAGACCGCTTGCCGACGTGCGGTTGAAATTGAGCACGTCATTGCCGGTGCCGCCGTCGAAGCTCGGCACACCGGCGAGATTGGCGTCGGTAAGGCCGGTGAGGTTGGCTGCGTCGTTGCCCGCACCGAGCCGCACGAAGCCGATGACGGTGCCGCCGCTCCAGTTGAGGGTATCGTCGCCGCTATCGGTCCAGATCGCGCGGCCATTGCCGCCAGCGATGGTGCCGGTGTTGTTGATGGTGATATCGAATGGGCCGGTGGTGCTAATCGCCTGGCTTGAAACGGCGGTGATCGAGCCACTGTTCGTCACGGTCGCCGCGCCATTGGCAATGGCAATCGCATTGATTGCGCCGGCGATCGTTCCGGCATTGTTGAAGGTGCCGCCACCGTTCGCGTCGATGCCGTTGGCCTGCTCACTCACGATACTTGCGCCCAAGGCATTGTTTAGCGTGACGTTGCCCGAGAAGAAACCGCCGAGGCCGCCGGCTCCACGCGCCGTGACCACGCCAGTATTCGTCACGACGCCGGGCGTGGCATCGAACGAAACGAGGCCGTGCGAACCCGTACCCGAGACGTCGACTGTGCCGTGATTCGTCAACGCATTGTTGCCAGTCCCGCCGATGGCGTTACCGTTAGCCAGCATCCCATGCGAACCGGCACCCGTCGTCGTGATCGAGCCGTTGTTGACGAGCGTGTCGTTGTTCGTCAACGCGGCCATGCCGTGCGAACCGTCGCCGCTCGTCGATAGCGTGCCGTTGTTGGTCAGCGTGCCGCCACCGGGGCTCGCGAAGTCGTGCATCGCTACTGAGTCGCCGCCCGTGGTGTGGATCACGCCGGCGGTGTCGTTGAGCATTGTCACTGCGGCAGCGCTGTTGAACATGCCTTCCGATTCGACGCCGCTGGTGACGATCGTGCCGCGGTTGATCAAGACGTCATGACCGGCACTGCCGCTTGCACCGTGTGCCGAGATGGCGTCGAAGGTGTCGCCGGCGCCGTGCAAGGTGCCGAGGTTGGTGACGGTGCTGCCGTCGCGCACGAGAATGACGTTGTTGCCGGTGACATCGAGTTCGGCCCCCACTTGCACGTTCACTGTGACGTTGGTGCTGCCGGTCACTGCGGCGACCGGCGTAGTGGACGGGTTGGGGGTGCTGTTGCTGCAAGTGACGGTCTGGCCGCTGGCCGGCGCGGTGTTGTCACAGGCGGCGAGCGCAGGCTCGCATGGCAGAAGGAGCGCTATTCCGAGCGCGGACGAAAGGGCTTCAAGCAGACGCAAACGAACAGGCACATGCCGCGAGCATGCACGACGCATACGGTGGTCCTCCAGTTGAACAGGCCTGGTCAGTTCCTGGTGGGTTCGCTCTATGTGCTGCGCCGTCTCTTGGATACCGCGGCTGGACGGTGTGCAAGAGAATGTATCGTCAGACGAATTTAGTCAACAACCCTAATGGCGCAGAAGGGGAGCGACGCGCCGTATGACCGCAGGTGAAGGAAGCTGCTCCCGGGCGGGGCGCAAAGGCCAGGCAATCAGCCACGCGACAGCGCGACCAGGAGTCTCACGCAGGTATGCTTTCCATGCGTCGCTTCGACCGTTGTGGATCGATCAATGCGAAACCCGCCGCACCGACGATCAGCAGCAACGTGCCGGTTACCGCGAAGCCGATCTCATAGCCGCGCGCGTCGCCTGCCGCGCCGAGCAGCTTGCCCATCGCGACGGGTCCGATCAGTCCGGCGGTAGTGACGATCGAGTTGGTGATCGCGAGCAGGGCTCCGCGCCGCGCCGCCGGCGCGACTTCGGCGACCAGCATCGGACCGAAGGTGAAAGTCTGGATCGCCAACGCGCTGGCGAGCCCCATCAGGGCGACCTGGACGAACGGCGGCGCGCCGAACAACAGTGAGCAGTACGCAACTCCGCTCACCACGCAAGCCGTACTGATCAGTTTGCCGCGCGCCACCTTTGACGGCACGCCACGCTTGAGCATTCGATGCGACACCATCGCGAGCGCGATGCCAAGCGGGATTTGCGCCGCGACTTGCAGCGCGAATAACCAACCGGCCTGTGTCGCGGCAAAGCCGAGGCCGAGCCGGAAATACGCGGGCACCCAGGTGAAGCCGATCGCGACCACCGCGTAGCCGACAAAGCATTGCAGCATCACACCGATGACCGTGCGGTCGCTCAGCATGCGCCGAAAGCGCAATGACACGGCACGAGGGGCCGCCACTTCGACGGCAAACGCGGGTGATGCGTTGTGCTGACGATTGCCCGTCTTGCCCAGGCACAGCCACAAGACAGTCCAGCCGATGCCGACCGCGCCGAGCGTGAGAAACGTCGCGTGCCAGTGCCACTGCTGCGAGATATAGGTGAGCAACGGACCCGCGATAATGACGCCGGCAGTCGCCCCTTGTTGCACGATGGCCGTTGGAAGATTGCGCTCGCGGTCGTCGAACCAGGTGTAGACGACATGCAGCGCGAGCGGCGAGGCCGGCCCTTCGCCCGCGCCCAGCAGGACGCGGCACAGCAGCAACACGGCAAAGCTGGTCGGCCATGCGAGCGGCAGCTGCGCGACCGCCCAAATGAGCGCGAGCGCGGCGAGCAGCCATTTCATGTTGACGCGGTCGGCGATCAGGCCGACGGCGATGCCCGAGATCGAAAACAACACAAAAAACGCGCTGCCGACGAGGCCGAACTGACCGTGCGTCAACTGCATGTCATGCATCAGCGGGATCGCGACCAGACCGAGCACGGCCTTGTCGGCGAAGTTGATCATCATGAACAGGAACAGTGAGGCGACGATCACCCACCGGCGCCCCTGTGCAGTCTCGCGTGCGTGGGTGGGGTGAGCCGACGCCGTGTCGGCGGCAAGCGCCGCGCAGCGTTTCGTGCTGCTGAGGATGGTGCGCAAAGCATGTCTCCATTTTTGGCGCGGGGCGCTCGATTTTCGCCCATTTGAGGTGGTATAAACGAATTGTTCAAGTGCATTCTCGTTATCGGGAGCTTGCAAACTATGCATGAGGTCAATTCCCGCCGCCTTACCCATCTTATCGCGCTCGCTGAGGAAGGCAGCTTTGCGCGCGCGGCGGAGCGGGTTCATCTGAGCCAGCCCGCATTGAGCCGCAGCATTCAGGCGCTCGAAGAGGAAGTCGGCATGAAACTGTTCGACCGCGCCGCCCGCGGCGTCGCGATGACGGCGGCCGGGAGGCTGCTGGTCGAGCGCGCCCGGCGGGTGCTGTTCGAAACGCGCTGCCTGTTTCGCGACGTCGAACTGCTGAAGGCGCACGAGCTCGGCGAGGTGCGCATCGGCCTCGGACCCTATGCGGCCGTCGTGTTGCTGCCGGACCTGCTGGTGGAGTTCGCTCGGCGCTTTCCGAAGATCAAGGTATCGATCGAACTCGGCGAAGGCGATGCGCTATTTGCCAAACTGGGCGCCGAACAGATCGACTTTCTGGTCACCGACCGCCGTGTGCCGCCCGTGACGCCCGATGTCACGTTGCGGCGTCTGCCGCGTCACGAGGGCGGATGGTTCGCGCGGCCGGACCATCCCCTGTTTGCGCGTGACACGGTGCCGCTCGCGGCGTTGCGCGAGTTCCCGCTGGTCTCGGTGACCTTGCCCGCGTTTATGAAGGATGCCTTGCATCGCCTGCTCAAGTACCGCGCCCACGAGCAGATTCCGTTGCAGGTCGAATGTAACGACGTAGCAGTGCTGAAAGACGTCGTAGCGCAAACCGATGCCGTGCTGTTCTCCACGGCGTCCGCGGTGCGGCGCGATCTGGAGAGGCGGCGGCTGGCGCACATCCCGCTTGCCAATCCGCCGCGTCTCGCGCTGGAATTCGCGCTGGTGTATCTGGCCGAGCGCACGCCTTCGCCTGCCGCGCATTCCGCGTTGGGGATCGCCGAACAGGTGATGGAGGACGCCAACCGCGCCGCGCAGGGCTTGCTGCATCCCGACTCATTAGCGACATGAATAGGCCGCTGAACCGCCGGCTGGGTGATCGCATGACGGGCTTCGTGTTTGCCCTGGATGCGGTTGATACAGCGATCCCACGTTCTGGCGCAATCGCGGGCTGTATCACGCGTCGTTGCTGCGGGCGTCGCAGCGCAAAGCCAGTTGGGACGCCGTGAAGTCGCCCAATCACGAGGTTCTGGCAATGAGCGTGCCGCGTCTTGTCGCGTGTGGCGCGCTCTGCAGTGCAGCGTGATTCCGGGTACATTGTCGTTCTCGACATCACGCACCAGGGAGTACACGATGCGCCTGCTTCACACCATGCTCCGGGTCGGCGACCTGGACCGTTCGATTGCCTTCTACACCGACCTGCTCGGTATGAAATTGCTGCGCCGCGAGGACTATCCGGACGGCAAGTTCACGCTCGCTTTCGTCGGCTATGAAGACGAACGTGACGGCACTGTTCTCGAACTCACGCACAACTGGGACACGCCGTCGTATGACCTCGGCACCGGCTTCGGGCACCTCGCCGTCGAAGTCGAAGATGCCTACGCCGCGTGCGACAAGATCAAGGCGCAAGGCGGCACGGTTGTGCGCGAAGCCGGCCCGATGAAACACGGCACCACGGTGATCGCTTTCGTGACGGATCCGGACGGCTACAAGATCGAGTTCATCCAGAAGAAAAAATGACGTAAGCGGCGGGGCGAAGGCACGCAATGAATAACAGCAATCCCTACTTCAAAGAACTTGGCGACATCAACGTCGAAATCCAGGCGTTGTTCGACGGCTCCGCGGATCACGGCGCGCTGGAGCGCATCATGGCGCGCTTCGCTGCGCAATTCACGCTGGTGATGCCGTCCGGTCTCGCGCTCGACCACGCGAGCCTGCGCGCGACTTTCGCGAAGCTGAACGGCGCGCGTCCCGGCTCGCAGATCACGATCCGCGACATGGAGATCGTGTCCGAGTATCCGTCGGGCGCGGTGGTGAAATATCGTGAGTATCAGCGCGACAGCGCGGGCAATGCGAACGTGCGGCGCTCGACAGCGGTGATGGATCTGGACGCGCACGGCAAGGTGACGTGGCGTCACCTGCAGGAAACCTTCTGCACGGAGTGAGCGGCGGGTTTCAGAAGGCCGGCGCTTCGCGTTGAGGCGCCGGGGCTTCAAGGTCTCGCGACCGAAGGCCTTAAAGCGTCGGCAGCAATTCCGGCGGATGCGACTTCAACGTCTGCCGCGCTTCGCGGAATTCCGGAAAAATCGATTCGACCGTCTGCCAGAAGCGCGGACTGTGATTCATCTCGCGCAGATGCGCGAGCTCGTGCGCCACGACGTAATCGATAATCGACAGCGGGAAGTGGATCAGCCGCCAATTCAGGCGGATTTTGCCGTCGCTCGAACAGCTGCCCCAACGCGTGGCCGCTGACGAGAGTGCATACGCGCGATAGTTGACGCCCAGCTTCTCCGCGTAGATCGCAAGGCGCTCGCCGAACAGGCGTTTTGCTTCGCCTTGCAGCCAGCCTTGCACGCGATCCTTGATCTGCTGCGGATCGGCTTGCAATGGCAGCGGCACTTGCAAGGCGGCTTCATCCGCATTGAACGCGAGCGTGCCTTGCGGCGAGCCGAGCTTCACGCGCACGGGCTGACCGAGATACGGCACTTCCGCACCGTCTTTCCAGTCGACCTTGGGCAACGCGCGTTGTTCGACCCGCGTTTGCCATTCGATCAGTTTCGTAAAAATCCAGCGCTGCTTTTCGGTGATCGCGGTTTCGATATCGGCGAGCGTGACCCAGCGTGGTGCAGTGATCATCAGGCCGGTGCTGTCGATCGCAAAGCCGATCGAGCGGCGTGCCGAGCGCTTGAGCACATAGTGCAGCGTGCGAGAGCCGATGGTGAGGCTGCGCAGCCTGGTGCCGTCTGGTGCGAGCGGCACGGCCGGCTGCTGCCCCATCTGCGAGCCGGCTGTCGGTGCGAAGGGTGTTGGGGACGACGACGTCGACCCCGGCTCGGCGAAGAGCGGGAGATCGAGCTGCCGGTTATCGAGCGCCGCAGCGGGCTGCGACGTAGGAGACTTCTGCATCGGATTCGGCTTCGCGCAAATGCGCCTTCGAGGGCGCGGGCGCGTCAGATTGGTGCGGCGGCGGAGGTGCTTTCCGCCGCGCGGTACGCGGTAGGATCGATGCGACGCATTTCAGCTTCGATCCACTTTTCGACGCGCGTGTTCACTTCATCGGGCGTGAGCCCCGTCGTGTCGATCGGCCTGCCGATCGACACTGTGACTATACCCGCATATTTGAGAAACGAGTTGCGCGGCCACACACGTCCGGCGTTGTGCGCGATCGGTACGACCGGCGCGCCGGTGGCAATCGCAAAACGCGCGCCGCCGGTTTTGTACTTGCCTTGCTTGCCGGTCGGCGTGCGCGTGCCTTCCGGAAACATGATGACCCAGGCGCCCTCCGCCATGCGCTGCTTGCCTTGCTTGATGACGGATTCGAACGCGTACTTGCCTTCCTTGCGGTCGATGTGAACCATCTTCAACATGCCCAATGCCCAGCCGAAGAACGGCACGAACAGCAGCTCGCGCTTGAACACGTAGCACAGCGGCCGCGGCATCAGCGCCGGAAACGCCAGCGTTTCCCAGGCCGATTGATGCTTCGACAGCAGCACGGCCGGACCGTTAGGCAGGTTCTCATAGCCCTCGATCTTGTAGCGGATGCCGTTTAGCCAGCGCACCGTGTGAAGCGTGGCGCGGCACCAGCCGGCTGCCATCCAGTAGCGATTGTCGGCGCGCATGAACGGAAACGCGATGAAACACGCGGTTGCGTACGGCACCGTGAAGAGCACGAAATAGATCAGCAGCAGCAAAGAACGAATGAAGCGCATCGGCGTGGTCAGTGAGGGTGGGGGACGCGCGTGGTGCGCGTCACTCGTGAGCGTCGGAAAGGAAGTCGAGTGCGAACGCGCGCAGGTCGTCGTGCACACGGGTGCCCTCGGGCAGGCCGCCGGCTGCGAGCGTCTTGCGGCCCTTGCCGGTCAGCACCAGATGCGTCGGATGGCCGAGCGAGGCGCCCGCTTGCAGGTCGCGCATCGCGTCGCCGACCACCGGCGTATGGTGCGGATCGACTTCGAAACGTTCGGCGATCATCTTCAGCATGCCGGGCTTCGGCTTGCGGCATTCGCACTGATCTTGCGCCGTATGCGGGCAGAAGAACACGGCGTCGATGCGCCCGCCGACCGCCGCCGCCATGCGATGCATTTTCAGATGCATCGCATTGAGCGCGTTCATATCGAAGAGACCGCGGCCGATGCCCGACTGGTTCGTCGCGATCGCAACGCGATAACCCGCCTGATTTAGCCGTGCGATCGCTTCGAGCGAACCGGGCAGGGCAACCCATTCGTCCGGCGACTTGATGAACGCATCGGAATCGACGTTGATCACGCCGTCGCGGTCGAGGATCACCACCTTTTTGGTCGGCATGGCGCGGGGCTCAGGCGGCGAGTCGGGAAATGTCGGCGACGCAATTCATCTGCTGATGCAGCGCGCCGAGCAAGGCCAGACGATTGGCGCGCAACGCCAGATCTTCGGCGTTGACCATCACGTCGGTGAAGAACGCGTCGACCGGTTCGCGCAACGCAGCGAGCGCGGTTAGTGCGCCCGTGTAGTCGCGTGCGGCGAGTTGCGATTGCACGCGAGGTGCAACTTGTTCGAGTTGCGCATGCAAGGTTTTTTCGGGCGCTTCGGTCAGCAGTGCAATCTGCACACCGCCGGTCGCCGAACCTTCCGATTTCTTCAGGATGTTCGAAATCCGCTTGTTGGCTGCCGCGAGCGATGCCGCTTCCGGCAGCGCCGCGAATTCGCGCACTGCATCCAGACGCGCGACGATGTCGTCGAGGCGCGTCGGGTTCAGTGCCAGCACCGCGTCGATTTCGGCCGGCGCGTAACCACGCTCGCGCAGCAGACCGCGCAGACGGTCCATGCCGAATTCGTAGATCGCTTGCGTCGAATCAGCCACACCCGGCACTGCGGCGAATTGCGCGTAAGCGGTGCGCAGCAGTTCGACCAGGTCGACCGGCAATTGCTTCTCGACCAAAATCCGCAGCACGCCGAGCGCATGACGGCGCAGCGCGAACGGGTCTTTCTCGCCGGTCGGTTGCAGGCCGATGCCCCAGATGCCGACCAGCGTTTCGAGCTTGTCGGCGAGCGCGACGACGGTGCCGGTTGCCGTGGCCGGCAACGCATCGCCGGAGAACCTCGGCTGATAGTGTTCCGAGCATGCCAGCGCGACTTCTTCCGGCTCGCCGTCGTGGCGCGCGTAGTACGTGCCCATCGTGCCCTGCAGCTCGGGGAATTCGCCGACCATGTCGGTGATCAGGTCGGCCTTGGCCAGACGTGCAGCACGCTTCGCGAGCGCGACATCTGCGCCGATCAGCGAGGCAATTGCACCCGCCAGCGCTTCGACGCGCTCGACGCGTTGCAGCGCCGAACCGAGCTTGTTGTGATACACGACGTTCGCGAGCAGCGGCACGCGGTCGGCGAGCGGCTTCTTCTTGTCCTGCTCGAAGAAGAACTTTGCATCGGCCAGACGCGGACGCACCACGCGTTCGTTGCCTTCGACGATATCGCCAGGCGTCTTCGTTTCGATGTTCGACACGATCAGGAAGCGCGAGCGCAGCTTGCCGTTCGCATCCGTCAACGCGAAGTATTTCTGGTTCGTCTGCATCGTCAGGATCAGGCATTCCTGCGGCACTTGCAGGAATTCGTCCTCGAAACGGCAGGCGTAGACCACCGGCCATTCGACCAGCGAATTCACTTCATCCAGCAGCGCTTCCGGCATCACGACCTGGTCGCCGTCGGCTTGCGCGAGCAGGTGCGTACGGATGGTTTCTTTGCGGTCGGCGAAACTCGCGACTACGCGGCCCTTGTGCATCAGCGTATCGGCATACGAATCCGCGTGCTGGATCTGTACGAAGCCTTCAGACAGGAAGCGATGGCCGAGCGTGGTGTCGTCGGCGTCAACGCCCAGTGCCGTGACCGGCACGACCTGTTCGCCGTGCAAGGTGGTCAGACGATGCACGGGACGCACGAACTGCACATTGGTGCCGTCCGGGCGCTGATACGTCATCACCTTCGGAATTGGCAACTTGGCGAGCGTTTCATCGAGCGCGCTTTGCAGGCCTTCGACGAGCGTGGCGCCCGGCGCGGCGTAGCGCAGGAAGAAGGCTTCGGCCTTGCCGTCCTGCGCGCGCTCCAGGTCGTTCACCGAAAAATCGGGAAAGCCGAGCGCGGCCAGTTTCTTCGCGAGCGGCGCGGTAGGCTGGCCGTCTTTATCGAGCGCGACTGAAACCGGCAGCACTTTTTCGCGCACGTGTTTTTCCGGCGCGACCGAACGCACGTTCTTGATCGTGACGGCGAGGCGGCGCGGCGTGGCGTAACGTTCGAACGACAGTTCGCCTTCGACCAGGTCGCGCGCCGCGAGGCGCTGCGCAATGCCTTCGGCGAAGGCGTCGCCCAGACGCGCGAGCGCTTTGGGCGGCAGTTCTTCGGTCAGTAGTTCGACGAGCAGGGTAGCTTGATGGGGTTGAGTCATTTCTTGATGTTCTCGTCAGTCCTGGTCGATCTTGCGTTCGACTTTCAGCGGCGGCGCCCACGCGGGCATGGCGGCATCTTGCTCGTCGGTCGTGAGGCCGGGCACGCCGTGCACGGGATTGCCGAGCATCGGGAAACCGAGCTTTTCGCGCGAGTCGTAGTAAGCCTGGGCGACCAACTTTGACAGCGCGCGGATGCGGCCGATATACGCTGCGCGTTCCGTCACGGAAATCGCGCCGCGCGCGTCGAGCAGGTTGAAGGTATGGCCGGCTTTCAGCACGAGCTCATAAGCAGGCAGCGCGATCTGTGCTTCGATCATGCGCTTCGCTTCCGCTTCGTAGCTGTTGAAGATCGAGAACAGCAACTCGACGTTTGCGTATTCGAAGTTGTAGGTCGACTGTTCGACTTCGTTCTGGTGGTACACGTCGCCGTACGTCAGGCGGCGAAGTTCCGGGCCGTTCGGGCCTTGCTCTTCCCACTCGGTCCAGACCAGGTCGTAGACGTTCTCGACCTTCTGCAGATACATCGCGAGACGTTCCAGACCGTAGGTGATTTCGCCCAGCACCGGCTTGCAATCCAGACCGCCGACTTGCTGGAAGTAGGTGAACTGGGTGACTTCCATGCCGTTCAGCCACACTTCCCAGCCAAGGCCCCAGGCGCCGAGCGTGGGATTTTCCCAATCGTCTTCGACGAAGCGCACGTCGTTCTGCTTCAGGTCGAAGCCGAGGGCTTCGAGCGAGCCGAGGTACAGGTCGAGGATGTTTTCCGGCGCCGGCTTCAGCACGACCTGGTACTGGTAGTAATGCTGCAGGCGGTTCGGGTTCTCGCCGTACCGGCCGTCTTTGGGACGGCGCGACGGCTGCACATAGGCTGCTCGCCACGGTTCCGGACCGATCGCGCGCAGGAACGTATGGACGTGGGACGTGCCCGCGCCGACTTCCATGTCGATCGGCTGGAGCAACGCGCAACCCTGCTTATCCCAGTAGGACTGCAGTGTCAGGATGATTTGCTGAAACGTGAGCATGAAGTGCCTTTCGGGCATAGGGCCGCGCCGCAAACGCCGGAGCGCGCGAGCTGGCCGTGGAGCGAAGTGCTAAACCGTAGATTTTAACGGAAAGGGAGGGGGGTGTCCGTTTTGCGGGGTCGGAGGAGGACTGGACGGTGCTTTCGACGACACAGGGCCGCTTCGAGTGGCCTTTCGTCGTCTGGTGCGTCGGGAAGAAATCAGCACTAGTGCCCACCACGCCGCGGCAACAAAAAAGGACGCGAACTACTCGCGCCTTTTTTGAGCAACGCTTTAAGGCTTTTTGAACGGAGGGGGCTTAGGAACTATTCGTAGGGTGGTCCAATCCGGTCCCTGTAAATCTCCGCCTTCCCATCTGACGAACTCCATTTCATAGAGCCTGCTGGCGGCATCTGTGAATAACAGCACGTCTAGGTTCGTGCCATCCAGGTCAGACATTACCCCCTCGAAGGGATACAGTTCCTGCCCTCCACTCGTAGGATGGCAATAGTCTTTGAGGTGGAAACGTATGATCGACTCATCCGGCAAGGTTGGTTGCGCTTGAGCAATGGCAAGATCGGACTGCAATTGCGTCCCTTCGTTGGGCCCAAGATTGCGTGCAACTTCGGCAATGAAGGCGCGTTCGTTCTCGGTCAAGTTTCGCAACATGTCAAGGCTTCCCCTTTACAGGAAATATTGTTCCGACGTTTACCTCGCCGTTCGACTTTACATATAACCTGAACTCCACAACGACGCCGTCAATCGTCATTCGCCCCCAGGCGTTCGACCCTTTCTCCAGATTCGGAATCATTGCTTGTACTTCCTGTGCGACGTTGCTTTCTACGGCTGCGGGGTTCAATCCTTCTGCTTTGAGACGGGACTCATAGTGGCGAGTCTGAAAGTTGATGACAGCGCTGCTGTCTGTTCCCGACGATTTACATAGGCTCGACGCAACCTTATTGATGCCCTTGAGTATCCCGAAACCGGGGATAAACCAAAGTGTATCCGCGTTGTCGGACGACATCGACCATGCAAGACCCAGCGGCGAGCGATGCAAAAGCCAGCATTCAACACACACAGGCGTGGTCGCTCTATCCGTTTGCCAGTCCGCCCTCAGCAGAGACCGAACCGATCCCAGCAAATTTGCGGGCGGTCCCACGGGGTTCGCACCACGTTCGTAGTTGTCGAGCCACAGGTCGATTTCGTCGCTGCTTATGGGCGTCGCGGCACCAATGTACGTCGAGCCACCGTTGTTCTTTGCGACAGTGCCTGTACGAGACACGATTTGCCCATCGGCGGAGTAACTATATTTGACCGTCAGGATCCGATAGAGACTCCCGTTCAGCGCAGTGGGATACTCGTGATAAGTGAACTGCGTTACCCACCCTCGCGCGTTGTAGGTGACGAGTGCTTCTCGATTGTCTCCAGCGAGATAGGTAGCGCGGTGCGCTGCGTCCCTGCCTATTGTGCCCAGCGTCCACCCCGATACTCTATTGATGGCAACGCGCAGATTTCCCGTCTCGTCATAGAAGTACAGCCAGTCAGCGGTCTTACTTCCATTGAAATACTCAAGAGCCGCCACCACACGATTTGACGAGTCGTAGGCGACGCCTAATGTCCTTTGCTGCCCGGACGCTTTGGCATCGAACGCGCTTTCACCCGTCGGATCGCTCGTGGCGAACTCGCCGAATCCCGTGACGTTGCCGTTCGCGTCATACACGAATGCCTGCACCTTGCCTGGCATCGCGATGGTCGAAGGATGCAGGCTGCCCCCATCGGCGTATTTCACTGAGATCACGGCGATGCCGGCAGCGGTGTGTGTCGTTTTTCGCACCGGCCGGCCAGTAGCGTCGTAGCTGTATTCAGCCGTGCCACCACTTGCGGTCACATCTTTTAGAAGATTGCCCGAGGCGTCATACGTCGAACTGGTTGTCGCGGATGACGAACTGGATCCGGTAGGCCGCAGCATCCCCCCAACGGAGGAAAAGCTCAGGGTCGTAGTACGCTGGCTGTCCGTGACGGTGGTTTTGCCGCTGCCGTAGCTGAACTGCACATTGCGCGCGGTATCCGGGTGACTTACCGCAGTGGCGCGGCCTTGTGCGTCATAAGTCCAGGTGGCGATGCGGGTGCCGGTTTCATCGATCTCACCGGTTATCGCGTTCCTGAACCGTGTATCGTCATAGACATACCGGCGCATGTTGCCGTCAGGCCAGATCACGGAGACAAGGTTACTGTTCGCGTCATACGCATATTGCGTCATGCCGCCCAGCGGATCGTTCAGGCGTGAGAGACGGTGCTTATCGTCGTAGTCAAACCGCAGCGTTAGATCGGCGCCCGCACTCGTGCCGTCCGCATGCTGGGTGATCGCGCTCAGCAGTCCGGTGCCGTCATAGGTCAGCGTTCGGGTGAAGCCGGTTCGGGTCCTCTCGGACAACAGAACGCCTTGCAGCGAATACGATTCGGTGATGCCGGTAGTCGGGTCTGAAAGGGTCCAGTTCGTTCCGCTTTGCGAGAGCGCCAGCCCGCTATATGTCGCCGTGTGCCAGGACCCGTTCGACCAGTTGAACGTGATCGGCTCGCCGTTCGCCCGGTACGCAAGAATCTTTGAAGAATTCCCGCTATTAGCATTCGTCAGGTCTAGCTGGCGCTGCCAGCTATGAAACCAGACCGGCCCCATCGCATTGACATTCTTCGCGAGCGGCGTTGAACGATAGGTTCGCGTGAAAACCAGCGGTATATCGTCACCGCTGGCGAAATCACTGTGAGTCAGCGTAACGGCACCGCTGCCCGGATAGACCGGATCGGCAACCGGACAAGATTGCTCAGGCTGTGGGTCAGTCGTCCCCGCGCACCATTGCTTGATGAGATCTATGTCGTTAAGACACGAGTAGCCGCCTTGACCTCCAGGCGAGTTGCTTGCCACGGTAAGCGCACACGATTTGGTGCCTTGTATAGCACCGGACTTTTCGTATCGGCTGGTGCAGTCAGACGTATAGTCAGCTCTTGCGCCGAACGCCACCAGTAGCAGCATGAATGCGGCCAGCAGGCGGTACAGCATCCCCGCCGAGCCGGTTGGTAAATTCCGATCTTTCATTGCGCTCCTTTAGTTGTTAGTTATGCCGACAGAGGCATAAGCACTTTTAAGGAGATTGAAATGTTTTGAAATCCGACAATTCCGAAAAATCTGATTGCGCTGGTCACTTCGTAGGAGTCAAACGCATGACTATCGTGTGACTCGCAATCCGAGCAATCCGAGAGAGCATGGATCAAGCGTGCGTTCGGTCAACGCCCAGCGAACAGGTAGCTAAATGAGGAGCAGGCCATAAACGTGACTATCTACAACGAAGGCGGGCATTCGGTTTGCGTTGTCGTGGACAAGGACACGACCAACGATTCGAAGATCGATGCGGGAGAAACGGTCGAACTGGATGCACTGGGCAGCAACATCGGCAGGTAGTGATCGGGCGCTGGTTCGTAATGCTTGAAGAGCTTGCCGAGCGCGATGATTGTGTCGAAGAAAATCGCGTTATCGAGTGTGCAGAGTAGTTCGGTTTCCACGTGTGAAGTCCGCTAACTGCTCAAACTCAGCAACGCATGCGCCGCCGAATCCGTCACCTCGACAAACCCATCAATCTCCATCTCCAACCCCCGCGGTATAGCGAGCATATTGCACGACACCACGCGGCCGTAGATATTCTCAGCGCGCCCAAAGAAATTCCTCGGGTTGAACAAAGGCGGCAAGTGCCACCACATCCGATACTCCTTCGACCACAACCACTCAATCAACGCCTGCGACTGATCGAGCCGGTCGTTCTCCACATAAATCACAGGCCGCGAGCGGGCAACCGTTTCCTCAGCCCCTAGCAGCGCGTTCAACTCGAACCCTTCCACGTCGAGCTTCAGCAGCCCCACGGTATGAGAGCGGAGCACATCGTCAAGCCGCACGCACGGGACGGGGAGCGTATTCGCCGCAGCCTCGGTCTGCATCGATACTCCGCCGAAATTGCCCGGCGCGTCATAGTCCGGCCGCGCAAAATACAGTGTCCCCGCACTCGCCCCGCACGCATACGGCCAGGCCAGCACATTGCGCACACCATTGGCCGCGAGATTCGCACAGAGGTTCTGAAAGATCACCGGCTGAGGCTCGAACGCGACGAGCACCTGCCGACGCGCCTGCGCCTCACGCGCCAGCATGATCGTATGCACGCCGATATTCGCGCCCACTTCCACGACGATGCCCGGCTGCACCAGCAACTGTCGCAACACAGCGGATTCGAGTTCGCTGCATTCACCGTATTCGATGAGCGCGCGGCCGAGATAGAAGTCGTTTGGATTGGCGAGCATCCAGCCATGACGGGTCTGGACGAGTTGTGTGTGCTCGCCGAGCGGCAGCGGAGCAGGAGGGGGCGTAACCATGGACATTGAGCGGGAAAAAGATCACGCAAATGTACGGTCCGCCGCCGTCCTTGTATATAAGACGAGCTCTTAAGGATTCTTATTTTTCTGCAAGAACTCGTCGTGAAAATTTAAGACTTAGGCGGCGATCGGCCCACGAGCCAATCGCCGTCACAACCGGCTTACGTCGCGGCCAGTTCAACTTTCGGCGCAAACGAATCGCTTTGCGCCATAGGCCAATATTTCTCGTACAACGTGTAGCGATAGTTGCCGTTCAGCAGATCGTTCGGATCGAGATACTTCAACAGATCGGACATCAACCGCACTTCATGCGACGACACGCGCCGCACGATGTGATGCGCGCGCAGTTCCGCCGGATGCTTGAGCCCCGCGGCCTGAATGATTTCCTTCAGAGCATGCAGCGTGCTGTGATGGAAGTTGAACACGCGCTCGGCCTTGTCCGGCACGACCAGCGCACGTTGACGCACCGGGTCCTGCGTCGCGACGCCGGTCGGGCAGCGGCCGGTGTGGCAGGTCTGCGCCTGAATGCAACCGACCGCGAACATGAAGCCGCGCGCCGCGTTGACCCAATCCGCGCCGATCGCCAGCGTCTTCGTGATATCGAATGCGGTAATCATCTTGCCGCTCGCGCCGATGCGGATGCGCTGACGCAAGCCGATGCCGACCAGCGTGTTGTGCACCAGCAGCAACCCTTCCTGCAACGGCACGCCGACGTGATCGGTGAACTCCAGCGGCGCTGCGCCCGTGCCGCCCTCCGCACCGTCGACCACGATGAAGTCCGGCAGAATCCCCGTCTCCAGCATCGCCTTCGCAATGCCGAAGAATTCCCACGGATGCCCGATGCACAGCTTGAATCCGGTCGGCTTGCCGCCGGACAGCGTGCGCAACCGGTCGACGAATTCGAGCAGGCCGCGTGGCGAAGAAAATTCGGAATGGGTGGCGGGCGAGATGCAATCGCGGCCCATCGGCACGCCGCGCGTTTCAGCAATCTCAGGCGTGATCTTCGCGGCCGGCAGCACGCCGCCGTGACCGGGCTTCGCGCCTTGCGAGAGCTTCACCTCGATCATCTTCACCTGCGGTTCGGCGGCCTGCCTGGCGAACTTCTCCGCGCTGAAGGTGCCGTCGTCGTTACGGCAGCCGAAGTAGCCAGAGGCGATTTCCCAGATGATATCGCCGCCATGCTCGCGGTGATATTTTGACATCGAGCCTTCGCCCGTGTCGTGCGCGAAGTTGCCTTTCTTCGCGCCGAGATTCAGCGCCATGATCGCGTTCGCCGACAACGAGCCGAAGCTCATCGCGGAGACGTTGAAGATCGACATCGAATAAGGCTGCGCACGGTCGGGTCCGACGACGATACGGAAGTCGTGGCTATCGACCTTGGTCGGCGCGAGCGAGTGGCTGATCCATTCGTGCGCGACGGCTTTGACGTCGAGCTCGGTGCCGTACGGGCGGCTATCCACGTCGTTCTTCGCACGCTGATAGACGATGCTGCGTTGCGCACGCGAGAAAGGTTTCTCGTCGGTATCGTCCTCGACGAAATACTGGCGGATTTCGGGGCGGATGAATTCGAACAGGAAACGGAAGTGGCCCCACAGCGGATAGTTACGCAGAATCGCGTGACGCTGCTGCGTGAGGTCGAACAGGCCGAGCGCGACGAGCGCCACCGGCACGATGATCCAGAACCACGAAAGGTGATGCGTCGCGGCAAGCAGAGCACAGGCTGCGAGCAGAATGACTGCGCACCACATCGCCAGATAACGTCGGGAAAGCATGGGGACTCCAGTGCAGTGAGTATCGTCGCGGAGGGATCGTCGACGCTGTCGGCGCAGACGGAATTCGCCGCGAAGGGAAACGAACCACTGCTTGTTAGGGTGAAGCTAGCTGCGCTCGAAGATGAAACGCATGGGTGAAGCGTGAAGTATGAAGCTTGGAGATGAGACATGAAGGTGAAGCGCGTGCAGCGGGGCCAAGGCGTAGCCGCACGATCAATCCCTTGGCTCAACGGGCGC
This sequence comes from Paraburkholderia sp. GAS348, assembly GCF_050434205.1. NCBI lineage: Bacteria > Pseudomonadati > Pseudomonadota > Betaproteobacteria > Burkholderiales > Burkholderiaceae > Paraburkholderia > Paraburkholderia sp. GAS348. Next base: position 60,581 of record NZ_JBNPVT010000015.1, read on the forward strand.
TTAGCAACGCTGCCTGTTGCGGCTGGCGCGCCGTTGGCTGCCCGGTCACCGCATGTTCGATGATGCCGCCGCCGAGACACACGTCGCCATCGTAGAGCACTGCAGATTGCCCTGGTGTGACAGCCCATTGGGCGGCGTCGAAATTCAGTTCGAAAAGGCCTTCGTCGCGACCTGCTACGCTGGCCGCCGCACTAAAGGAGCACGGCGCATCCGCTTGCCGGTAACGGGTTTTCGCGCCGCACGCGAAACCGTCGGCCGGCGCTTCGCCCGCGACCCAGCTCGTATTGCCTGCGCTCAACGTATGGCTCAGCAGCCACGAATGGTCGTGGCCTTGCGCGACATACAGCGTGTTCGACGCAATATCCTTACCGGCGACGAACCACGGCTCGCCGCTGCCTTCCTTGCTGCCGCCGAGGCCGATACCCTTGCGCTGCCCGAAGGTGTAGAACGCGAGGCCGATGTGTTCACCGACCACGTTACCGTCGGTGGTTTTCATGGGGCCGGGTTTGGTCGGCAGATAGCGGTTCAGGAAGTCGCGGAACGGCCGTTCGCCGATGAAGCAGATGCCGGTCGAATCTTTCTTCTTCGCATTCGGCAGCGCGATCTGTTCGGCGATCTCGCGGACTTTGGTTTTCGGAATCTCGCCGAGCGGAAACAGCGTCTTCGACAACTGCGCCTGATTCAGCCGATGCAGGAAGTACGACTGGTCCTTCGTATGATCGAAGGCCTTCAGCAACTCGAAGCGGCCGTTGTTCTCGCGCACGCGCGCATAGTGGCCGGTCGCGATGGTTTCCGCGCCGAGCGACATCGCGTGATCGAGGAAGGCCTTGAACTTGATCTCGGCGTTGCACAGCACGTCTGGATTCGGCGTGCGGCCGGCCGAGTATTCGCGCAGGAATTCGGCGAACACGCGGTCTTTGTATTCGGCGGCGAAGTTGACCGCTTCGACGTCGATGCCGATCAGATCCGCCACCGAAACAACGTCGATCCAGTCCTGCCGTGTCGAGCAGTACTCGCTGTCGTCGTCGTCTTCCCAGTTTTTCATGAACAGGCCGACCACGTCGTAGCCCTGTTCCTTCAGCAGCCACGCGGTAACCGACGAATCGACGCCGCCCGACATGCCTACAACGACTTTCTGCTTGCTCATAAGATGCTCACTGGGTACTGCGTGACTTCATTGATCGTAGGTTGACCGTGTTGCCCGGTCGCCAGCCTGGCCGCTCGTGACGGATCAGGCCCGTTTATGACCGGTTCGGCCTGGCGATGCCTGCTTACGTCTGCTTATACCTGCTTGCGCGCGACCGAATGCGTGTGCACGAAGTCGAGCGGGAAACGCCGTCCTGCGAGGTAATCGTCGAGACATTGCATGACAAGCGGCGTGCGATGCCGTTCGGGGCAGGCGCGCAATTCGTCGGCGCTCATCCATAGCGTGCGGACGATGTCGGGATCGAGCGCGCGCGCTGCATCCGCTGCGCCGCTCGTGCCGCAATAGGTGAAGCGCAGATACGTCACCCCCTCACTGCCGGGCCGCTCGAAATGCGTCATATACATGCCGACCAGCGCCGCGGGCTTGAACGGATGGGCGGTTTCCTCGATCGTTTCGCGGACGACCGCTTCCAGGAGCGTTTCGCCTGCTTCCAGATGGCCGGCGGGCTGATTCAGGCGCAGGCCGTCGGCGGTATGTTCCTCGACCACGAGAAAACGCCCGTCACGCTCGACGATGGCCGCAACGGTGACGTGCGGCAGCCAGGTTTCCGGTTTCATGGGTGCGCATTTTACCGTTTATGGGCCCGGGCTGCCGGGAAGCGGGCGGCGGCGAAGACTCCGGATTGTCCCCGATTTTTGCGCCGCACCAAGTTTCGGTTAAAGTGACGCCGTTAGCCGTTGCACCGGAATGCCGGCGTGCCTCGTCGGCAGCTCTGTCGTAAAACAGGAAGTCGAGGAGGAGAAAAGATGCACATCGGAGTGCCAGCCGAGACGCGCGCGCACGAAACCCGCGTCGCCGCGACGCCCGAAACGGTCAGGAAGTATGTGACCCAGGGCCACCGGGTCACGATCCAGAGCGGCGCCGGTACCGGCGCAAGCTTTCCTGACGAGGCCTTTACAGCCGCTGGCGCGGAGGTCGTTGATGCGGCCACCGCGTTTGGCGCGGATCTGGTCCTGAAGGTCCAGTCGCCGACCGATGCCGAGTTGCCGCTTCTGAAGCGCGGCGCGACGCTGGTCGGCATGCTTGACCCTTTCAATACCGAAAACTCATCAAAGCTCGCGGCTGCGGGTGTGACGGCGTTCGCGCTCGAAGCCGCGCCGCGCACCACCCGCGCGCAGAGCCTCGACGTGCTGTCGTCGCAGGCGAACATCGCCGGGTACAAGGCGGTGCTGCTGGCGGCCACGCTCTATCCGCGCTTCATGCCGATGCTGATGACGGCTGCCGGCACCGTGAAAGCGGCCCGCGTGCTGATTCTCGGCGCGGGCGTGGCCGGTTTGCAGGCGATCGCAACTGCCAAGCGCCTGGGCGCCGTGATCGAAGCCTCCGACGTGCGTCCGGCGGTCAAGGAGCAGATCGAATCGCTCGGCGCCAAGTTTCTCGACGTCCCGTACGAAACCGACGAGGAGCGCGAAGCCGCGCAGGGCGTCGGCGGCTACGCGCGGCCAATGCCGCCATCGTGGCTTGCGCGCCAGTCGGCGCTGGTCCACGAACGGGCGAAGCAGGCCGACGTAGTGATTTCCACCGCTCTGATTCCAGGCCGGGCCGCGCCGACGCTGATCTCGGTCGAAACCGTGCAGGCGATGAAACCCGGCTCCGTGCTGGTGGACCTCGCCGCAGGCCGTGGCGCGGAGTATGAAGGCCAGCGCGGCGGCAACTGCCCGCTCACCGTAGCGGACCAGGTCGTTACAAAACACGGCGTGCAGATCGTGGGTTACACGAACCTGGCGTCGATGGTGCCCGCCGACGCGTCGTCCTTATACGCACGCAACCTGCTCGACTTCCTGAAGCTGATCATCACCAAGGAAGGCGCCCTGAACATCGATCTCGCGGACGACATCGTCGCGGCCACGCTGCTGGCCCGCGACGGCGAAGTCACGCGCAAGGCCTGAGCAATTAATTGCATGGGACCAGAGTAAGCGCTAAAGCGCTTACTCTGGCCGACATCGAATCAATACATAGGAGAGCGGCGATGGAAGTCATCAACCACACCGTCATTAACCTGATCATCTTCGTGCTGGCGATCTACGTCGGCTACCACGTCGTCTGGAACGTCACGCCCGCGCTGCACACGCCGCTGATGGCCGTGACCAACGCGATCTCGGCGATCGTGATCGTCGGCGCAATGCTGGCAGCCGGCCTCACCGTGGGCGACACCGGCAAGTTCTTCGGCACGCTCGCGGTCGCGCTCGCGGCAGTGAACGTGTTCGGCGGATTTCTGGTGACGAGGCGAATGCTGGAGATGTTCCGCAAGAAAGAGCCGAAGAAGCTCCCCGCAGTTGCAAAGGAGAACGCGTAATGAGTCTGAACGTCGTCACGCTGCTTTATCTGGTCGCGTCGGTCTGTTTCATCCAGGCGCTCAAGGGGCTGTCCAATCCGAAGACGGCGCGCACCGGCAATACCTTCGGCATGGTCGGGATGGCGATTGCGATCCTCACCACGATCGCGCTGATCGTCAAACAGGCGAATGCGCTCGGCTCGAATCTTGGGTTAGGGCTTGGCCTCCTGCTGGTCGCGCTGGTGATCGGCGGCGCGATCGGCGCGTTCGTCGCGGCGCGCGTCGAGATGACCAAGATGCCGGAACTGGTCGCGGCGATGCACTCGCTGATCGGTCTTGCCGCGGTGTGCATCGCGTATGCGGTGGTGTCGGAGCCGTCGGCCTTCGGCCTCGTCGATCCAGAGAATGCAATTCCGGGCTTCCTGCCATACGGCAATCGCGTCGAGCTGTTCATTGGCACGTTTGTCGGCGCGATTACGTTCTCCGGTTCGGTGATCGCATTCGGCAAGCTGTCGGGCAAGTACAAGTTCCGCCTGTTCCAGGGCGCACCGGTGGTCTATGCGGGGCAGCATCTGATCAACCTGCTGCTCGCGCTCGCGATGCTCGGCTTCGGCGTGATCTTCTTCCTCACGCAGTCGTGGTTGCCGTTCATCATCATGACGATCATCGCGTTCGTGCTCGGCGTGCTGATCATCATCCCGATCGGCGGCGCGGATATGCCGGTGGTCGTGTCGATGCTCAACTCGTACTCGGGCTGGGCGGCGGCGGGCATCGGCTTCTCGCTGAACAATCCGATGCTGATCATCGCGGGCTCGCTGGTGGGTTCGTCGGGTGCGATCCTGTCGTACATCATGTGCCGCGCGATGAACCGCTCGTTTTTCAACGTGATTCTCGGCGGCTTCGGCAACGAGGCGGGTGCGGCGGCTGCAGGTGGGTCGGCGGAGCAGCGTCCGGTGAAATCCGGTTCGGCTGACGATGCGTCGTTCATGCTCGGCAATGCTGAAACGGTGGTGATCGTGCCGGGTTACGGTCTGGCGGTCGCGCGCGCGCAGCATGCGTTGAAGGAGCTGACCGACAAGCTGGTCGAGAAGGGCATCGAGGTGAAGTACGCGATTCACCCGGTAGCCGGGCGGATGCCGGGGCATATGAACGTGCTGCTTGCCGAAGCCGAAGTGCCGTACGACATGGTCTACGAAATGGACGATATCAACGGCGAGTTCGGTCAGGTCGACGTGGTGCTGGTGCTCGGCGCGAACGACGTGGTGAATCCGGCGGCGAAGAACGATCCGAAGTCGCCGATCGCGGGCATGCCGATCATCGAGGCTTACAAGGCGCGCACGGTCATCGTGAACAAGCGTTCTATGGCAGCAGGTTATGCCGGCCTCGACAACGACCTGTTCTACATGGACAAGACGATGATGGTGTTCGGCGACGCCAAGAAGGTGATCGAGGATATGGTGAAGGCGGTGGAATAACGGACCGCTGTGCTGCGCGGCCTGCCTCGCGGCGGGCCGCGAAACCAACTCCCCGCGTGCGCCGATCGCTGGCATACCGGCGAAAAAAACGCGGACCTGGATCCGCGGCTTTTTCCGGTGCTGCTCTGCAAGGGCTCAGGCCGGCGGCGTGTCGTTGTTCTGCGGCCGCTGACGCACGCTGCCCGCGATCAGGTCGAAACGGAACAGCCGGCATTCAAGCGCGCCGTTGAAGAGCGGCGTCTTGGTCGATTCACGCAGACGCAACTGACCGGGCAACTTGCGATCCGACGTCAGGATGAACGCGTGCCAGCCGGTAAAGCGCTGCTTCAGCGCATCGCCGAGCGACTGGAAAAACTCGCTATCCGGTGCTTCTTCCTGGGCCCGGTGGAAGCTCTCGTCGTCGCGGCCTTCACGTGTGGCGCGGCCTTCGCGGATTTCACCACGTGCGTTGCGCCCGCGCACTTCGATCCGCTCGCCGTACGGCGGATTTGCGACGAGGATGCCCGGCTCAGCCGACGGTGCGGTCATGCCGCGTGCGTCGACCTGCTTGAGCGGAATTGACGGCAGGCCAGCGCGCTGGAAGTTCGCACGCGCCTTGTCGAGCATGTCGCCGGAAATATCGCTGCCGAAGATCTGCAGATCGGCGCGCGAGCTGCGGGCGGCGTGCTTGGCGTCGAGCGCGGCGGCCTTCAGCGTTTGCCAGGTCCTGGCGTCGAATTGCTTGAGCTTCTCGAAGCCGAAGCGGCGCTCCGCGCCCGGCGCGATATTCAGCGCCACTTGCGCGGCTTCCGCGAGGAAGGTGCCGCTGCCGCACATCGGGTCGTACAGCGGCGTGCCGGCGGTCCAGCCGGTCAGGCGCAGGATGCCCGCCGCGAGGTTCTCGCGCAGCGGCGCCGCACCCTTGTCCAGCCGCCAGCCGCGCTTGAAGAGCGGGTCGCCGGAGGTGTCGAGATAGAGCGTGCAATCGGTGGCGGTGAGGAACGCGAACACGCGCACGTCGGGCATGGCGGTGTCGATGTTCGGACGCGCACCGCTCACTTCACGCAGACGGTCGCAGATCGCGTCCTTGACGCGCAGCGTCGTGAATTCCAGGCTGCGCAGCGGCGATTTGATGGCGGTGACGTCCACGCGCAGCGTTTCGTTTGCCGAGAACCACTGCTCCCAGCGCTGTTCGACCGCAAGCGCGTAAATGTCCTGTTCGCTGCGATACGGCCGATGCGCGATTTTCAGCAGCACGCGGCTCGCGAGGCGCGAGTGCAGGTTGGCGGCCATGCCGGCGGCCCAGCCGCCGCGGAAATGCACACCGCCGGGCACTTGCGCGCCAGCCGTGAACGGCGCGCCGTTCAGGTGCTTCGCGGCAATTTCCGCGAGCTCGGTGGCGAGCGAGGCTTCAAGGCCACGCGGACAGGGAAGGAAGAAATCGAAGGACATTGAGGTTGCCGGAAGGCGTTAGATAAGGCGCTATTGTACGCGGTCGGGATTACGGGTCGTTTTGGCCTTTTCCTGATCTGGCAAAGAAACCTTCAACTCCCCGCACTGGCAGCCGCAACAGCTGAAGGACACGCCGGCACGGCAAAACCAGCGCCCGTAGCACCCCCAACCTTCCCTTGCGGAGCAGCAGAAGCCATAGCCTGCACCGCACCCGCCACCTGCAAAGCAATCCGCTGCAACGCCACCCGATGCCCATTGACAAGCGCATCGTAGCCGCCGCCAACCGGCTCACTCACCACGCTCCGACAGGTCATCACAGCATTACTACGCACAGCCCGCACACTCCAAACCGCATCGATCAACGCATGCGACCCCGGCCATGACTCGAACCGCTGCACATTCATGCTGACCCGATACACCGGTGTCGTATCGGCATACGCAGTGCCATACACATCGATCGTGCCCAGCTGCTGCGTAAGACTGGTCGACAAAGCCCGACGAAGCTCGTCACCCGGCAACGAAGCCCAACGCTCCTGCTCGAGCACCTGAACCTGCGTCGGTCCCGTCTGCACCACAAGCTGATTCTTCGCCACTTGCGGCGGGACATCGATCGGCGCGACTTCGATCAGCCACGCCGGCGCAGCCGATGTCCGGGCGCTAACCGCCGCCGCGGAGCCAGCAGGCGCACTATCCGCGCCGAGCGTATAAAAGCGGCTCGACGGCGACGAACACGCCGCCATCGCTATCAGTCCGGCCAGAGCGCCGACATAAACAGCGCCGCGCACAAGCCCGCGCGGCGGGCGGGGGAGCCGGGCAAACATCATGGTTTATCTCCTGTTTTACCGCGCAACAGCGATTCCGGATGACGTTCCAGATAATCCGACAGCGCATTCAGCGACTGCAACGTACGTGTCAGTTCCTGCAACGCCTGGTGAACATCCGACTGCAACGGCGAGTCCTGCTGCAATGTCGCCTCGGCCGAACCGAAGGTCTGCTTCGCCGCAGCCAGCGTGTCGCGCGCCTCCGGCACGACTTCCTTGTCGAGTCGCGTGAACAGCTGGTCGGCATTCTTCAACGCGCTGTTCAGGTTCGAACCGATCTGGTCGAACGGCACCTTGTCGAGCTTCTTCGCAATGTCGGCAACCTGCACCTGCAGTTCGTCGAGCGAGTTCGGAATGGTCGGCAACTCGAGCGGATCGCCCGTTACGTCAACCGTGGCCGGCGGCGCTTTCGGGAAGATATCGAGCGCTACGTACAACTGGCTCGTAATCAGATTGCCGGTACGCAACTGGCCGCGCAGCCCATGCTTGACGAGCTGTTGCAGCAAGGTTTGACCCGCGAGGCTGCCCGGTGTCGGCGCGGTTTCGCGGAAGCGCTTGCCGAGGCGGTCCGGGTACAGGTTCATCGTTACCGGCATCGTGAAGCTGCGCGTCTTCGGATCGTAGTCGATGCCGATGTTGGTCACCTGGCCCAGCACGATGCCGCGGAAGTCGACCGTCGCGCCGACCGACAGCCCGCGCAGCGACTGATTGAAGTTCATCACCACACGCAATGGCACGCCATCCGGTTCGCGCATCGCGTCCTGTTCATCCGAACCTAGGCGGAACGTCATGTTGTTCGGCGCCTGCGCACCCACGCCCTGACCCGGCGGCGACTGGAACGACAAGCCGCCGACGATCACCGTGGCAAGCGACTGCGTATTCAGCTTGAAGCCGCTCGAGTCGAGCCGCAAATCGACGCCGCTCGCATGCCACCAGCGCGAATTGGTGCCGACGTACTGGTCGAACGGCGCCGACACGAAGACCCGCATCGTCACGCCGGTGCCGTCCTTGTCGAGCGAGAAGCCGACCACCTGGCCGACCTGCACGCGCCGGTAGAAAATCGGCGAACCGATGTCGATCGAGCCGAGCGAGTCGCCATGCAGAATGAACTGGTGGCCTTTCTGGTCGCCCGTAATCGGCGGCGGTGTTTCGAGGCCGACAAAGTCTTGTTCGGTGTCCGGTGAATGGCCGGCGTCCGCACCGATGTACGCACCGGAGAGCAGCGTGGTCAGTCCGGACACGCCGCTCGCGCCGACGCGAGGGCGCACCACCCAGAAGCGCGAATCCTTGACCGCGAAGTTTTCGCCTTCCTTGGTGAGTTGCACCTGAACCAGCACGTGCGACAGATCCTTCGAGAGCGTAATGGTCTTCACCGAGCCGACATCGACATCCTTGTATTTGACCTTGGTCTTGCCGGGCTCGAGGCCTTCGGCGCTGACGAACGTGATCGTGATGGTTGGGCCTTTTTCGGTCACCGACTTGATCACGAGCGCAAGGCCGATTAGCGCGGCGATCAGCGGAATCACCCAGACGAGCGAGGGCAGCCAGCGGCTGCGCGGCTCGATGTCAGGGTCAGGCAGTTGGGGCGGCAGCTTCGGTCCGTTCGAATCGTTGCGCGGCGCATCGGAGGCGGGCGTCGGTCCTTGCGGGCTAGTCATGGTCGAGGTCCTGAGGTTTTTGAGTACTGCCTTCCACGTTGTCCCAGATGAGCCGTGGATCGAATTGCATGGATGCCATCATCGTCAGAATCACCACCGAGCCGAAGGCGATTGCGCCCGGTCCAGCCGTGATCACAGCAAGCGACTTGAAACGGACCAGCGCGACGGTCAGCGTGACGACGAACACGTCGAGCATCGACCAGCGCCCGATCCGTTCGACCATCCGGTAGAGCGTGGCGCGTTGCTCCGGCCGCCAGCGCGAGCGGCGCTGCGCGGTGGTGGTGAGCAACACGAGCACACTGAGCTTGAGCATCGGCACCATGATGCTGGCGATGAACACGATCACGGCCAACGGCCAGTCGCCCGAGGTCCAGAAGTACACGACGCCGCTCATGATGGTGTCGTCTTCCGAACCGAGCAGCGACGACGTGTGCATCACAGGTAACAGATTCGCCGGAATATACAGCAAGGCCGCGGCGATCAGCAGCGCCCAGGTGCGCATCAGGCTGTCGGGGTTGCGCCGGTGCATCACCGCGCCGCAGCGTCCGCAGTGTTGCGGCGTGACGGAGCGGATACGCGGCTCGACGCGTCCGCACGCGTGGCAGGCGACCAGGCCCGCGCGCTTCGCGGTCACGTATTTCATCGTGCGTTCATCCTTGATGCGGCGCTGGCGGCACCGGCGGCGCCGGCGGCAATGCGGATTGGGCCGTGCCTTGCACCTCAGGCGGCGGGGGCGGCCCGTCAAGCGAACTGACGGCAGCCGCCGCGCTGTCCGCGGCGGTGCGCGGCCGCGGTCTCTGGCTGCGGTTAGCCATTTCGTCGGCGCGGTCCCACAGTTCGCGCGGATCGAACGTGAGCACCACCGCGATCATCAGCGTCAGCACGCCGAACGCGAATAGCGCCGCTTCGGGAATCACGCGTGCGAGACTCACCATCTTCACGATGGTGATCAGCACGCCAAGCATGAACACTTCGATCATGCCCCATGGCCGCACGAATTGAATGGCGCGCAACACGCGGTTGAAGGCGGGCGGCACGTAGCCGGCGTTCAGCGGGAGCAGCACATAGAGCAGCGCGACCAGCTCGGTCAGCGGGAACAGGATGGTCGAGCAGAACACCATGACCGCGACGATCTGCATGTCCTCGCCCCACAGTGCGATGAGCGCGCCAAACAGCGTGGTCTGCGAGGTGATGCCGTTGGTTTCGAGTTCGACGATCGGGAAGGCCTGGGCGATCACGAAGGTAATCAGCGCGGCCAGCGTCATCGCACAGATACTGTCGAGCTTGCGGGAGACGCCTTGATAGAGCGTCGCGCCGCAGCGCGAACAACGCGCGACCTCCCGCCCGATAAGCCGGCGCTTGTAGAACAGCGTATCGCACTCATGGCACGCGATCAGGTTGTCATGTTCCATACGGCAGAAGAGCTAACGACATGAAGGGAGGCGTGCAATGCCGGTTTTAGGGCCGGGCAGAAGAAAGCGTGGAGCAATAGTACCAAACGCGCTTCGCGGCCGGGACGGCCATTGCACCCGGTGCGGGGTGAGTCGGGCAGCGGAAGCATCTGGACTGGTCTTACGTGAAAGCGACAGATTTTGACAGTCTCGGTCCCCAATTGTTCAATACTGTTCTGCACGTGGAAGACTTTTGGCCGGGCGGCATTCCGGGTCGACAGCTTTGCATGGGATCAGAGTAAGAGCTTTGCATGGGATCAGAGTAAGCGCTAAAGCGCTAACTCTGATCGACCCAGCTTTTTCCGCTTGCGGTAGCATGGCGGCCTTGGCGTGTGCCGCAGCCGCCATGCTTTCTATCGAGCCGCACGATGCAACATGCATTGGCATGCGTGGAATAGCCGGGCCGGCTGCGCCGTTAACCTCTCTTAACTTGCGTTGACCTGTCATGGCACTCAATCCTTCTTTTGGTGGCCGGGAGTCATACACGCGGACGGCCATCGCCTTTCACTGGCTGATCGCGCTGCTGATCGTGTGCAGCTTCGCGCTCGGTTGGGTGATGACCGATATCCCCGGCTTCACGCCCACCAAGCTGCGCTACTTTTCGTACCACAAGTGGATCGGCGTGACGGTGTTCGTGCTCGCCGTGCTGCGCATTCTATGGCGCGCCACCCACGCGGGCCCGTCGATGCCGCGCCGCATGCCGGCCTGGCAGCGCGGCGCCGCGCATCTCACACATTTTCTGCTCTACGTGCTGATGATCGTGATTCCCGTCTCCGGCTATCTGTATAGCTCGGCGGCCAACGTGCCAGTGGTGTACCTCGGCCTGATTCCGCTGCCGCGCCTGATCGCACCAGACCCGCATCTCAAGGAGCTGCTGAAGAACGTGCATATCGCGCTGAATTACACCTTGCTCGTGCTGGTCGTGCTGCATGTCGCGGCGGCGCTCAAGCATCAATGGCTCGACCGCGACGGCCTGCTGTCGCGCATGCTCCCTTTCATCAAATAAGGATAACCATGAAAGTTTCGTTTTATCGTTACATGCTCGCCACGTTCGCAGCGGCCTCTCTGACCGCAGCCGGCAGTGCGCTCGCGCAGGTCGACGTCGCCAAAAGTTCGGTGACGGCAACGTCGAAGCAGATGAACGTGCCGGTGGAAGGCAAATTCGGCAAATTCACCGCGCAAGTGAAGTTCGATCCGGCAAAACCGGCCGACGGCAGCGCGCAGTTGAGCATCGACGTCGGCAGTTATGACCTCGGTGACGAAAGCTATAACGATCAGGTGCGCGGCAAGGACTGGTTCGACGCGAAGACCTACCCGGCTGCAACTTTCATATCGAGCGCGATCGCCCCGGCCGGCGGCAATCAGTTCAAGGTCACCGGAAAGTTGACCATCAAGGGTAAAGCGCAGACCGTCGTGGTGCCGGTCACGGTCACCCAGCAGGGCGCGACGCAAACTTTCGACGGCTCGCTGCCGATCAAGCGCTCGCAATTCGACATCGGCACCGGCGAATGGAAAGACACCTCGGTGGTTGCTGATGACGTGGTGATCAAATTTCATATCGTCGCTGCACGCAATTGACGTTCGCCGCGCTCTTTGGGTGCGGCCGCTATCCTTCAAGACTTCCAGAAACATAAGGAGCCTGAATTGAAAACATCTCTGTTGATCGCCGTCGGTGCATTGGCCTCTTCCTTCTCGCTCGGCGCGTTTGCTGCCGCCGACACTTATCAGCTCGACCCGACTCACACGTATCCGAGCTTCGAGGCGGATCATTTCGGCGGCCTCTCCGTGTGGCGCGGCAAGTTCGTCAAGAGTTCCGGCACGGTCACGCTCGACCGTGCGGCGAAAACCGGCACGGTGGACGTGACGGTTGACCCGGCTTCGGTCGAGACCGGCAACGGCAAACTCGACGAGCATCTGAAATCGGACGAATTCTTCGACGTTACCAAGTACCCTGCGGTGACTTACAAAGGGACCGATATCAAGTTCGACGGCGACAAGCCGGTCGAAGTGGTCGGCAACCTGACGATCCGCGGCGTGACCAAGCCGCTGAATCTGAAGATCGAATCGTTCAAGTGCATGCAGCACCCGGTGCTCAAGCGTGAAGTGTGCGGCGTGGAAGCGAGCGCTCATTTCAACCGCAGCGAATACGGCATGGATTCCGGTGCCAAGTATGGCTTTAGCATGGATACCACGCTGCATATTCAGTCGGAAGGCATCAAGCAATAAGCGCTTTAACGAGCCTTTTGCCTATTCGTATTGAATGCCGCTCATGGCGCGGCCGTTGCATCGCAACAAAAAAGCCGCTTCGTTCGCATGTGCGATGAAGCGGCTTTTTATTGCCCGCTTGAAACGCGGGGAGCCTTGTGCAGCAGTCATGGGTCATTTGCCGCTCGCGCCGCCTTAATTTTTCAGGTACATAGAGCGCTGGTTCCGGATTGGTTGTGCGCGCATCCAGTTCGGCGATATCCAGCGTAGAACCTACGTCAACAATATTTCGCGCGCGTTGGAGATCTGCATGAATGCAACGGCAGCGGCAAGCCTGGCGGGGAGCCGGCGGAATTCGTGGCGCGCGGTGGCCGCCGCCTCGATCGGCAACGCGCTGGAATGGTTCGATCTGGTCGTGTACGGTTTTTTCGCGGTCATCATCGCGAAGCTGTTTTTCCCGGCGGGTAACGACACGGTCTCGCTGCTCCTGACGCTTGGCACTTTCGGCGTGTCGTTCTTCATGCGGCCGCTCGGCGCGATCGTGATCGGTGCTTACGCCGACCGCGCCGGACGCAAGGCGGCGCTTACGCTGTCGATCCTGCTGATGATGTGCGGCACGCTGATCATCGCGGTTCTGCCGACGTATCAGAGCATTGGCATTGCCGCGCCCGTGATTCTCGTAGTGGCGCGCCTGATGCAAGGCTTTTCGGCGGGCGGCGAGTTCGGCAGCGCCACGGCTTTTCTCGCGGAACACGTACCGGGGCGGCGCGGCTTTTTCGCGAGCTGGCAGGTCGCGAGCCAGGGGCTCACCACGCTGCTCGCGGCCGGCTTCGGCGTGCTGCTGACCGGCAAGTTGTCGCCGGAGCAGATGGCCTCGTGGGGGTGGCGCGTGCCATTCTTCTTCGGTCTTATGATCGGGCCGGTCGCGTGGTATATCCGCACCAAACTCGACGAAACGCCTGAGTTCCTCGCGGCGGAAGCCACCACGACGCCGCTGCGCGACACCTTCGCCAGCCAGAAGCTGCGCCTCGTGATTGCGATCGGCGTGGTGGTGCTCGGTACGGTGTCGAGCTATCTGGTGCTGTTCATGCCGACCTACGGCGTGAAGCAGTTGGGGCTGGCGCCGTCGGTCGCGTTCGCGGCGATCGCGCTGACCGGCGTGATCCAGATGGTGTTCTCGCCGCTGGTTGGCCATCTCTCGGACCGCCATGGCCGCACCACGATCATGCTGATTTCGGCGCTGCTGCTTCTCATCCTGATCAATCCGGCCTTCATCTATCTGGTCGCGCATCCGAGCTTCGGCACGCTGATCGTGCTGCAAATTGTGTTCGGCTTTCTGATGACAGGCTACTTCGCGGCGCTGCCGGGTTTGCTTTCCGAGATGTTCCCGGTGCAGACGCGTACCACCGGCATGTCGCTGGCCTATAACATCGCCGTGACGATCTTCGGTGGCTTCGGGCCTTTCATCATCGCGTGGCTGATCAGCTTCACGGGGTCGAAGGCCGCGCCGAGCTACTACATGATTTTTGCCGCGGCCGTCAGCCTGGTGGCGCTGATGGCGGCGAGACGCAAGCTTGGGTTCCGCTAACACGTTGCCGCGTTGTCCTGCTGCGCGACAGAGCTTGGCGAGCGAGCGTGCAGGGTGCGAGGACGGCGGGACGGAGCAGCAGGGCCACAAAGGCCACAAAGGCCGCAAAGGCCGCAAAGGCGGTAAAGGCGGTAAAGGCGGTAAACGTAAAAGGCCGGTTCGCGAGAACCGGCCTTCCTTTTTTCACGATCGGGCCAGATGTCTGCCTGCAGCAGAATCAGACTTGTGCGCCGGCGTTTGGATCGTCCGGATCGACGCGTTCCTTCTTGTCCTTCACCAGATCTTCGCGCTTCACGCCGAACCACATGGCAAGCGCCGCGGCGACGAACACCGACGAGTAGATGCCGAACAGAATACCGACCGTCAGCGCGAGAGCGAAGTAGTGCAGCGTGGGGCCGCCGAACAGGAACATCGACAGCACCATCATCTGCGTACAGCCGTGGGTGATGATCGTGCGCGACATCGTGCTGGTGATCGCGTGGTTGATCACCTCGATCACGGTCATCTTGCGTTCGCGGCGGAAGGTTTCACGAATCCGGTCGAAGATAACGACGGATTCGTTCACCGAGTAGCCGAGCACTGCGAGCACCGCGGCCAGCACCGACAGCGAGAACTCCCACTGGAAGAACGCGAAGAAGCCGAGAATGATGATCACGTCGTGCAAGTTCGCGATCACGCCGGCGACCGCGTACTTCCATTCGAAGCGGAACGACAGATAGATCACGATGCCGACCACCACACAGGCCAGCGCGAGCAGGCCGTCGGTAGCGAGTTCCTTGCCGACCTGCGGGCCGACGAACTCGACGCGTTGCAACTGCACCTGCGGGTCCTGGCCCTTCAGCGCGCCCATCACCTGGTCGCTCTGTTGCGCCGACGTGTAGCCGTGCTTGAGCGGCAGACGGATCAGCACGTCGCGCGAAGTGCCGAAGTTCTGCACTTGCGCGTCGGGATAGCCGAGCTTGTTGAGCGTGCCGCGCACCGGTTCGAGCGGCGCGGCGCCGGGATACTGCACTTCGATGACGGTACCGCCGGTGAATTCCACCGACAGATGCAGCCCGCGATGCACCAGGAAGAACACAGCGGCAAGGAACGTCAGCAGCGAGATTGCGTTGAAGATCAACGCACGCTGCATGAACGGAATGTCTTTGCGAAAACGGAAAAATTCCATGGTCTTGTTCTCCGGGACTCAGCGGGATGAACCCGGTTTCTGCGGCGTATTGGACGCGTCGCGGCGGCGCACGGTCGGCTTGGCACGCGCCTGGGCCGCGGCTTTGGCCTTGGGCTTGGCGCTTGCAGCGGCGACGGCTCGTGCCGTGTCGGTCGCAGCATCTTCATTGCCGAGGTAAGCGGCGGCGCCGTCGATACCTTCCGGTTGCGGACGCCACACCTGGCCGATGGCCAACGACTTGAGCTTCTTCTTGCCGCCGTACCAGAGGTTGACGATACCGCGCGAGAAGAACACCGCCGAGAACATCGAGGTCAAGATGCCGATACAGTGGACCATCGCGAAGCCGCGCACCGGGCCGGAGCCGAAGGCGAGCAGCGCGAGGCCAGCGATCAGCGTGGTGACGTTCGAGTCGAGAATCGTCGCCCATGCATGCGCGTAGCCGTTCTGGATCGCCAGTTGTGGCGGCGCGCCATGGCGCAGTTCTTCGCGCACGCGCTCATTGATCAGCACGTTCGCGTCGATCGCCATGCCGAGCGCGAGCGCGATAGCGGCGATACCCGGCAAGGTGAGCGTGGCCTGCAACATGGACAGCACGGCGATCAGCAGCAGCAGGTTGACCGACAAGCCGATCATCGAGATCACGCCGAACAGCATGTAGTACGCGATCATGAAGACGGCGATTGCCACGAAGCCCCACACCACCGAGTGGAAGCCCTTCTTGATGTTGTCCGCGCCGAGGCTCGGGCCGATCGTGCGTTCTTCGATGATGTCCATCGGCGCGGCGAGCGAACCGGCGCGCAACAGCAGCGCGAGGTCGGCAGCGCCTTGCGGCGTGGCCTGGCCGGTGATCTGGAAGCGGTCGCCCAGTTCCGACTGGATGGTCGCCACCGTCAGCACTTCGCCCTTGCCCTTTTCGAACAGCACCATGGCCATCGGCTTGCCGATGTTGTCGCGCGAGACGCTGCGCACCGCGCGGCCACCGGCCGAGTCGAGGCGAATGTTCACCGACGGACGCTGATGTTCGTCGAAGCCTGCCGACGCGTCGATAATGCGGTCACCCGTGAAGATGATCTGCTTGCGCAGCAGCACCGGCGTCTGGTTGCCTTGGGTGAACAGTTCGTCACCCGGCGGCACCGGATCGGACGGATTCGGATGCGTGTTCACCGGGTCGGCGAGGCGCGCTTCGAGTGTTGCCGTGCGGCCGATGATGTCCTTCGCCTTCGCCGTGTCCTGCACACCCGGCAGTTCGACGACGATACGGTCCGAGCCTTGCTGCTGGATCACCGGCTCGGCCACGCCGAGCTCGTTCACGCGGTTATGCAGCGTGGTGATGTTCTGCTTGAGCGCGGCGTCCTGCACGGCTTTCTGCACCGCCGGCGTGAACGTGCCGACCAGTTGCACACCGCCGTCCGGGTTCGCTTGCGAGGCCCACTGGAGTTCGCTGATGCCGCGGCCCAGTTGCCTGGATGCCGCGTCTGCCGTGGCCTGGTCGGCGAAATTGATCACCACCGTCTGGTTGACGCGGTTCACGCCGCCGTCGCGGATGTTGTTGTCACGCAGCATGGTGCGTGCATCCGAGGCGTCGGAGTCGAGCTTCTTGTTGAGCGCGCCGGCCATGTCGACCTGCAGCAGGAAGTGCACGCCGCCGCGCAGATCGAGACCGAGGTACATCGGCAGTGCATGCAAGGCGCTTAGCCAGCGCGGCGACGCGCTTTGCAGGTTCAGCGCCACGACGAACTGCGGATCGGTCGGGTCGCTGTTCAGCGATTTTTGCAGCAGGTCCTTCACGCGCAGTTGCGTGTCGGTGTCCAGCAGACGCACGCGGATGTTCGCGTTGGTCGACGAATTGTCGAACGTGACTTCGTCAGGCTTGATCTGATTGGCGGCCAGCGCCGTTTCGACTGCCGACAGCGTGGTCGAGTCGAGCTTGACCGTCGCCTTGCCGCTCGACACCTGCACCGCCGGCGCTTCGCCGAACAGATTGGGCAGCGTGTACACGAGGCCGATGACCAGAGCCACCAGCATCACGGCATATTTCCAGAGAGGGTAACGATTCATGAGCGGTCCAACGGGAAGGTTGGCTTGGAAGCGATGCGTCCGGCGATGAGCGCGGGCCGTTCAGCGTTGTTATGCGAGAACCGCCGGCGAGGCCGCGCCGGACGCGAGAGAGCAGGCCTTACAGCGACTTGATCGTGCCCTTCGGGAGAATCGTCGTGACCGACGCTTTTTGCACGGTGATTTCCGTGCCTTCCGAGATTTCGACGCCGACGTAAGCTTCACCTACTTTGGTCACCTTGCCGACGATGCCGCCATTCGTCACCACTTCATCGCCCTTGGCCATCGCGGCGAGCATGTTGCGATGGTCCTTCTGGCGCTTCATTTGCGGGCGAATCATGATGAAGTACAGCACGCCGAACATCAGGATCAGCGGCAGGAAGCTCATCAGGTTCGATTCAATGCCACCTGCTGCTGTGCCTTGGGCGAAGGCATTGGAAATGAACGACACGTTGGTCTCTCCGTTATAAATCAAAACGATCAAAAAAATCAGCCGGTTATTCTACCACTGGCCTGACTGGGGTCGGCGCGGCGAATCGGCTTTCCGATCAACCGTTTAAAGCCTTTTTTGCTGCGCACGAAAGTAAATTGTAATGTCTGCCGTGCGAGGCCGACCGATTCCTCAGGCAAATTCGTCAGCTGATTCCCGCTTGCCCGCTAATCTATGCCGCGCGCGCGGTTCTCGTGGAAGCGCTTGCGGAAGGGCTCGAACAGCTTTGCGTCGATCGCGTCGCGCATTTCCTGCATCAACTCGAGGTAGTAGTGCAGGTTGTGAATCGTGTTCAATTGCGCACCGAGGATTTCCCCTACACGATGCAGATGGTGCAGGTAGCCGCGGGTGAAATTTCGGCAGGTATAGCAACCGCATTGCTCGTCGAGCGGGCGCAGCGAGTTCTTGTGCGCGGCGTTGCGGATCTTGATGTCGCCGAAACGGGTGAAGAGCCAGCCGTTGCGCGCGTTGCGGGTCGGCATCACGCAGTCGAACATGTCGACGCCGGCGGCCACCCCCGCCACCAGGTCTTCCGGCGTGCCGACGCCCATCAGGTAGTGCGGTTTGTCGGCCGGCAGCTTCGGGCCGATATGGTTCAGCACGCGCATCATGTCTTCTTTTGGCTCGCCGACCGACAGGCCACCGATTGCGAGACCGTGGAAATCCATCTCCGCGAGACCTGCCAGCGACTCGTCGCGCAGGTCTTCGAACATGCCGCCCTGGACGATGCCGAAGAGGGCATTCGGATTGCCGAGACGCTTGAATTCGTCGATGGAGCGCTGGGCCCAGCGCATCGACATGCGCATCGAATCCGCGGCTTCCTGATGTGACGTCGGCACGTTGTTGGTCGCATACGGCGTGCACTCGTCGAACTGCATGACGATGTCCGAGTTCAGCACCTTCTGGATCTGCATCGACACTTCCGGCGACAGGAAGAGTTTGTCGCCGTTAATTGGTGACGCGAACGTGACGCCATCTTCGGTGATCTTGCGCAGATCGCCAAGCGAAAACACCTGAAAGCCACCGGAGTCCGTCAGGATTGGTTTCTTCCAGCCCATGAAGCCATGCAGGCCGCCGTGCGCCTCGATCGTTTCCAGGCCCGGGCGCAGCCACAGGTGGAAGGTGTTGCCGAGGATGATCTGCGCGTGCATTTCTTCGAGCTCGCGCGGCTGGACCGCCTTCACCGTGCCGTAGGTGCCGACCGGCATGAAGATCGGCGTTTCGACCACGCCGTGATTCAGCGTGACGCGGCCGCGGCGGGCCTGGCCGTCGGTGCCGAGCAGTTCGAATTTGAGGCCGTTGTCAGGGCGCGACGCGGCGCTCGCGCAGGTACCGCAGGTGCCGCTTGTATCGTGGGTAAGACCGTCGGTCATGGGGACTCCTGTGCCACCGGAGAACAGCTTTGCATGGGACCGGAATAAGCGCTGAAGCGCTAACTCCGGATCGACAAGTCCGGCGCAAATGATGAACGCCGCCGGGTAAGCCACGGCGGCTGGGTGAAGAAAACTCAAGATGCAGCACAGATTTGCCGCTGCACGCGGGTGCAAGACTGCAGCAGCGACTGCCTTTACATCAACGCGGCAAGGAGCGGCAGACTACCGCGTGCGCAGCCGGCGCGCAACGCTATCGCACGGGATATCGCTGTGCGACACGAAACGGTTCAAACGTCGCGGCGCGTCAGCAGCATGGCGTCGCCGTAGCTGAAGAAGCGGTAACGCTGTTCGATCGCGTGGCGATACGCTTCGCGAATCGTCTCGACGCCCGCGAACGCCGACACCAGCATCAGCAAGGTCGACTTCGGCAAATGGAAATTGGTCACTAGCCGGTCGACCACGCGGAATTTATAGCCCGGCGTGATGAAGATGTCGGTTTCCGTGCTGGCTGCGCCGAGCGGGCGTCCGGCCGCATCCGCATCGCGCGCGGCGGCTTCGAGCGCGCGCATCGACGTCGTGCCCACCGCGATCACGCGGTTGCCGCGCGCACGCGTCGCCGCGATCTTGTCGGCGAGCGATTGTGGCAGGTGATACCACTCGCTGTGCATCTTGTGCTCGGCGAGGTTTTCGACCCGCACCGGCTGGAAAGTACCGGCGCCGACGTGCAGCGTCAGCGTCGCGCGCTCCACCCCGCGGGCGTCGAGCCGCGCGAGCAGCGCGTCGTCGAAATGCAGGCCGGCGGTGGGCGCTGCCACCGCGCCGGGATTCTGCGCGAACACCGTCTGGTAGCGGGTTTCGTCGGTTGCGTCGGGGTCGTGCTCGATGTACGGCGGCAGCGGCAGGCGGCCGAATTGCTCGATCAGCGTCAGACAGTCGTCGGGGAAATGCAGCGTGTAGAACGGCTCGACGCGTTCGCCGACCGTCACGTCGAACGCGTCGGCGAGACGGATCGTGGTGCCCGGCTGCGGGCTCTTGCTCGCGCGGATCTGCGCGAGCGCGGTGCGTTCGCCGGTCAGGCGCTCTACCAGCACTTCGATCTTGCCGCCACTGGCCTTCTGGCCGAGGAAGCGCGCCTTCAGGACTTTGGTATCGTTGAAGACCAGCAGATCGCCGGGCACGATGCACTCGGGCAACTCGGCAAAGCGGCGGTCGATCAGGCGCGCGGCATCGGTCGCGTCGGCTGTGTTGGCCACTTCGAGCAGACGGCTGGCGCTGCGCTCGGGCAGCGCGACTTGCGCGATCAGCTCGGGTGGCAGATCGAAATCGAAATCGGAAAGCGTAAACATGCGGACGACTGGAAGCGAATTGGGACTGAATTGAGCCGAAGCCGGGGCCGGGCGGCTATGATTGCGGGACGCCGGAGCGGCCCGCGAGCCCGCGCGCTGGTTGGCGCCGACACCTTTGACAGCCGATATTGTACTTGCGAAGCAACCCATGCCTTTGTCCGAACGCCGATTGCCCTCCGCTACCGATGAAGTGAGCGCCGAGCCCAAGCGCCGCGTCGCGCGGGGCAAAGCAGCGGCGCCGGACTTGAACGACCTCGGCGCGGGTGTCGCGCCGGAGCGCGACAAGGCCGCGCGTGAGGGTGAAATGGTTGACCCATTCGGTGACAAGCCTGCCGGCAAACCCGCGGGCAAAGCCACCAGGAAGCCTGCTGCCGAAGCCGGCGCCAAGCCCGCGGCTAAACCCGCCGACAAGCTCGCCAAACTCGGCCTCACGCGCGACATCGATCTGGTCCTGCATCTGCCGATGCGCTACGAAGACGAGACCTCGCTGACACCGATCGGGCATCTGCTGCCGGGCGGCATCGCGCAAACGGAAGGCGTGGTGTTCGACAACGAAATTGCCTATCGCCCGCGCCGCCAGTTGCTGGTGAAACTGCGCGACGACGCCGGCGACGAACTCGTGCTCCGCTTTCTGAATTTCTACGGCTCGCAGGTCAAGCAGATGGCGATCGGCGCGCGGCTGCGCGTGCGTGGTGACGTGCGCGGCGGTTTCTTCGGCATGGAGATGGTGCACCCGGCGGTGCGCGTGGTCGACGAAGACACGCCGCTGCCGCAGGCGTTGACGCCGGTATATCCGAGCACCGCGGGCGTGACGCAGGCGTATCTGCGCAAATCGATCGACAACGCGCTGTCGCGCACGTCGTTGCCGGAGCTGCTGCCCGGGCCGATCGCGCAAACCTATATGCAGCCGCTCGGCGTGCCGACGTTGATGGACGCAGTGCGCACGCTGCATCATCCGGGCGTGCAATCTGATGAGACCGCGTTGATCGACGGCACGCATCCCGCGTGGGTGCGTATCAAGTTCGAAGAATTGCTCGCGCAGCAGATGTCGTTGAAGCGCGCACATGAGGAGCGCCGCACGCGTGCCGCGCCGGCCATGCCGCGCCGCAAGCTGGGCGACGAATCGGCGCTAGTCGCGCGTTTGCTGAAGGCGTTGCCGTTTTCGCTGACGGCGGCGCAGGAGCGCGTGGGCGGCGAGATCGCGCTCGATCTGACGCAGCCTCATCCGATGCAGCGGCTGCTGCAAGGCGATGTCGGCAGTGGCAAGACGATCGTGGCCGCGCTGGCTGCGGCACAGGCGATCGACGCCGGCTATCAGGCCGCGCTGATGGCGCCGACCGAAATCCTCGCCGAACAGCACGCGCGCAAATTGCGCGGCTGGCTGGAACCGCTGGGCGTGAGCGTCGCGTGGCTCGCCGGCAGTCTGAAGACCAAGGAAAAGCGCGCCGCGATCGAAGCGGCGGCGCTTGGTACGGCGCAGCTCGTGATCGGTACGCACGCGATCATCCAGGACGCCGTTGAGTTTGCGCGGCTGGGCTTGGTGATCGTCGATGAGCAGCATCGCTTCGGCGTGGCGCAGCGTCTCGCCTTGCGCGCCAAGGCGCATCCCCCAGGAGGACTTCCTCCGGGGCGGAGCGCCGCCGACGGCGCGCGCGATTTCCAGCCGCATCAATTGATGATGTCGGCGACGCCGATTCCGCGCACGCTGGCGATGACCTATTACGCCGACCTCGACGTTTCGACCATTGACGAACTGCCGCCTGGCCGCACGCCGATTCTGACCAAGCTGGTCTCCGACGCGCGGCGCGAAGAGGTGATCGGCCGTGTGCGTGAGGCCGCGCTGACGGGGCGGCAGGTGTACTGGGTGTGTCCGCTGATCGAGGAAAGCGAGACCTTGCAGTTGCAGACTGCGGTGGAGACCTACGAGACGCTGGTTGCCGCGTTGCCCGAATTGAAGGTCGGTCTGGTGCACGGACGCCTCGCGCCAGCGGAGAAGGCTGCTGTAATGGATGCGTTCACGCGTAATGAGGTGCAGTTGCTGGTGGCGACGACGGTGATCGAAGTCGGTGTCGACGTGCCGAATGCCTCGCTGATGGTGATCGAACATGCCGAGCGGTTCGGTCTCGCGCAGTTGCACCAGCTGCGCGGGCGAGTGGGGCGCGGAAGCGCGGCTTCGGTGTGCGTGTTGCTGTACACCGGGCCGCTGTCGCTGACGGCGCGGGCGCGCTTGCAGACCATGCGCGAGACGACTGACGGATTCGAAATCGCCCGGCGCGACCTTGAGATTCGTGGTCCAGGGGAGTTTCTCGGCGCCCGGCAGTCGGGTGCGGCCATGTTGAGGTTTGCCGATCTCCAGAATGATCAGTGGCTCATCGAGCCGGCCAGAGAGGCCGCCGCGGCTTTGCTCGAGAAGTATCCCGAGGTGGTGATCCAGCATCTGGCCCGCTGGCTCGGGGCGCGGGAGCAATATCTGAAGGCTTGAGGATTTGCCTTTGACGACGGAGGCGCCCGTCTGCCCAGCGGGCAAAAGACCAAAAGGTTGGCGAACCGACCCTATAGGTGTATAACTAGAACCTATCGAACTCATCGCACTGATTGGTCCCCCAATGACGCTCACCGAATTGAAATACATCGTCGCGGTTGCCCGCGAGCGGCACTTCGGCCGGGCCGCCGAAGCGTGTTTCGTCAGCCAGCCGACCTTGTCGGTGGCAATCAAAAAGCTCGAAGACGAGCTCAACGTGCAGATTTTCGAGCGCGGCACGAGCGAAGTCAGTGTCACGCCGATCGGCGAGCAGATCGTCACGCAGGCCCAGCGCGTCCTCGAACAAACGCTGGCCATCAAAGAGATCGCGAAACAGGGCAAAGATCCGCTGGTCGGGCCGTTGCGCCTTGGCGTCATCTATACGATCGGGCCGTATCTGCTGCCTACGCTCGTCAAGCAGATGATCAAGCGCGTTCCGCAGATGCCGCTGATGCTGCAGGAAAATTACACGGTCAAGCTGATCGAACTGCTCAAGCAGGGCGAAATCGACGTCGCCATCATGGCGCTGCCATTCCCGGAAACGGGCCTGATGCAACGCGCGCTCTATGACGAACCGTTTGTCGTCGCACTGCCGTCCGGTCACGCGTGGGAAAACCGCACGAAGATCGATGCCGAGGATCTCAAGCAGGAAACCATGCTGCTGCTCGGCAGCGGCCACTGCTTCCGCGACCACGTGCTGGGCGTGTGCCCTGAACTGATGCGTTTCTCGCAGAACGCGGATGGCATCCAGAAGACCTTCGAAGGGTCGTCGCTGGAAACGATCCGTCATATGGTGGCGAGCGGTGTCGGCATTACCGTGCTGCCGCGCATGTCGGTGCAAGAGGTCAAGCCGCACGCCGGCGGTATCGACGCGGGCCTGCTCAGCTACGTCGCCTTCGACGAGCCGGTGCCGGATCGCCGCGTCGTGCTCGCCTGGCGCAAGAGCTTCACGCGGACGCCCGCGATCGACGCCATCTGCGACGCCATCAACGCCTGCGATCTGCAGGGCGTCAAAAAGCTCGATCTGCCTGTCGCCGTCAGCTAGGCGGCGCGTTTCACCCAGGCCGGCCGTCGCGCGCCCCGGCGGCCGGTCGGCCAACCGCACTTGGGTGCCGAAGGCCGCAACCCCTATTGAATAGATAAAATTAATCAAACACGATAATTCAATAGTGTTGTTATAGTTTCCTCCATGGATCGCCCGATCCCATAAGACCCGGAGGAAATCATGACGCAATCGAACTTGCAGCCAGTCCAAACCGTCGCCACTCAATCCGCCGGCGTGACAACCCGCACCTTTGCCGCCTCGGCGCTCAGCATGCGCACGGTCGCGCTGTCCTTGCTGGTCGATCGGGCCTTGTCCGCATGAGCCGTAGGCATCAGCGCGCTGTACCTCTGCCCACATTCTGTTTCCGCTAAAAGCCACTCAGGAGTCACGCATGTCCGAACGTAAGCTCACCAATGCAGCCGGCGCGCCCATTGCCGACAACCAGAATTCGATGACCGCCGGGGCGCGTGGTCCGGTCGTCCTGCAAGACGTCTGGCTGCTCGAAAAACTCGCTCACTTCGATCGCGAAGTGATTCCGGAGCGCCGCGTTCACGCCAAGGGTTCGGGCGCATTCGGCACGCTGAAGGTCACGCATGACGTCTCGCGTTTCACGAAGGCGAAAGTGTTCGCCCAGCTCGGCAAGGACACGCCGCTCTTCATGCGCTTTTCGACGGTGGCGGGCGAGCGTGGCGCAGCCGATGCGGAACGCGACGTGCGCGGCTTCTCGATCAAGTTCTATACGGAAGAAGGTAACTGGGACGTAGTCGGCAACAACACGCCGGTGTTCTTCATCCGCGATCCGCTGAAGTTCCCGGACTTCATCCACACACAAAAGCGTGACCCGTACACCAACATGCGCAGCAATATCGCGGCATGGGATTTCTGGTCGCGTCATCCGGAGTCGCTGCATCAGGTCACCATCCTGATGAGCGATCGCGGCATTCCGCAAAACTACCGCCAGATGCACGGCTTCGGCTCGCACACGTACTCGTTCATCAACGCGGACAACGCGCGTTTCTGGGTGAAGTTCCACTTCAAGTCGATGCAAGGCATTGAGAACTTTACCGATGCCGAAGCGGCGCAAGTGGTGGCACAGAACCGTGAAAGCGCGCAACACGATCTGCTCACGAGCATTGAAGCTGGCAACTTCCCGAAATGGCGTTTTGCCATTCAGGTGATGCCGGAAGCGGAAGCCGCGAACTATCGCTTCAATCCGTTCGACATCACGAAAGTGTGGTCGCAGAAGGATTACCCCTTGATCGACGTCGGCACGATCGAGTTGAACCGCAACGCGGCGAACTACTTCGCGGACGTGGAGCAGGCAGCGTTCACGCCGGCCAACGTGGTGCCGGGTATCGGCTTCTCGCCGGACCGTCTGTTGCAAGGCCGTTTGTTCTCGTATGGCGACACGCAGCGCTACCGCCTCGGCACCAATCACCATCAGATTCCGGTGAATGCACCGCGCTGCCCGGTCCATCATTCGTTTCATCGCGACGGCGCGATGCGCACGGACGGCAACCTCGGCGGCAATGTGAACTACGAGCCGAGTCGCTTCGGTGACTTCGGGCAGGACACCAGTGCGGCGGAGCCGCCGCTCGCGGCGGGTACGGTCGATCGTTACGATCATCGCGAGGACGAGGACTACTACACGCAGCCGGGCATGTTGTTTGCGCTTTTCGATGCGGCGCAACGCCAACGTCTGTTTGGCAACATTGCACGCCATATCAACGGTGTGCCGCAAGAGATCGTCGCGCGTCAGATCGAGCATTTCCGTCGGGCCGATCCGGCCTATGCGGAAGGCGTGATCGCCGCGATGGCCGAACTCGCCGAAGCCGGCACGAAGTAAGCAATAAGTAGTAGGCAGTAAGTAGTAGGCAGTAGGCAGTAAGCAGTAGGCAGTTGAAGTGAATTGATGCAGGAGGACGGGGCGCATCGGCGCCCCGCCGGTAACGATACGAATCGAGGGAGCACGATCATGATCCAGCTGATGATGTCCACCATTGGCGGCTCGTCGGCCGTACGCGGTGCGCAACAGCAGCGAGCATTTTTGCTGCGCAAGTTAGTGGGATTCGCGATCGTCGCGAGCGGCTTGGCGGTGATCGTTGTGCAAGCCGTGCAACACGCGCTGGGCGCGTGATTGAGCGCGAGGCCGTGGTGCGGCAAGCGACCACGCGTCACACGAACGCAGCTGCTTTCTAATATAAACTGGCGTGCGTTCGAAGTGCCGGGTTTGCTATCGGCGCGCCGCCACTCTGCCGACCGGTTCGTATCACTCTTCAAGGGAGTCATCATGGCCAAGAAAGACGCCGTACAGCACGTCAATATCGGGATCAGCGACAAGGATCGGAAGAAGATTGCAGAAGGTCTGTCGCGACTGCTCGCCGACACCTACACGCTGTACCTGAAGACCCACAACTTCCACTGGAACGTGACGGGTCCGATGTTCAACACGCTGCATCTGATGTTCGAAACGCAGTACAACGAGTTGTCGCTCGCGGTCGATTCGATCGCTGAACGTATCCGCGCGCTGGGTGTACATGCGCCGGGCAGCTACAAGGAATTTGCGAAGCTGTCGTCGATTCCGGAAGCGGACGGTGTGCCGGCTGCGGAAGAAATGATCCGCCAGTTGGTGGAAGGCCAGGAAGCGGTGGTGCGTACCGCCCGCGCGATTTTCCCGTCGACGGAAGCCGCCAACGACGAGCCGACCGCCGACTTGCTGACGCAACGCATGCAAACGCATGAAAAGACTGCTTGGATGCTGCGCTCGATGCTGGCTTGAATAGCTTGAGCGTTCCGGGCGTTTAGTCTGGATTTCAGCGCAGTGCTTCGGTGTTGGCGTTGCCCTGAATACAAACAAAGCCTCCCTTTTCGGGGGGCTTTGTTTTGTGCGCCCAGCATGGGCGCACATGAAGAAGGCGCGATTGCTCGCCCCCTTTTTGTTCAAGCCTGATTTAGTCCGTGATTCCGCTTACACGCTGCCCCTCCGGAACGAGGTCCGGGTGTTGTTTGTAGATAGGGATAAGCGCTTGCTCGAACACCATGTACATGACCTCTCCCATGGCCTGTTTGAAGATATCAAGTTCTTCGGCGGAGCAATGCGCCTGAACAAAGACAATCGCTTCGTCGAGTGATCCGTTTATCTTCAACATACGGTTGCACACTTCCAGGGCCAATGCCTTATCTTTAATCATGCATCTACTCCAAATTAATTTGTGGAACCCGAAATTCGCTGCCGGGACATTGCGTGTCCTGGTGCTACGCTGGCACTGATTGTGCGCGTTATATTCGTGGACAGTCCGAAAGCTCAGCGCAGTCGTTAACGCAGTTCCAGAACGTGACTCCGAAATCGCCGGTCGGCAATGCCGAAAATGAGCACTTTTTCCGGCAGGCTGTTCTAACTGCCCCACAATCCGAAGTGTCCTTGCATTTCACGAAGCCGGACGTTTGTGCTGCAGCGCTCGGGAAAACTTTTGCATAGAGCGCACTCCGTTGGGACAGGTTCGGAACCAACACCGGAAACGGTAACTGATTCTGTGCGGCAACCTGAATTTCCACCGGATTGTCCTCAATGGGTTCGCCCGTCTGCGCGCTGAAATAAAGGTCGCGAAGGAACAGCGACCATGCAAGACGCGCCTGAATGAACCCGCAATCCACGCACACAGCGCTTGTAACTGGCGGTGCGTCGGACGTGTTCGACCGCAACCAGCCAAGGCGGGTGGCCGGGGGACCTACGGGATCAAGACCGGCCTGATAGTTATCGAGCCATTTGTCGGTGTCGTCACTGCTGATTGCTACCGCAGCCCCACCACTGGTTGCTACCGTACCGTTGCGGGATACCACGCGACCGTCTGGTGAGTAGCCGTAATCTACGGTCAGTAGACGACGAACCCGGCCGATTTGAGCTATTGGCTGCTCATCGTATGTGAACCGGGTAACTCGCCCTCTGAGGTCGTATGCGATACGGGCCTCGCGATAGTTGCCGGTTTGCCAGGTCACACGGTGCGCCGCATCGCGACCCTGATTACCCAAGAGCCACTTCGAAACGATATTCTGCGCAGTGTTGAGATTGCCGGTTTCGTCGTAGAAGTAGAACCAATTCAAAGCCTTAACGTTGTTGATGTAAGTGATCGCCTCGGTCAACCGGTTGAACTTGTCGTATCGGGCACCAACAGTTCGCTGCTGCTGCCCGTCCCAGGTAGCATCGAAACCGGCTTCACCTGTCAGGTCATTGGTGATGCGTTCGCTATACCCCGTGACGTTGCCATTGGCGTCATAGACGAATGACATCAACTTTCCCGGCATGGCGACGGACGCAGGATGAAGACTCGTTGCGTCGGCGTACTGCACCGAAGTGACCGAGATGGCGAAAGAGGTCCGCACGGTCGCTTTCACCGGACGACCAGTTTCGTCGTAGCTGTAGACGGCATTGCGTCCCGGCGCAGTCGTCGTCAGGAGACTGCCCGATGCGTCCCACGTCATTCCGCCGAATAGGGAACCGCTGCTGCCGGTTGGGCGAACCTTGTCACCTATGGTCGAGAAGGAAAGCGTTCTTGCACCATTGCTATCCGTGACAGTGGTCGTCCCCGATCCATAGGAAAACTGTACGTTCTGTGTCGTGTCGGGATGGCTGACAGCAGTCGCTCGGCCTTGTGCGTCGTATGTCCACGTTGCGATTCGCGAGCCGGTCTCGTCAATAACGCCGGTCAGCGCGCCCTTGAAACGAGAGTCGCCGTACGCGTACTGCCGTACGTTTCCATCGGGCCAGGTGACAGAAGCGAGATTGCTGTTCGCGTCGTACTGGTACTGCGTGAAGTGGCCCGCGGGGTCGACTAGTCGCGCGATACGGCCTTTATCGTCATATTCGAGGCGGAGGGTGAGGTCATAGACTGTCCTGGTGTCGGGACCATGCTGCGTGATCGCAACAAGCCGTCCCGATCCGTCATGGCTCAACGTTCTGACAAACCCGGTCTTGGTTGCCTCCGATAGCAGAACGCCTTGCGAAGAGTACGTTTCGGTGTTTTCTGTTACCAGGTCGGTGAGCGTCCAGCCCACGCCGTTCTGCGTGAGTGTGAGACCGCTAAAGCTCTTCGTTCGCCATGTGCCGTTCGTCAAGATGAACGTTAGCGGCTCTCCGTTTGCACGATATGCGATGACGTTGCCAGAACTGCCTGCGGCCCCGGTGACATTCAACTGCCGTTGCCAATTGTGAAACCACATTGGCCCGACAGCGCTCGCACTTTTCAGAAACACGGTAGATCGGTATGTGCGTGTGAACGTGACCGGCAGTTCATCGCCACTGACGAAATCGTTTTCTGTCAATGTCACAGCGCCGCTAGACGGGTACACCGGGTCCGCCACCGGGCAGGAGTCGTCAGGCAGGACAGGATCGGGTCCCTTGCAGTACCGGGCGATCATTTCCTGCGCATTTGCAGTGCAGAAATACGTACCCATGCCGGTTGATGTCCGGCTCGCAGCAATCAACGGGCAGTCTTTATTGCCGGGAATGGCACCTGCTCTCGCATACAGGGGAAAACAGATGTCGTCGCCGCTGTCGGCGTTCGCACCGAATGCCACCAGTAGCAGCATGAATGCGGCCCATAGACGGGTTAGGTTGCCTGCTGGCCCGCAGGACGGTTTGTTTATTCTCATGCATCTCCCTTTTGTAACGTGTCGTTAGAAATGCGTAATAAGGCGACACTGCATCGGGGAGTTGGGAGCCAAAATAGGACAATTCGGAAAAAGGCCGTCGCGCGACACATCTTCACAGACCGGCTGAAATTGACAGCTTCAAGGCAGGAGCGGCGCTAATCTGCGCGCCAACAACGCCCGCCATGCGGGGCATCCTGCGGAGGTGCAAACCATGGGAGGTACGATTTACAGCGAATGGGAACACCCGGTACACGTCATCGTTGACCGCGACAATCAACGATTCGCAAATCGAAGTAAGGGCTGCCGTCGAACTCGATGAAACGGGTCATTGAGCGCAGCGAACTCGGGATCGGCGACGACGATCAACGTGCTGCGTCTGTGGCCGGCCAGGCGACAAATGCGCGGCCGGTTAGGCTCCCAGTGTTTAGGGCCTGAAATCCGCCCCACGCTTGCACACTTCGGACGGGGTGAATCCGAAACGTTCGCGCAGGCTTCCCAGCGTGTCTGCTGTCAGATATTCGGTCGTCAGCTTTCGAATTGGAATGCCGAAAGCCGTCGACAGTGGCTTTGCGAGAATCGAACGGCACTGATCCCGATCTTCCGCATTTTGAACATGCCTACGGATATTTCGATGCCCTTTTGAATCCGTGTTCACGCTCAAAACCTCAACGAAGGCCATGCATGACCATCCGCAAAGCGTTCTGATATGAATCAGGTTTTCGCCGAAATACCTATTTCCAACTATCATTTGTAACTCTCCCGATTTGCGGTACCGGATTTAGCCCCAGCTTTGGTTCAGGCCCCGGTTGCCGTTGCGACCTCGGTTTCGGCGCCCAGCATTTCAGCCTCGCCGGCCTGAAGGCTGCCTGCCGCCCACATCCCGTAAAATAGCGGCACCGCCCGCACTTCACCGAATCCGCCCATGTTCGCCCGACTTCCTCTGTATCTGCGCCTCGTGCGCATGGACAAGCCGATCGGCAGCCTGCTGCTGCTGTGGCCGACGCTCAATGCGCTGTGGATTGCGTCCGAGGGCCATCCTTCGTGGCCGCTGCTGGTGATCTTCACAGTGGGTACGGTGCTGATGCGCTCGGCAGGCTGCGCGATCAACGACTACGCGGATCGCGACTTCGATCGCTACGTGAAACGCACGGAAAACCGTCCGATCACGTCGGGCAAGATCAAGGCATGGGAGGCGGTGGCGCTGGCGGCCGGTTTGTCGCTGCTGGCGTTTCTGCTGATCCTGCCGCTGAATACGCTTACCAAGGAGTTATCGGTGGCGGCGCTGTTCGTCGCCGGTTCGTATCCGTTCACCAAGCGCTTCTTTGCGATTCCGCAGGCGTACCTTGGTATTGCGTTCGGCTTCGGCATTCCGATGGCGTTTGCCGCGATTCAGGACCACGTGCCGATGCTCGCCTGGGTCATGCTGCTGGCCAACGTGTTCTGGTCGGTTGCGTACGACACGGAATACGCGATGGTCGATCGCGACGACGACATCAAGATCGGCATCCGCACTTCGGCGCTGACCTTCGGCCGCTTCGACGTGGCGGCGATCATGCTTTGCTATGCGGTGACGCTGGGAATTTACGTCGGCATCGGCGTGATGCTCGGCTTCGGCGTGTTGTACTGGCTCGGATGGGCGGCGGCGGTGGGCTGCGCGATCTATCACTACACGCTGATCCGCAATCGCGAGCGGATGGCGTGCTTCGCGGCGTTCCGTCACAACAACTGGTTGGGCGGCGCGTTGTTTGTCGGCATTGCCGCGCATTACGCGGTGGCTTCTTTCTAATTCTTCCGCGCCGGCCAACCCCAGACCGCGCTTACAGCTTGCCGAACTCGTCGCCCATTTCTCTGGCGCGCGCATCGGCGGCGAGCACGCCACGCACGATCGCGTCCTTGATCCCGCTGGCGTCGAACGACGCCAGCGCGGCCGCCGTAGTACCGCCCTTCGACGTCACACGTTCGCGCAACAGGCTCGGCGGCTCGTCCGAGTTCGCGGCCAATTGCGCCGCGCCGGTGAAGGTTGCGACCGCCAGCGCGCGGCCTTGCGCTTCATCCATGCCGAGTCGGCGCGCGGCTTCCTGCAAAGCCTCGATGAAATAAAACACGTAAGCGGGACCGCTGCCCGATATCGCGGTGACGGCGTCGATCTTCGCTTCGTCGTCGAACCAGACGGTCTCGCCAACCGCGCCCAGCACCTGCGACGCGAGCGCGCGGCCGGTTGCGTCGACGCTGCCGGTCGCGACGAGGCCCGTCACGCCCATGCCGATCAGCGCCGGCGTATTCGGCATCACGCGCACGATGCGCGCGTGGCGGTTGAGCCAGCGCGACATGTCATCCATGCGAATGCCCGCGACGATGCTGATTGCCAGTTGCGAGGCCTGCAGATGCGGCGCCAGCGCCTCGGCGACGCTCTTCAGGATCTGTGGTTTCACCGCCAGCACGACGGCGTCGTGGGACGCGAGCGCGGCATCCGCGGCGGCGCCGGTCTTGATGCCGAATTGCTGCTCATTGCGCTTGCGCGCGTCTTCGTTGGGGTCGATTGCGTACAGGTCAGCGGGTGCGACGCCGCGCTTGATGAGACCGCCGATCAACGCGGCGGCCATGTTGCCGCCACCGATAAAAGCAATTTTCATGATGTTCCGAAAGATGTCTCGTGAGGCGTCAAGAAAGGAAAGGTGCGAAAGGGTCAGTGAGAGTAATCTCGCGCGCCGAAAATCGCGGTGCCGACGCGCACGATCGTCGCGCCTTCCCGCACGGCGGCTTCGAGGTCGCTCGACATGCCCATCGAGAGCGTATCGAGTTCGAGGCCGTCATTGCGCAGGCGTTCGAACAGCTCGCGTAATTGCCGATGCGGCACGCGCTGCTCTTCGATGCTGCCGGCCGGTTCCGGAATCGCCATCAGACCGCGCAGATTCAGTTTCGGCAGCGCGGCGATTGTCTGCGCGACTTCCACGGCCTCGGGAATGCTCACACCGCTTTTCGACGCTTCGCCGCTGATGTTGATCTGCAGGCAGACGTTCAACGGCGGCAGGTTATCCGGGCGCTGCTCCGATAGCCGCTGCGCGATCTTCAGGCGGTCGACCGAATGCACCCAGTCGAAATGCTCGGCAACCGGCCGCGTTTTGTTCGATTGCAATGGTCCGATGAAATGCCATTCGAGCGCTGCCCGCAGATCGGCCAGCGCTTCGATTTTGGTGATGGCTTCCTGCACATAGTTCTCACCGAACGCGCGTTGACCGGCGGCGTAGGCGGCGCGCACGTCTTCGGCGGGAAACGTCTTCGAGACCGCGAGCAGGGTGATCGAACGCGCATCGCGTCCAGCCACCTGGGCGGCGAGGGCGATGCGCTGCTGCACCGCTTCGAGGTTGTGAATCAGATCGGGCATGGAACGGAACTGGAAGTCCAGCGAAAAGCAATGGTCGAATTATACGGACGCCGCCGCCTCATGCCGCCGCCGGACAGGCGAAGGCGCTTGCGGTGACGTATCGCAAGCCACGTGCCGCACTTGCGGCAAATAGATCGCCTCAGGTGGACAGCATATGCTCCACCAGTTCGATCCAATGTGCGACCGGCGTGGACGTGCCGCTTTGCAGATGCGCAATGCAGCCGACGTTCGCCGACACGATCACTTGCGGCTCCTGCGCCTGCAGCCGCTCGAGCTTCTGATCGCGCAGCGCATACGAGAGCTTGGGCTGCGTCAGCGAATAAGTGCCGGCCGAGCCGCAGCAGAGATGATTGTCGGCAGGCAGGCGCACTTCCACGCCGAGCGCTGCCAGCAGATGTTCGACCTTGCCGCGCACCTGCTGACCATGCTGCAACGTGCATGGCGGATGGAACGCTACCGTATGGATCGCGCGGCGGCGCGTCACGGCGACGAGCGCCTCTTCGAACTCCGGCAGGACCTCCGCGATGTCGCGCGTCAGCTCGGTCACGCGGCGCGCCTTTTCCGCATAAGCGGGATCGTTGCGCAGCAGATGCGCGTATTCCTTCACCGTCGCACCGCAGCCGGACGCGTTCATCACGATTGCTTCCACGCCTTGTTCGATATACGGCCACCACGCGTCGATGTTGGCGCGCAGATCGTCGAGCGCTTCGTCGTTGTAGCCCAGATGCAGACGGATCGCACCACAACAGCCCGCTTCGGCGGCGATCAACGTTTCGACGCCGAGCGCGTCGAGCACCCGCGCGGTGGCGACGTTGACGTTCGGCATCATCGACGGTTGCACGCAGCCCGCGAGCATCAGCATCTTGCGCGGATGTTTCGCGGTCGGCCATTCGAGCGGACGCTGCCGCGCGGGCACCTTGTCGCGCAGTTTTTTGGGCAGCAGCGGACGGATATGCTGACCGATGCGCATGGCCGGCGTGAACAGCGCGCTGTTCGGCACGAAGCTCGCGAGCAGCCGGCGCACCATTCGCTGACTGAACGGACGCGTGACTTTTTCCTCGGTGATCTTGCGGCCGATCTCGACCAGCCTGCCGTATTGCACGCCGGATGGGCAAGTGGTCTCGCAGTTGCGGCAGGTGAGGCAGCGGTCCAGATGGACCTGGGTGCTGCGCGTGACCGCCGCGCCTTCCACCATCTGCTTGATCAGATAGATGCGTCCGCGTGGGCCGTCGAGTTCGTCGCCGAGGATCTGATAGGTCGGGCAGGTCGCCGTACAGAAACCGCAATGCACGCAATTGCGCAGGATGGCGTCGGCTTCGTCGCCATCGGGCGTATTGCGAATGAAGTCCGCGAGGTTGGTTTGCATCGCGTCGCTCAGAAGTCGGGGTAGAGACGGCCGCGATTGAAAATGCGGGCTGGGTCGAAGGCGGCTTTCAGGCCGCGATGGATTTTCATCAGCGGTGCGGGCAGCGGCGTAAACACCCCTGCGCTGCGGTCGTAGCCGGGGCCGGTCCGGAAGATGGTGGCGTGGCCGCCGGCCTGTTTGGCGCTGATACGCACGGTTTGCGCGTCGGTGTCGGTGATCCACCAGCGCTGGCTGCCGCCCCATTCCATCAGTTGCGCACCGGGTAATTGCAGCGGCTCGGTGATCGACGGCAGCGCGAGCCGCCACAGCGCGGCCTTCGGCGGGATGGCCGCAAAGAACGAGTCTGTCTGTTCACGCAGGCCGGCCCAGAAGCGCTCCGCTTCGACGGCATCGACCACTTCGCCGCCAAGCGCCGTGCGGGCGGCCTTGACCGCGGCTTCCGCGCCGGCCATCCGCACGGCCAGCGTGCCGTGACGCCATGCGCTCGCCGTAATCGGCAGCGGGCGGCCGCCCCATTCGTTGAGCTTGCGGACCGCGTCGGTGCCGTTCATGTCGAATTTGAGGGTCGCTTCGGCCTGCGGTATTGGCAGCACCTTGACTGACAACTCGAGGATCAGCCCAAGAGTGCCGAGCGAGCCTGCCATCAAACGGGAGACGTCATAACCGGCGACGTTCTTCACCACCTGGCCGCCGAAATGCAACTTCTGGCCCTGGCCGTTCATGATGACGGCGCCGAGCACGAAGTCGCGCGCCGCACCCGCGGCAGGGCGGCGTGGACCGGCAATGCCCGCCGCGATACAGCCGCCGAAGGTGGCCTGCAGCCCGAAGTGCGGCGGTTCGAAGGCGAGCATCTGATCGCGTTCGGCGAGCGCGGCCTCGATCTCCAGCAGGGGCGTGCCCGCGCGCGCCGTGA
This sequence comes from Paraburkholderia sp. GAS348, assembly GCF_050434205.1. Taxonomy (NCBI): domain Bacteria; kingdom Pseudomonadati; phylum Pseudomonadota; class Betaproteobacteria; order Burkholderiales; family Burkholderiaceae; genus Paraburkholderia; species Paraburkholderia sp. GAS348. Next base: position 96,003 of record NZ_JBNPVT010000015.1, read on the forward strand.
TAACCAGTTCGGCCGGATCGTAAGCGATGATGCCGCGATAAGCGCGCGTGTCGAGGATCTCACCTTTCAGCGTCTGACCGTACCAGTCTTTGGTGCCGCCGCCACGGATGCGCAATGTGCGCCCTTCGGCGCTGGCTGAACGCACGCGTTCGGACCAAACGGCGACGATGTCATCCTCTTCCATGGTGCCCTGCTTAGTTGTGTTTCGATCGATTGTACCGGGCGGCGGCTGGCTGGCAAGCCGGAGCGGACCCGCATCGGGTAATCAGGGTGGGGGGTGGAAAGCGCCGCGGGCGCGCGATATGCGGGACGTGTAGGCGGGAGGAATCGTGCCGGAAGGCGGGTCAGGAAGCGGCCTGGTGGTGTGTGGGCGCCCCTCTATGTGGACAAGTGGCGCCGCGCGGCGGCCGCGCCCGGTGACGCTGATGCCCGCCTTGGGCCGGCAGCGTCACCAGCCGCCTTAAAACCGCGGCAGGTCCGGATGCGGCAGCAAGCCGCCGCGCACGTGCATCTTGCCGTACTCGGCGCAGCGGGCGCGGGTGGGAATGCCCTTGTCGGGATTGAGCAAGCCGGGCGCGTCAAAGGCGCGTTTGACCGCGTGGAATGCATCGCGCTCTTCGGGCGAAAACTGCACACACATCGAATTGATTTTCTCGATGCCGACGCCGTGCTCGCCGGTCACCGTGCCGCCCAGTTCGACGCACGTTTCGAGAATGTCACAACCGAACGCCTCAGCCCGATGCCACTCGTCCTGATCGTTGCCGTTGAACAGGATCAGCGGATGCATGTTGCCGTCGCCGGCATGGAATACGTTGATGCAGCGCAGGCCGTATTTCTTCTCCATCACTTCGATGCGCGCCAGCAGCGGCCCGATACTGCGGCGCGGCACGGTGCCGTCCATGCAGTAGTAGTCGGGCGAAATACGGCCAGCCGCCGGAAACGCGTTCTTGCGCCCGGACCAGAAGCGCAGCCGCTCATTTTCCGAGCGTGAAATCTGGATGCGGGTGGCGCCTTGTTCACGCAGCACCGCAGTCATGCGCACGATTTCGTCGGCCACTTCTTCCGGCGTGCCGTCCGATTCGCACAGCAGGATTGCCGCCGCGTCGAGGTCGTAGCCCGCGTTGACGAACTCTTCGACGGCGCGCGTAGCCGGTTTGTCCATCATCTCCAAACCAGCCGGAATGATGCCCGCTGCAATGATGCCGGCGACCGCGTCGCCGCCTTTCACGACATCGTCGAAGCTGGCCATGATGACCTGCGCCGTTTGCGGTTTCGGGATCAGCTTGACGGTGACTTCGGTGACGATTGCGAACATGCCTTCGCTGCCGATCAGCACCGCGAGCAGATCGAGCCCTGGCGCGTCGGGCGCGAGCGAACCGAATTCGACGATTTCGCCTTCCATCGTCACAGCGCGCACACGCAGCACGTTGTGCACGGTGAGGCCGTATTTGAGGCAGTGCACGCCGCCCGAATTCTCGGAGACGTTGCCGCCGATCGTGCAGGCGATCTGCGACGACGGATCGGGCGCGTAGTAAAGGCCGTAGGGCGCGGCGGCGTCGGAAATCGACAGATTGCGCACACCCGGTTGCACCGTGGCGGTTCGGGCATACGGGTCGACTTCGACGATCTTCCTGAAGCGCGCGAGCGACACCACCACGCCGTGACGAATCGGCATCGCTCCGCCGGATAGACCGGTGCCCGCGCCGCGCGGCACGATCGGCACGTCGAGCCGGTGACAGATTTGCACGATGCGCTGGACCTGCGATTCCGTCTCCGGCAATGCGACCGCGAGCGGCAGACGCCGATAGGCGGCGAGGCCGTCGCAATCGTAGGCGACGGTGTCTTCTTCGCGATACAACAGACAGTGGGTCGGCAGCACGGCCATCAGCGCCTGCACGACTTCGCGCTGGCGCTGGGCGAGAACTTCGGCCGTCAGTTCGACGGGTGCGTTCATATGACTTGTCTCCTGGTGTCCTTCACCCTGCGTGTCCGGTCTGGCCTGGTTGTGCGGCAGCAGGCGTTGCCGCTGCCGCAACCGGGTGTCAACGACGCCTCAAGCTACCCAGGAAAAGATTTTGCCCGGGTTCATCAGATTACGCGGGTCGAGCGCGTGCTTGATGGAGCGCATCGTATCGACGGCGACTTCACCGTGTTCTTCGAGCATGAAGTTCATCTTGTGCAGACCGACACCATGCTCGCCCGTGCAAGTGCCGTCCATGCGCAGCGCGCGCTGCACGATGCGCTGGTTCAGGCGCTCAGCTTCGACGAGCTCTTCCGGCTTGTTCGGATCGATCAGGATCGCGACGTGGAAGTTGCCGTCGCCGACATGGCCGACGATCGGGCAGGGCAGTGGCGACGCGTTCAGATCCTGCTCGGTTTCCACCACGCATTCCGCGAGGCGCGAGATCGGCACGCAGACATCGGTCGTGACGGCGCGGCAACCGGGCTTCAGTTGCAGCATCGCGAAATAGGCGTTGTGGCGCGCGTTCCACAGGCGGCTGCGGTCTTCCGGGCGGGTCGCCCATTCAAAACCTTCGCCGGCATTCTGCGCGGCGATCTCCTGCACCAGTTCGGCTTGCTCTTTCACGCCGGCTTCGGTGCCGTGGAATTCGAAGAAGAGCGTGGGCGCCTCACGCAACGTGAGATTCGAATGGCGATTGATCGAGCGGATCGCGAGCGAGTCGACGAACTCGACGCGTGCAATCGGCACGCCCATCTGAATCGTTTCGATGACCGCGCGCACCGCATCTCCCATCGACGGGAACGTGCAGACGGCCGCCGAGACCGCCTCCGGTTGCGGATACAGCCGAACGGTGATTTCGGTAATCACGCCGAGCGTGCCTTCCGAGCCGACAAACAGACGTGTGAGGTCGTAACCCGCCGACGACTTGCGCGCGCGCGTGCCGGTTTTGATCACGCGGCCGTCGGCGAGAACCACCGTCAGCCCGAGTACGTTTTCGCGCATCGTGCCGTAGCGCACGGCATTCGTGCCTGAGGCGCGCGTAGCCGACATGCCGCCGATGCTTGCGTCCGCACCCGGGTCGATCGGGAAAAACAGGCCGGTGTCGCGCAGCGCTTCGTTCAGCTGCTTGCGCGAGATGCCGGGCTCCACGGTGACGGTGAGGTCCTCGGCATTGATCGACAACACGCGGTTCATTTCCGATAGATCGATCGACACGCCGCCTTGCACCGCCAGCAGATGCCCTTCGAGCGACGAACCGTTGCCGTAGGGGATGATCGGCACGTTGTATTGGCCGCACAGCTTGACGGCGGTTTGCACGTCTTCCGTATTGTGCGCAAATACGACGGCGTCGGGCAGTTGGGGATCGAACGGTGATTCGTCGCGGCCATGGTGGGCGCGCACGGCTTCTGCCGTGGACACGCGTTCGCCGAAGACGGTTTCGAGGGCGGTCAGCAACTCGGCGGGAAACGGCCGGCGCAGCGGGGCCGGCGGCACGGGATGATTCACGCATATCTCCTGATATCGGGGCGGAGTTGTTCTACAGCTTGTGCGTCATTTTACGCCGATCGTCCATGCCGGCATCGGGGGCGGTTGCCGCACCTATAATGGCGGCGATCTCGCGATGCGCGCAATATGGATAAACGCGGTGGCTAACCTGGTGGCTCATTTGCCGGATTCGCCGGATGGATCCGCCGGCCCTGCGCTGACGCATCGTCACTGAATGAATGCATGGGAGACATCATGGGCAACCGCTTGAGCAAGATCGCCACCCGTACGGGCGACGACGGCACCACCGGTCTCGGCGACGGCCGCCGCGTGCGCAAAGACAGCGTGCGCATTGCGGCAATCGGCGACGTCGATGAACTCAACTCGAATCTCGGCGTGCTGCTGTGCGAAACGCTGCCCGACAACGTGCGGGCGGCGCTGGTCGCGATTCAGCACGACCTGTTCGATCTCGGCGGTGAGCTTTGCATTCCCGGTCACACGATGATTACCGACAAGCAGCTCGGCCAACTCGACGATTGGCTGGCCGACTACAACGCGACCCTGCCGCCGTTGAAGGAATTCATTCTGCCCGGCGGTTCGCGTGCGGCTGCGCTTGCGCACGTGTGCCGTACGGTGTGCCGGCGCGCCGAACGGTCGATCGTCGCCCTGGGTGAAGGCGAGGCGATCAATGAGGCGCCGCGGCAGTATGTGAACCGGCTGTCCGACCTGCTGTTCGTGCTCGCGCGCGTGCTCAATCGCGCGGACGGCGGCAGCGACGTGTTATGGCAGCACGATCGTAGCGCTGGCTAACACCGCGTTTTAGTCCCTTTAAGTCCTGTGACAATCTGTCCGGGTGAGAATTTCTTCTTAAAAAGGTGTTGTAAATGCATCTTTAAGGAGAAGTAGTTATGACCGCGCTCACCGAGCTTGTCGGATGCGCCGAACGGTAACTGGCTGCGTATTTCGGTGAAACGCGAGGCCGGCCGCGAAGATACGGCGCCCGGCCACGTATCGAATCTTCTGCACGACGGTGTGGAAGTGGGCGCGGTGGTACATGTCAGCGCGCCGATGGGCGATTTCACGCTGGACCGCAAGAAAACGACGCCCGTGGTGCTGATGAGCGGCGGTGTAGGTGTAACCCCAATGACCTCAATGCTGTCCACGTTGCTCGCCGACCAGAGTGAGCGCAGCGTGACTTTCGTGCATGCCTGCCGCAATGGCCGCGTGCATGCGTTCCGGCAGTGGCTTAACGATAAGGTGGCAGCGCATCCGAGCGTTACGCGCGCGGTGTTCTACGAAGCCGTTGACGCGTGCGATCGTGCCGGCATCGGCTACGATTTCGAAGGCCGCCTCAACATCGCGAAAATCGCCGACAAGGTGATCGTTCCCGATGCGGATTGCTACATCTGCGGGCCGGTGCCTTTCATGCGCGCGCAATGCGAGGCGTTGGCCTCGCTCGGTGTGGATGCGGCACGGATTCACACCGAAGTGTTTGGTTCAGGCGTAGTGCAGTGAAGCGGGGGCGCATGGCAAGCCGGGTGTGAAAGCACGCGGGAGTCTGCCGTGCACCTTACCCAACCGCCAGGGTGACCGGCTTGCCGATCCGGCTCATCATTTCGACCAGGGTATCAATGGTGAACTTGGTGGTCTTCTTGTTGACCACATCTGACACGCGCGGCCGCGACACCATCAGAATCTCCGCCGCCTCGGCCTGCTTCAGATGATGCTGTTCGATCCAGCTGGACAGTTCGGTCATCAACTGCTCCTTGAGCAGCCGCGTGTCGTTGATCTGTTTTTGCGAAGCGGCGTGCAAGCGCTTCGCTTCTTCGGCGGAGAAGCCGAGTTCGAGAAACAGGTTTGCACCGGGTTTTGTTACGTGACGGATTTTCGTGTCGATCGTCATTTGTTAAGTTTTCCTATCATTGATGATGGCGCGGTACCGCATCTCGGCAATCTTTCTATCCTGCGGCGCCAACTTCTGCGTTTTCTTCTGAAAGCAATGCAGAACGTACAGCGCTTCCACAAACTTGGTGACATACATCACGCGGTAAATGCCGTCAGCCTCTCTGATGCGAATTTCGCGTGTTCCAGCGCCGATCGAATCAAACGGCTTCTAGTCGTCGGGGTCAAGTCCTGCCTGAATCTTGCCAAGCTGAAATCCGGCCCGGCGACGTGGCTCTTCGGGAAAAGCGAGTAAATCGTGATAGCTGGAGCCCATCCAGCGAATTTCTTTTTCATGCCCCATAGCCGCCTTTGATGTACAAAATATTATACGCAACACCCAACCAGGTCAAGTCGTATCCGACCTGGCAAACGAGTTGTTACGGTACAGAGGCGGCGCATGGCGCACCATTCGTCCATTCGGCTAACAAAAAACCCGGCTGCATGAGCCGGGTTTTCGTTGAGCAAACTACAGCCATCGCGCTGAGGCGCGTAGCGATTTTTTAATTGCCGCTGCCGCGCGCCACACGTCGTTGCTTGACCGCTTCGGCGAGACCTTCCAGCACGGCGACGCTTTCGTCCCAGCCGATGCACGCATCGGTGATGCTCTGGCCGTATGTCAGCGCGCAGCCTTCCTGCAGATCCTGGCGGCCCGCGATCAGATGCGATTCCACCATCACGCCGACAATCCGTTCGTCACCCGAAGCAATCTGGCGGCCGATGTCCGCGCACACCGGAATCTGGTTCTCGTGCTTCTTCGAGCTGTTTGCATGGCTCGCGTCGATCATCAGCCGCGCCGCGAGGCCGGCCTTGCCGATGTCGGCGCATGCCGCATTGACACTGTCCGCGTCGTAGTTCGGCGTCTTGCCGCCGCGCAGGATGATGTGGCAGTCCTCATTGCCGGCGGTTGAGACGATCGCCGAGTGGCCGCCCTTGGTGACGGACAGGAAATGGTGCGGTTGCGACGCGGCCTTGATGGCGTCGACGGCGATCTTGACGTTGCCGTCCGTGCCGTTCTTGAAGCCGACCGGGCAGGACAGTCCGGAAGCCAGTTCGCGGTGCACTTGCGATTCGGTCGTGCGTGCGCCGATCGCGCCCCACGAGATCAGATCGGCGATGTATTGCGGGCTGATCATGTCGAGGTATTCGGTGCCGGCCGGCAGGCCGAGCTCGTTGATACGCAGCAGCAGTTCGCGGGCGGTGCGCAGGCCGTCGTTGATCTTGAAGCTGTTGTCCATGTGCGGGTCGTTGATGAGGCCTTTCCAGCCCACCGTCGTACGCGGCTTTTCGAAGTACACCCGCATCACGATTTCGAGTTCGCCGGCGAAGCGCTTGCGCTGTTCGACGAGACGCCCGGCGTATTCCATCGCCGCCTTCGTATCGTGAATCGAGCACGGTCCGATGATGACGATCAGACGGTCTTCCATGCCGTGCAGGATGCGATGCATCGCGTTGCGCGAGTTGTAGATCACATCGGACACCGTTTCGTCGCAAGCGAATTCGCGGATCAGGTGAGCGGGCGGCGTGAGTTCTTTCAATTCGCGGATGCGGACATCGTCGGTGTTGTGCGGGGGCATGCTGGTTCTCCTGAATCGGGTCGTAGCGTGTTCGCGCGGGCAATGAAGGCTGCGATCAGACGGCGATCAGGCAGCGATGCCACGGCGAACAACAATCAAAAAGATTTCAACGGCAAAAGTGTCAAAGGCGTGAGGCGAAAAAAAACCGCCAGGCTAGCTGGCGGTTTTCGTGAATTCTGGGTGTCTTGCGTGCACTAACACCCCTCTCGATCCGCCAGCGGTCTGAGATGCCAAAAAAAGTAAAAGTAAAACTTGGCGGACATGGCGAAATTGGGTCGCTGGTCAAAAAGGGTGAGTGACTTTATAACCCGTTCAAGCTTGGCTGGCAAGCCGCAGGGTGCAAAAATGCGGTAAATCCGCATACTTCGAGCATTGTGTGCACGAAGTATGCGTATACATCAAAATCAGGCTGTGCCGCCGACCGTCATCTTGTCGATACGCAGCGTCGGCTGACCGACGCCCACCGGCACGCTCTGGCCTTCCTTGCCGCACACGCCGACGCCCGAATCGAGCTTCATGTCGTTGCCGATCATGCTGACGTATTTGAGCGATTCCGGGCCGCTGCCGATCAGCGTCGCGCCCTTGACCGGGTAGGTAACCTTGCCGTTTTCGATCATGTACGCCTCGGAGGCCGAGAACACGAACTTGCCGTTCGTGATGTCGACCTGGCCGCCGCCAAAGTTCACCGCGTACAAACCGTTCTTCACGGAAGCGATGATCTCCTGCGGGTCCTTGTCGCCGTTGAGCATGTACGTATTGGTCATGCGCGGCATTGGCAGCGCGGCATACGATTCGCGGCGCGCGTTACCCGTGACCGGCATTTTCATCAGGCGCGCGTTCAGCGTGTCCTGGATGTAGCCTTTCAGGATGCCGTCTTCGATCAGCGTCGTGCACTGGGTCGGATTGCCCTCGTCGTCGATATTCAGCGAGCCGCGGCGGTTCGGCAGCGTGCCGTCGTCCACCACCGTCACGCCCTTCGCCGCAACCCGCTCGCCGATCCGGCCCGCGAACGCCGACGATCCCTTGCGGTTGAAGTCGCCTTCGAGGCCGTGGCCGATCGCTTCGTGCAGCAGCACGCCGGGCCAGCCCGGTCCGAGGACCACGGTCATCGCGCCGGCCGGGGCCGGACGGGCGTCGAGGTTCACCAGCGCCGCATGCACGGCGTCGTCGACGTAACGCGACAGCACTTCATCAGTGAAATAGCCGTAGTCGAAGCGGCCGCCGCCGCCGCCGCTGCCGATTTCGCGGCGGCCATTCTGCTCGGCGATCACCGTGACCGACACGCGCACGAGCGGACGGATATCGGCCGCAAAGCCGCCGTCGCTGCGCGCGACCAGCACCACGTCGTATTCACCGGCGAGGCCTGCCATCACTTGCTGAATGCGCGGGTCGCGGCCGCGCGCCATCTGTTCGATGCGCTCGAGCAGCTTGACCTTGGCGGTTGCGTCGAGCGAATGCAGCGGATCGGACGGCAGGTACAGATCGCGCCCGGCGATGCCGGTCAGCGACGAGGCCACCTTGATCTTCTGCTTGCCGCCGCCTGCCTTGGCGATTGCCCGCGTGGCGATGGCCGCCTGGCGGATCGCTTCGGGCGACAGGTCGTCCGAATACGCGAAAGCCGTGCGGTCGCCCGACACGGCGCGCACGCCGACGCCCTGATCGATGCTGAAGCTGCCCGACTTCACGATGCCTTCTTCGAGGCTCCACGCTTCGCTGCGCGTGGCCTGGAAATACAGGTCGGCGTAGTCGATCTTGTGCGTGAAGATTTCGGCGAGCGTGCGGGTGAGCAGGGATTCGTCGAGACCGTAGGGCGTCAGGAGGATGTCCTTGGCGGTGGCGAGATTACGGATACCGGGTTCGATGATGTTCATGCGAAGTATGTTCTGCTCGATACGAAGGATTCGGTTAGCGCCTGCATCACTATATGAGTGACAGGCGCCGCACTTTCAATGTCAGGGAACGCATCAGCAACTCAGTACGCGGTGACGCCAGGCGGGCAGGCTCTGCCGCACTTCGTCGATGCGCGCACGCTCGAGATTGCCGGCCACCACGCCGGCGCCTTCGTCGCGCACCGCGACGATTTCGCCCCACGGGTCGATCAGCATGCTGTGACCCCATGTCCGGCGGCCGTTTTCATGTTTGCCGCCTTGCGCGGCAGCCAGTACGTAACACTGGTTTTCGACCGCCCGGGCGCGTAGCAGCATCTCCCAATGCGCGCGGCCGGTGGTGTAAGTGAATGCCGACGGCACCACGATCAGCGCGCAGTCGCCCATGCGCCGGTACAGCTCCGGAAAGCGCAGATCGTAGCAGACCGACAGGCCGACCCGGCCGAACGGCGCCTCGAAGGTGCGGACTTCGCCGCCGGGGCAGATGGTGCGTGCCTCGTCGAACGAATCTTCGCCCTTTTCGAAGTTGAACAGATGGATCTTGTCGTAGCGCGCGGCCTCGTTGCCTTGCGGGTCGAACACCAGCGTGGTGTTCAGCACGCGGGCCGGTTCCTGCGACATCAACGGCAAGGTGCCGCCGATCACCCACACCTTGTGGCGGCGCGCGGCATCGGCGAGAAAGCGCTGGATCGGGCCGTCCTGGTAGGGCTCGCGCACGGCGAGCTTGTCCGTGTCCTTGAAGCCCATGAAACAGAAGTACTCAGGCAGCTGGACGAGTTGCGCGCCGTCGGCGGCGGCTTCGGCGATCAGGCGTTCCGCTTCGGCCAGATTGCGTTCGCGATCCGGCGTGCTCACCATTTGCAGCGCGGCCACGCGGAAGGCGCTGTCGGAAGACCCGCTGGACGTCGCAATGGGCGAGGCGGTGGACGAAGATGGAGAGACGTGTGTTTCGCTCATGAGCGTTTCGAAAAACTCCCGGCAAGGCGGCGGCGCGAACCGCTGGCGCCGCATACGTCGTTTAAGGCTGGCTGGGGCCTGTGGCGCGGCACGGCGCTCTTCTGATCCAACAGAGGATCGGATCGGGCTCAGTGCGCTTCCACGGTCGAAGCCGGAGCGTCCATCTTACCGCGATCGCTCTTCACCCGCTCGATGTGCGGTTTCGACCACGAACCGGTGATCGCGTACTCGCGTGCAAACGCCGAGGAGACCGATTTGCTGAACGCCAGATCGGCCACCAGTGCGCCGAGCCCGAGGAGCGGATTGACCACGGTCGCGGCGATCACCGCGGCGCCGGCGCTGACGGTCGGCACGATCTGCACGTGCAGATCCTGGGTTTCCTGTGCCAGATCCACCGAGCCCTTCATTTCAGCGCGGGCCGGCGCCGTCACCATCTCGAAGTTCTCGGTGCGGCCAATGCCATTGTGGATCTGGCCCGTGCCGGTGACGCGTTCGAACGGCAGCCCCTCGCCGATCACGTCGCGGAAATTGAGCGTGGCGAAGCGCGCGAGGCTTTGCAGGCTGAGCACGCCGAGCAGTTTCGCGACGCCCGGGTCGACCTTGAGAATCTGTCCATGGCGCAGATCGACGGCCAGATTGCCGTTGAGCGTCGGGTAGTCGATGGCGGCCGGACCGCCGCGCCAGACGACCTTGCCCGACAGCGTGCCGTTGCCGGCCTTGATCGTGTGCGGCTGGCCAAGGCGCTCCAGCAGCGCGCCGGCGTCCTTGATGTCGAGTTTGAAATCGAACACGGTGCGGCGCGGCGTCGTCTCGTCGGCGGTGTTGCCGAGGCCCGTCGACGTGCGCCAGTTCGCGGTGGCGGTCAGCGTGGCTGCGGGGTTGGCGATGTCGAACTTGTCGAGTTGCCAGACTGGCACGCCGTCTTCTTCGAAGTTGTGCGCGTCGACTTCGAGCCGGCCTATGTTGCGATCGCGAAAGATCAACTCGTCGACCACCAGATCGATGGACGGCATGTTCTGCGCCGGCGCCAACATGGCCTGGCCGAGCAGATCCTTATCCGTGGCAGACGGAATCACCACACGGGCAAAGCGCGCCTGCAGCGTGCCCGGCGATTCCTTATTGGCGCCCGGCAGCCAGGAAACGTGGCCGGACACCTGGTTCGACGCAATGTTGGCCTGCCATTTGCGGTCCGCATGCGACGCGCCGACGATCACGCTGTCCCAGTGCCGCTTGAGCAGCGTCAGCGTGCCGACGTGCACCGCGAAGCGGCTCGGCAGGAATTGCGCGAGGGTCGGATTCGGCGCAGCCGGCGCAATGGCGGCGGCGGACGCGGCAGTTGGCGCTTCCTTGTTGCGCATCTGCGTGACGAGCGCGCGCCAGGCGTCGGCGTCGAAGCTTTCGACGTCGACGGCGGCGATCACGCCGTCGGACGGCAAGTCGGCGGGCTTGTTGACGCCGATTGCGCCGCTCACGACCGTCGGCGGCGTTTTCGGCTGGTAGCGCAGCAGGTAGGCGGCGGTGATCGGGCCGAAGGTGAGGTCGGCGCGTTCCAGACCCGCTTCGCTCGCGTCGGTGGACGGGCCGACCGCGAAGTGCAACGGCATCGGCGTGCCGACCGGTTTGTCGAACGGCGCGGGGAAGTCGAGCGCAAGCCCGGTCAGATCGGAGTTCGCCGTGACCTCCGGCAAGCGCCCCTTGGCGCCGCGCACGTTGAGCGCGTAGGGCGCGCTGCCGCTCATGCGCGTCAGCACCTGGGCGGCCGGGCCATGCAGATTCAGGTCGCGCGCGGCATCGACGGCGATGTGGCCGCCAAGCTCGAGTGCATACGTGCCGTCCTGCTTCAGGCCGCCATTCGCATGCACGTCGCCGCCGAGGAACTGGCCCGAGAGCCGGTCGAGCTGCGCCGTATGCTCGGTAAAGCGCACCTTGCCGTTCAGTTGCGACAGCGGTGGCACGTTATCGACCGTCAGGCGATTGCTCTGGAAGCCCACCGCGCCTTCCACGCCGATATGCGGCTTCGGCGTGCGCGGCACGGTCAGTTTGAGCGCCAGCGCGGCGGGCCCTTCGGCGCGCACTTTCTCGGCCGCATGTTTGGACATGGGGCCAAGCGAGCTTTCATCGACGTAGTCGAGCATGTCAGCAAGCGGTCCGCGGCCGTTGCCCGTGATGACGAGGTCCGACGCCTTGGTGCCGAGGTCGTCGATCCTGCCGTTCACCTTGTTTAAAGCGACCCGCTTGTAATGGGCGCGGTCGATATCGAAGCGCAGCACGTTCTCTTTGAGTTCGAACACGCCGTCGATGCCATCCAGCGGCGGCCACACGTTCGGTGTGCCGTTCTTCATCCTGCGCGGCGGGTACGGCGAAGGGTCGAACTTGCCGCCCTTGAACGGCGCGACGATATGGAAGATCCCGGCCTCCGGGGCGCGGGAGTAGGGGAATTTGGTCAGATCGCCGTGTATTTCGATCGTCGCGCCGCGCGATATGCCGGCTTGCAGCCCATGGCCCAGGTAAATGCGCAGCTTTTCGCCGATGCTGGTCGGCAGATAGCGGACGATGCGCGTAACCTGCGCGCGCTGGAAGTCGGCCTTCAGGTCGAGCGTGCCGCGCCCATGGCCTGGGTTGCTGTAATCGGCGGTGGCGGTGGCGTCAGCGTCCGCGTTCGAGATGCCGAAGTCGGCCAGCTTGACGGTAAAGGCACGGTGATTTTCGCCCGGCGCCTTGGGTGTGATGGTCCAGTCTGCCCGGCCGTGCAGACGGTCGAGTGTCAGGCGCGGGTCGTCGAACACGCCCGGCAGCGTAATCGCGACGTTGGAGGTGTCGAGCGTCGCGGTGCCGTGGTTTTCGTCGGCGTCGACCCTGCCCCACAGGTTTTCGATACCGGGAATGCCCGCGCGCGGGTGATTCAGCGGGGTGAGCCCCGGCGGCGGTTCCTGCGCGGCGAAGCTGATGCCTTGCAGGTCGCCCTTGAAACGATAGCGCTCGATCGGCTCGGCGCCGCTTGGCCGGTGGTCGCTGCCCGCTTCGCCGGATTCGGGTTTGCCGCGTTCGACTTCGATCACATAGTTCGACACCATGCCGCGCGGATTGAAGCGCACCAGACTGTTCAGCAAGGGGCCCGGCAACGGCAGCGCCCGGCTGAATTCCGCGAGGATGCCCAGGTCGACGCGGTCGCCGCTGACGCTGACGAGTTGCCCGTGCTGCAGCGAGGCGGTCCGGTAGCGGCCGTCCAGCGTGGAGAGCGCGAGAGTGCGGGTGAGCGGCGTACCGTCGTCGAGCGGCGGCTGGCCGAGTTCGGCGTGCAAGTCGATCAGTTGCAGTGTGTAGTCGCCCTGGTCGGCCTCGAGACGCCACGAGAAATTGGCGATCGGCACGACCAGCTTGGGCTGGGTCGGGCGGACCCGCATCGCGACATCCGTGCCGGCCAGTTTCCCGCTCGCCGACTTCATATGGCCATCGGCGAAGTCGGCCCAGATCGCATTGTCGATGCGGCCGGCGAACATCTCGATCGGAAAATTGATGTAGCGCGCAAGGGTCGGCAGATCGACCGGACCGGTCGATATATAGACCCCTCCGGCCCAGTTGACCGGCTTGCCGATCGCGGAGAGCCGGGCGTGTTTGAAATGCGTGCGGAAGTCGATCGGCCCGTGCAGGACATGGCCGTCGGCGGGCGCTTGCAATGCGAGCCGGTGATCGTAGCCCTCGTTGAGAATCGCGATCCGGATGTCGTGCAGGGCGAGCTCCGGCGCGTCATGCTGGGCATCGCGCCAGCGCAGCACGCCGCCGCGCACCACGATCGCCTGCTGGCGCAGCAGCCACGTGGACAGGGTGTCGTTGCCGCTGTGCCGGGTCGGCACCGGCACGCCCGCCACCGAGATCACGCCGTCGCTGCTGCGCGACACTAGCACGTCGGGTTGATCGACGATCAGGCTGGAAAGCGCGGGATGGAACTGCCAGAGCGACTTCCACGAGAGCGCGGCGGTGGCGTGCGGAATGGTCAGCGCCGCTTTGCCTTCAGGGTCGCGAATGACGATATCGGTGACGTCGAGGCCCGGCTGAAAGCCGCTCCAATGCGGCGCCAGCTTGCCGATGGTGAACTGGGTGTGCAGATTCTCGGAGACGGCGGCTTCAATGCGCGGCCGGAACGAGTCGATATGCGGCAACAGGACGTAACGCAAACCGAGAAAAAGACCCGCTGCAATGAAATAGAAGGCGAGTGCGAGCGCCATCACCACATGGGACGTCCGATGCAGCACCACATGGGCGCTTCCGCTCGCGGGCCGGACCTGCCTGGTTTCGTGCGGGTCGGCGGATTCGTTTCGCTCGGACATGCTGCAGCGGGTGGGCGTATGGTAGTTTTGCGAATTAACGACGAAATGTAACACACGAGAAAGCGTCGGCGGGCCTCCGGCAAACCCTTTCTGCATGCCGTCTCGCGACTTGCGCGAGGCCGCCGGGCCGCGCTTGGGCCCGCCTGGAACCGTGTGTTGCAGCAAACTGAACCACGCTGATCAAGCAACGAGCGAGCCAGACCCTTGATGACTGATGCCACTCTCCTGAGTTCCAGCTATTCACACTACGCGGCGCGTGCCGCAGCGGCCCGTCCGCAAATCGTGGCGCAGGTGGCGGCGCTCGCGTCCGCGCCCCTCACACGCGAACGGATCGACGCGCGCTTCGACGCGCTGTGCGCCGAGGCAGCCGGCGCGCGAGGCGGCCCGTTGAGTGAGGATGCACTCAAACGGGCCTTGCGCCAGTTGCGCACGGAGGTATTTTGCGCCGTGATGGAGCGCGATCTGGCAGGCGAGGCGGATGTCGCCGAGGTCACCGGCGCGATGACCGATCTGGCGGAGACGTCGATCCAGCGTGCCTTGGCGGTCGTGTCCGCCGAACTCGAAACGCTTTACGGCGAACCACGGGGACCGCTGGGCGAGCGGCTCGCGCTCGGCGTGGTCGGGATGGGCAAGCTGGGCGGGCGCGAGTTGAACGTGTCGTCGGATATCGACCTGATCTTCGTCTATGAAGAAGACGGCGAGACTGCGGGCGGTCAGCGTTCGCCAATCGCGACGCAAGACTTTTTTACGCGTCTGGGAAAGCGCCTGATCGGCGCGCTGGCCGAGGTGACCGCCGATGGTTACGTATTCCGGGTCGATATGCGTTTGCGGCCGAACGGCGATTCGGGGCCGCTCGTGTGCAGTCTCGGCATGCTCGAAGAGTATTTCTACGTGCAGGGCCGCGAGTGGGAGCGCTATGCGTGGATCAAGGGGCGGCTCGTGTCCGAAGGCGCGAGCGAGGCGGCAGAGCGGCTGCAGAAGCAGCTCGACGCGATCGTCACGCCGTTCGTCTATCGACGTTATCTCGACTTCGGCGTGATCAGCGCGATTCGTGCGCTGCATTTGCAGATTCGCCAGGAAGCGCAGCGGCGCGCCTCGATGCGGCCCGACAAGGCTGACGACATCAAGCTGGGCCGCGGCGGCATTCGCGAAATCGAATTCAGCGCGCAGGTATTTCAGCTGATCCGGGGCGGCCAGGATGCCGGTTTCCGGGTGCGTCCGACGCTCGCCGTGTTGCGGCATGCGGCCACGCACGGGCTGCTCGATACCTCGGTCTGCGTGAAGCTTTCACAGGCTTACCGCTTCCTGCGCGAACTCGAACACCGCCTGCAATACCGCAACGACGCGCAAACCCACGCGATGCCGGTCGATCCCGAGGAGCGTGCGGCGCTCGCGCGCGCCATGGGTTGCGACGACTATGCCGCGCTGATGCTCAAGCTCGACGCGCACCGCGAGTTCGTCGAACAGCAGTTCGACCAGATTTTCGCCGACAAGGTGAGTGGCCGCGACGGCTGCGGCGCACCGGAAGACGGCGCGGCGGCGTGGGTCTGGAGCAGCGCGCTGGCCGACGACAGCGCTGACGAAGCGCTTGGCGCGCGCCTGATCGAACTGGGCGTGCCCGAGCCGGGCGAGCTGCTGGCGCGCTTGCGCGGGATATGGCAGTCGTCGCGTTACGCGGGGCTCGCCGAGCGTAGCCGGCAACGCTTCGACATCGTCGCGCAGCGGGCGCTGGAAGCCGCGCGTACGTTGGAGCCGCCCGAACGGCGCGGCGATACGGTCGCGCGTTTCTTCGACCTGCTCGAAGCCGTGAGCCGGCGCGGCGCGTACCTTGCGCTGCTGACGGAATACCCGCAGGCGCTGCATCGGGTGCTGTCGGTGCTGGGCGGTTCGCGCTGGGCCGCCGGCTATCTGATTCGCCACCCGCAATTGCTCGACGAGCTCCTCGATGACGAGGCGATGGACAGTCCGTTCGACTGGCCGGAATTCAAGCGCACCCTGCGTTTGCGTCTGGCCGCAGCGGACGGCGTCGAGCAACAGATGGATCTGCTGCGCCACGCGCACCAGGCCGAGGTGTTCCGTATCCTGCTGATCGATCTCGCCGGCAGGCTGAGTGTCGAGCATGTGAGCGACCGTCTGTCCGAACTCGCCGACGCCGTGCTCGACGTCACGCTCGAAGCCGTCTGGAACCAATTGGCCAAACGCCACCGCGAGGTGCCGAAGTTTGCGGTGATCGCGTACGGCAAGCTGGGCGGCAAGGAGCTCGGTTACGCGTCCGACCTCGACGTCATTTTCCTCTACGACGATCCGGACGATGCCGCCGCCGACGTCTACGCCACCTACACCCGCCGCCTCATCACCTGGCTGACGACGGCGACCGGCGCGGGTACCTTGTTCGATGTCGATCTGCGGCTGCGGCCGAACGGCGAGTCGGGCCTGCTCGTCACCGATCTGGACGCGTTCCGCCGTTATCAACTGCGCGAAGGCGATGCCGCCAATACGGCGTGGGTGTGGGAGCATCAGGCCTTGAGCCGCGCGCGCTATTGCGCGGGCGATGCCGAAATTGGCGCGAAATTCGAGCAGATCCGCGAACAGGTGCTGACCACGCCGCGCGAAGCCGCGCCGCTCGCGAAGGAAATCGTCGAGATGCGCGAGCGCGTCGAGGCGGGGCATCCGAACCATACGGCGCTGTTCGACCTGAAGCACGACCGCGGCGGCATGGTCGATATCGAATTCACCGTGCAGTACTGGGTGCTCCTGCATGCGGCGAGCGATCCTGAACTGATCCGCAATACCGGCAACATCGCATTGCTGCGTGAGGTGTCACGGTTTGGCTTGATGAGTGAGGAGGAAGCGGAGACGGTCGGTGCGGCTTATCGGGTTTACCGGAAGTTGCAGCACCAGCTGCGGCTGGATGGGATGGAAAAGGCGCGGGTCGATCCGGCGCTGGTGGTGACTGAGTGTGAGGCGGTGTTGGGGCTTTGGGAGCGGGTGTTTGGCTGCGGCTGAAGGCGCCAGGTGTCAGGTGTCAGAGGCGGGAGACGTTGCGCAAGTCGCGCTGGCCGCCGATCTTGCGTTGCATTCGCAGAGAGCCGAGATGATTCCCAGCCCGAGTTCCTAGGCCGCCAGCATTTCCTTCGCGTGCTTGCGGGTGGTGGCGGTGATCTCGAGCCCGCCGAGCATCCGCGCGACTTCTTCGACACGGCTCGCGCGGTCGAGCGAGGTCACGCTGCTGACCGTGCCGCCTTTGCCGTTGCCCGACTTCGCCACCTGGAAATGATGGTCGCCGCGCGCGGCGACCTGCGGCAAGTGCGTGACGCACAGCACCTGACGTGCTTGCCCCAGTTGATGCAGCAGCCGTCCAACCACTTCAGCGACGCCGCCGCCGATCCCCGTATCCACTTCGTCGAAGATCAGGGTCGGTGTCGGGCTCGCGGCGCTCGCAATGACAGCCAATGCAAGACTGATCCGCGCCAGTTCGCCACCTGAAGCAACCTTCGCGAGCGGCCGCAGCGGCACGCCGGCATGGCCGGCGACGCGGAATTCGATCTGCTCGAGCCCGTGTGCGCCGCCTTCCGGCAACTGCACCAGCGCCACTTCGAAGCTGCCGCCTTTCATTGACAGTTCCTGCATGCCGGTGGTCACTGCGGCGCCCAAGGCCTTGCCGGCCTTGGCGCGCGCCTTCGACAGTTTTTTCGCTTCGGTCAGGAAGGCTTCTTTGGCTTTGGCTTCCGCGGCGTGCAGGCTGTCGAGATCGGCTGCGGCGTCGAGGGCAGCAAGTTGCGCGCGACGCGCTTCGTGTTCTACCGGCAGTGTCTCCGGCTGCAAGCGGAACTTGCGTGCGGCCGAGTGCAGCGCGTCGAGACGCTTTTCGACCTGGGCGAGCCGGTCGGGATCCAGTTCGAGCTTCTGCGCGTAGTGGCTGAGCGAATAGGCCGCTTCCTGCAACTGGATCTCGGCCGGCTCCAGCGCCGCCAGCACGTCGTTCAGCGCCGGGTCGATCTCAGCCAGGTCGCGCACCTTCGAGACGATCGAGGCGAGATGCGTGATCATCGCCTCGTCTGATTCGGACAGCGCGCCGAGCACACCTTGAACGCCGTCGATCAGATTGGCTGAATGCGACAGGCGCCGGTGCTCGGTGTTGACCTCTTCCCATTCGCCCGCTTGCGGCGAAAGTTTGTCCAGTTCGGCGAGCTGCCAGGCGAGCCGCTCGCGCTCCAGCTGCAGTTCGCGGTCGCGCGTTTGGGCATGCTCGACGGCCTGAACCTTTTCGCGCCACGACCGCCATGCACGCGTGACGGTTGCTGCGGCTTCCGTGAGGCCGGCATGGGTGTCGAACAGCTCGCGTTGCGCCTCCGGGCGCATCAGCAACTGGTGCGCATGCTGCCCGTGAATGTCCACTAACATCTCGCCGACTTCGCGCAACTGCGCGAGCGTCGCCGCCGTGCCGTTGATGAATGCCCGCGAGCGGCCGTTCGCATCCACCACGCGACGCAGCATCACGGTGCCGCCATGATGGCCGTCGTCGGCGGGCGTGCCGAGCGCCTGCTCGTCGAGCCATTGCTCGACTTGCGCATGCGTCTCGAACTCCGCAGTGATGTCGGCGCGGCTCTCGCCGGTGCGCACCACGCTTGCATCGGCGCGGGCGCCGAGCGCGAGGGCCAGCGCGTCGATCAGGATCGACTTGCCGGCGCCGGTTTCGCCTGAAAAAACGGTAAAGCCGCTGTCGAATTCGAGATCGAGCGCGGCGACGATGACGAAGTCGCGTATCGAGAGGTGGCGAAGCATGGAGGTCGTCTGATGAGCTTGATATTCAGGGTTCGGCAGTGGCGGCGTTCGCGTTCGGGGGGAGCGGCCTTCCGGCGTTCCAGTGTTCCGGCGTTCCGGCCGCTCAGGGCTTGGTATCTTCTTCGTGCGACGGGTATTCGTTCCAGTGCAGCTTCTTGCGCAGCGTGGTGTAGTGACTGTAGCCGACCGGGTGCAGCATCGGCACCGTATGGCGCGAGCGGCGGACTTCGATCGTGTCGCTCAGTTCCAGCGAGGTGAACGACTGCATGTCGAAATTGACGTTCACTTCGCGGCCCGAGACGATCTGGATGCTCACCTTCGAGTCGTCCGGCAGCACGATGGGCCGGTTCGACAGCGCATGCGGCGCGATCGGCACCAGCACGATGCCTTGTAACTGCGGGTGCAGGATCGGCCCCTGCGAGGACAGCGCGTAGGCGGTCGAGCCCGTGGGCGTGGCGACGATCAGGCCGTCCGAGCGCTGGTTGTACATGAAGCGGCCGTCCACCGAGACATGCAGCTCCGCCATCCCCGAGAAGCCGCTACGGTTGACCACCACGTCGTTGAAGGCAAGCGCGTGATAGATCGGATTGCCACCGCGCATGATCCGCGCTTCAAGCAGCATGCGCTCTTCGCGCTCGAAGTTTCCGGAGAGCATTTGCGGCACGATCTCGCGCATGTCGGAGATCGGGATGTCGGTAATGAAACCGAGCCGCCCGTGGTTGATGCCGATCAACGGCGTGCGGTAGGGCGCAAGCTGGCGGCCGATGCCCAGCATCGTGCCGTCGCCGCCCAGCACCACGGCTACGTCGGCACGCGCGCCGATCTCGGCGGGACGCAGCGCCGGATACTCGGTGATGCCGATTTCGGCGGCGGTGTCGGCTTCGAACACGACCTCGAAGCCGCGCCTCGCGATGCACGAGGCGAGTTCGGTCAGTGGCTCGCCGATACCCGGCGTATTGTTGCGCCCGACGAGCGCGACGGTCTTGAACTGGCTGGTCACTTGCATGCCGGCATTACACCATAGGTAGGGCCTGAAAAAAACCGCAGACAGACCCGGTAGCAGGCCTGCGCAAGCGGGCTGCCAGCGCATTGGGCGATTATCGTTAGAATGGTGAAATCTTGATGACATGCGCCGCCCCGCCAATCGGTGGCGCGATAGTCAGGGGTTGCCGCCGTTAGCGCTCGCTGTAGACGCGTCATTAAGCTAAAATTTTCCGTCATGCTAGATCCCCGCGCACAAACCCTCCTCAAAACGCTGATCGAGCGCTACATCGCCGAAGGTCAGCCGGTCGGCTCGCGCACGTTGTCGCGCTATTCCGGCCTCGAACTGAGTCCGGCGACGATCCGCAACGTGATGTCCGATCTCGAGGACCTGGGGCTCGTGATCAGTCCGCATACTTCGGCGGGTCGCATTCCGACGCCGCGTGGCTACCGGCTGTTCGTCGATACCATGCTGACGGTGGAATCCGCCGCGGACGAAGAAGCGGTGATGCGCACCGTCAAAACTACGCTGCAGGCGGGTGAACCGCAGAAAATCGTCGCCGCGGCGGCCAGCGTGCTGTCCAACCTCTCGCAGTTCGCCGGTGTGGTGCTTACGCCGCGCCGCAGCCACGTGTTCAAGCAGATCGAATTCATGCGCCTGTCGGACAAGCGCATTCTGCTGATCATCGTGACGCCTGAGGGCGACGTGCAGAACCGCATCATGGCGACCCAGCGGGACTTTTCGCCGTCGCAACTGGTGGAGGCCTCCAATTACATCAATGCGCACTTCGCGGGCCTCTCGTTCGACGACGTGCGCCGCCGTCTGCGCGAAGAAATCGACGAATTGCGCGGCGATATGACCACGCTGATGCATGCCGCGGTCACGGCCAGCACGGATGAAACCGACACCGGTGAACACGTGCTGATTTCCGGCGAGCGCAACCTGCTCGAAGTCGCCGACCTGTCGTCGGACATGGCGCGCTTGCGCAAGCTGTTCGATGTGTTCGACCAAAAGACCAGTCTCCTTCAGTTGCTCGACGTGTCGAGTCACGCCGCGGGCGTGCAGATTTTCATCGGCGGCGAGTCGAATCTCGTGCCGATCGAGGAAATGAGCGTGGTGACCGCGCCTTACGAGGTGAACGGCAAGATTGTCGGCACGCTCGGCGTGATCGGGCCAACCCGCATGGCCTACAACCGCGTGATTCCGATTGTCGACATCACCGCGCGGCTGCTTTCCCTCACGCTTAGTCAGCAGTAACCGGCAGTAACTACCGGCCACTGCCGACTGTAGCACCTCATGCTGCAAATGATGCGCGACGGCGCGCGGCTTGCCAATTGGCCGAATGGCCAGGGGTCCATGGCGGACCTCGCAATGGACCGCGCCGCTATAATGAATTCCACCTGAACCGACGTGCCGCCTAAAGCGGTTATCTCTGTTGCCTATGCGCTTCGACCTCGAGCGGCCTTCACAGAACGCCACGTCACACCGTGTCGCCGTGCTGCTGATCAATCTCGGCACGCCCGACGCGCCGACGCCGCGTGCGGTCCGTCGCTATCTTGCGCAGTTCCTGTCCGATCCTCGGGTGGTCGAAATTCCGGCGCTGCTCTGGCAGGTGATCCTGCGGGTGTTGATTTTGCCGTCCCGCAGCCGTGCGTCAGCGAAGAAGTACGCGGCCGTGTGGATGCCGGAAGGCTCGCCGCTGCGTGTCTTCACGGAGAAGCAGGTAGAGGGTTTGCGCCATCTGCTGCAATTGAACGACTACACGGTGCTGGTCGACTACGCCATGCGCTACGGCACGCCCGGCATTCCGGCCATGCTGAACCAGCTGAAGCTGGCGGGCGCCGAGCGCGTGCTGCTGATGCCAATGTATCCGCAGTACTCGTCGTCAACCACGGCCACGGCCTTCGACGACGCCTTTTCGGCCCTCAAACGCATGCGCAATCAGCCGGAAGTCCGCACGGTGCGCCAGTACGCCGATCATCCGGCGTATATCGCCGCGCTCGCTGCTCAGGTGCATCACTATTGGCATCAGCATGGCCGGCCGGATTTCGCGGCGGGCGACAAGCTGGTGCTGAGTTTTCACGGCGTGCCCAAGCGCACGATGGATCTCGGCGATCCATACCACGAGCAATGCCAGCAGACCGGTGCATTGTTGACGCAGGCGCTCGGATTGACGCAGGTGGAATGCCGCATCACGTTTCAGTCTCGCTTCGGCAAGGCCGAATGGCTGCAGCCGTACACCGCCCCCACGCTGAAGGAATTGGGCTCAGCGGGCGTGCGGCGCGCCGACGTTTTCTGTCCGGGCTTCATCGCCGATTGCCTTGAAACGATTGAAGAAATCGGCATGGAGGTGCGCGGCGAGTTCCTGCAAGCGGGCGGCAAGGAGTTTCATCGGATTCCCTGTGTGAACGCCTCGCAGCCGTGGATCGCCGCGCTAGGTGAAATCGTCGCGCAGAATCTGCAGGGCTGGCCCGTGCAAGCGGTGCCGGTGCCGCACACGACCGGGGCTTAAGCAGGCTTATGAATTACAGGATTTCAACTGAACCGGGCGCGAAGCTGCGCATCGACAAATGGCTTTGGGCGGCGCGCTTCTTCAAGACCCGCTCGCTCGCGACAGATGCCGTCGACAAAGGGCATGTGCGGATCGGCGGCGCCAGCATCAAGCCGGCCAAGGATGTACGCGTCGGCGACCTGGTCGAGGTCGAGATCGAGCGGATTGTGTGGCAGGTGGAAGTGCTGGGCGTGTGCGACGTACGTGGCCCGGCCAGCGTCGCCCAGACGCTTTATGCGGAAACCGAAGAGAGCAAGGTGAAGCGGCAGGTCGAGCAGGAGCGGCGCAAGACGTACCGCGAACCGGCCGCGGCGTTGCACGGCAGGCCGACCAAGCGCGACCGGCGCACTATCGACAAACTTTCAGGTGGGGATTGAACAACTGTTCCATCGTCGCATGCACGCCGCCGTACTCGGTGGTGTGATCGTTGACGGCCCCGGACATGCAGATGGTCGTGGTGCCCGCGATCAGTACCAATGCGACCACCGATATTGCAAAGGTCAGTTTCACGGTACTCCCCTTGGGAAGATTCAGGACGGAAACAGGCGAATCAGGTGGAATTAAAAAATGCCGGTAAGGCTTACGTTAGATTAGGGTTAACGTGTCTTTTCCGACGCTTTATTGGAGCATAGGCCACTTGTCGGGCGCACTCAATCTCAATCTGATTGCGACGCAATAATGGTTGTAACCGGGCATTTCCGCCGCACGTCCACGGTGCGAAAAGTTCCGGGAGAGGCGCTTGAAATGGGTCTTTCCGGCCCCATCTGCCGTTTCGATGCGCGTTAGTGCGCCAAGTGGTGCACCAAGTTGTCTGTCGCAATTATGCAACGCACAAATTGCGCTGACTTTGACGCGTTGCCGCCACCGTTAGCTTTAACTTTTTAACGACTTTCAGCGACATGGAAAACACGCAAGAGAACCCGACGAGCCAGAATCCCACGCCCGCCGACGAAACCGCGCGCCAGGCCGCCGAGGCCGCAGCACCCCAGCAGGACGCGGCTGCAAACGCTGCTCCTGAAGCGCCAGCAACCGGCGCGCAAGCCGCATTGGCCGAAGCGGAAGCGAAGATCGTCGAGCTGCAGGAAAGCTTCCTGCGAGCGAAGGCTGAGACTGAGAACGTGCGCCGCCGCGCCCAGGAAGATGTCGCCAAGGCCCACAAGTTCGCGATCGAAAGCTTCGCGGAGCATTTGCTGCCGGTGGTCGACAGCCTCGAAGCCGCGGTTGCCCACTCGTCCGACGACCTGCAAAAGGTCCGTGAGGGCGTCGAACTTACGCTGCGCCAGCTCTCCGGCGCGCTGGAGAAGGGCCGCGTCGTCGCCCTGAACCCGGTTGGCGAGAAGTTCGACCCGCACCGTCACCAGGCTATTTCGATGGTGCCGGCCGATCAGGAACCGAACACCGTCGTTGCTGTGCTGCAAAAGGGTTTTGTGATCGCCGACCGCGTGCTGCGCCCGGCCCTCGTGACCGTCGCGGCGCCGAAGTAAGCATCAAAGGCCGCGTCGCAGGCCGATTATCAGCCGTTCCGCCTGACAGGCACTGTCATGGCCAGCATTCCTGTCGACGCTACTGCGTTCGCCGTCTTCTGCATGCGGGAGTTCGGCGCCGAGTCATTCGACGCCGGGCTGGCGCAGGCCGGTGATGGTTGGCCGTGGTGTTTTTCCGGGGGCTGGACTGCTTCAACTGCGAGATCGTCAAGAAGGCAACGTCGGCGCAGCCGGACGCGATTCGTGCGCTCGGTTTCAGATGGTTTCACAGCAACGTCAACGAGCATCGCGAACCCGGCCGGCGTTTCATGCCTCACGGCGTGCCCACCCGGTTCTTATTTTACCGAGGCAAGCGCCTCGGCCGGGCAACCGGCTGGCAGGGCCTTGGACAGTTCGAGGCGGCGGTCGCGGCCGCGGCCGCGCGGGAAAAGATCCGGGCGGTCAACGCGGTCAACGCGGTCGGCAGCGCGGCAAATGGTAAAAAAAGCGGCAAAAGTTCGGCTGATTGAAAAAAATTAAAGACCGCATCGTAAAAGAGGTCTTGAAAACGATGCGGACGCACTTATGTTGAGTGCAGGTAGGAATTGAGAGCGGATCGCCGTACCGCCAGATGGGCAAAAACGGCGATTCCCGCAGCGATCAAAGTCAGGAGATTAGTAAAAATGGGCAAAATCATCGGTATCGACCTCGGCACGACCAACTCGTGCGTGGCGATCATGGAAGGCAATTCGGTCAAAGTGATCGAGAACTCGGAAGGTGCGCGCACCACGCCGTCGATCATCGCTTACATGGAAGACGGCGAAATTCTCGTCGGCGCGCCGGCTAAGCGTCAGTCGGTCACGAACCCGAAGAACACGCTGTACGCTGTCAAGCGCCTGATCGGCCGCCGCTTCGAAGAAAAAGAAGTGCAGAAAGACATCGGTCTGATGCCGTACAAGATCATGAAGGCCGACAACGGCGACGCATGGGTTCAGGTGCGCGACGACAAGCTGGCCCCGCCGCAAATCTCGGCGGAAGTGCTGCGCAAGATGAAGAAGACCGCTGAAGACTACCTCGGCGAGCCGGTCACCGAAGCGGTGATTACGGTTCCCGCGTACTTCAACGACAGCCAGCGCCAGGCGACCAAAGACGCAGGCCGCATCGCCGGTCTGGAAGTGAAGCGGATCATCAACGAACCGACCGCAGCTGCTCTGGCATTCGGTCTGGACAAGGCCGAAAAGGGCGACCGCAAGATTGCGGTGTATGACCTGGGCGGCGGTACGTTCGACGTGTCGATCATCGAAATCGCTGACGTCGACGGTGAAATGCAGTTCGAAGTGCTGTCCACGAACGGCGATACGTTCCTTGGCGGTGAAGACTTCGACCAACGCATCATCGATTACATCATCGGCGAGTTCAAGAAGGAACAAGGCGTCGACCTGTCGAAAGACGTGCTCGCGCTGCAACGCCTGAAGGAATCGGCTGAAAAGGCGAAGATCGAGCTGTCGTCGAGCCAGCAAACCGAAATCAACTTGCCGTACATCACGGCCGACGCGTCGGGTCCGAAGCACTTGAACCTGAAAATCACGCGTGCGAAGCTGGAAGCGCTGGTTGAAGAACTGATCGAGCGCACCATCGAACCGTGCCGCACGGCGATCAAGGACGCGGGCGTGAAGGTCGGCGAAATCGACGACGTGATTCTGGTCGGCGGTATGACCCGTATGCCGAAGGTGCAGGAAAAGGTTAAGGAGTTCTTCGGCAAGGATCCGCGCCGTGACGTGAACCCGGACGAAGCCGTGGCCGTTGGCGCCGCGATTCAAGGCCAGGTTCTGTCGGGTGACCGCACGGACGTTCTGCTGCTCGACGTGACCCCGTTGTCGCTCGGCATCGAAACGCTCGGCGGCGTGATGACGAAGATGATCAACAAGAACACCACGATCCCGACCAAGCACGCACAGGTCTACTCGACGGCTGACGACAATCAGGGCGCCGTGACGATCAAGGTGTTCCAGGGCGAACGCGAAATGGCAGCGGGCAACAAGCTGCTGGGCGAGTTCAACCTCGAAGGCATTCCGCCGGCACCGCGCGGCACGCCGCAGATCGAAGTGAGCTTCGACATCGACGCGAACGGCATTCTGCACGTCGGCGCGAAAGACAAGGCGACCGGCAAGGAAAACCGCATCACGATCAAGGCGAACTCGGGTCTGTCCGAAGCCGAAATCGAGAAGATGGTGAAGGACGCCGAAGCGAACGCGGAAGAAGATCACAAGCTGCGTGAGTTGGCCGATGCCCGCAACCAGGGCGACGCGCTGGTCCACAGCACGAAGAAGGCGCTCACCGAATACGGCGACAAGCTGGAAGCGGGCGAGAAGGAAGCGATCGAAACCGCGCTGAAGGACCTCGAAGAAACGCTGAAGAGCGGTTCGAGCGACAAGGCTGCCATCGAAGCCAAGATCGAAGTGGTGGCCACGGCCTCGCAGAAGATGGGCGAGAAGATGTACGCCGACATGCAGGCTGCGCAAGGTGCGGAAGCAGCGGCTGCGGGCGCGGCAGACGCGGGTGCTTCGACTGGTGGCGCGAGCCAGCAGCAGGACGACGTGGTCGACGCCGAGTTCAAGGAAGTGAAGAAAGACTAAAGCCAGGTCGCAATTTGACCGTAAAGCCGCACACAGCGATGTGTGCGGCCTGGCTGCAAAACGGTTTGCTCCCGTCCGGGTGCATGAACCTGCAAAGCGGTTATCGCGCCTGGTGAGCCTTTTTGGGCTCTCCGGGCACATTTGTTTTATGGAGGGCGTTGTTTTGAGTCGCGTGAAAGCGGCGGGAAACAGCGGCCGGACGAGTCGCAAGACTCCAGCATTCAAGAGGAGCCACCGCGTCGCATTGCGCGAGTGGCGTTGAACCGATATGGCGAAACGGGATTACTACGAGGTTCTGGGCGTCGCAAAGAACGCGAGCGACGACGAAATCAAGAAGGCTTATCGCAAGCTTGCGATGAAGCACCACCCCGACCGCAATCCCGGCAACAAGGATGCGGAAGAGCATTTCAAAGAGGTGAAGGAAGCCTATGAAATGCTGTCGGACTCGCAAAAGCGTGCCGCGTACGATCAGTACGGCCACGCGGGCGTCGATCCGAACATGGGCGGAGCCGGTGCGCAAGGCTTCGGCGGTTTTGCCGATGCGTTCGGCGATATCTTCGGCGACATCTTCGGTCAGGCGGCCGGCGGTGCCGCCCGCGGCGGCGGCGGCCGTGCGGGCCCGCAGGTGTATCGCGGCGCCGATTTGCGCTACAGCATGGAAATCACGCTGGAACAGGCCGCGCACGGCTACGACACGCAAATTCGCGTGCCGAGCTGGGTGTCGTGCGAAATCTGTCACGGTTCGGGCGCCAAGCCCGGCACCAAGCCGGAAACCTGCCCGACCTGTAGCGGTTCGGGTTCGGTGCGGATGTCGCAAGGCTTTTTCAGCATCCAGCAGACCTGCCCGAAGTGCCACGGCTCGGGCACCCATATCCCTGACCCGTGCGGCCACTGCCACGGCGCGGGCAAGGTGAAGGAAACCAAGACGCTGGAAGTGAAGATCCCGGCAGGTATCGACGACGGCATGCGCATCCGCTCGGCCGGCAACGGTGAGCCGGGTATCAACGGCGGTCCGTCGGGCGATCTGTACGTCGAGATTCACATCAAGCAACACTCGGTGTTCGAACGCGACGGCGACGACCTGCACTGCCAGATGCCGATTCCGTTCACCACGGCGGCGCTCGGCGGCGAAATCGAAGTGCCGACCCTGGCGGGCCGCGCGAGCTTCACGGTGCCGGAAGGCACGCAGTCGGGCAAGACCTTCCGTCTGCGTGGCAAGGGTATCAAGGGGCTGCGTTCGAGCATTGCCGGCGATCTGTACGTGCACGTGCAAGTCGAAACGCCGGTCAAGCTCACCGAGCCGCAGCGCGAATTGCTTCAGCAATTCGAAAAGGCGCTCGTGGAAGGCGGCGCGCGACATAGCCCGCAGAGCAAGAGCTGGTTCGATCGGGTGAAGAGCTTCTTCGATTAATAGCGGTTTGATTTGGCGGTAAGCATGACGGCAGATGAGCGCGACGCAGTTTTCGCGTTGCTCGACGATTGCGGCGCGACGGCGGCGCGCCGTTCGAGTCGTCTGTACACGGGTTTTGTGCATGAACGGAGTTGCGCGGACGCCGCGCAACTCGAAGCCGTGTGTAAGACCGTGGCCGCGGACACCCGGCGTGGTTTGCATGCCGTCGTGCTCGCCGACTACGAGTTTGGCCGGCACCTTCTCGACGGCAGCCAAACTCACCGGGCAGTGAAAGAAACGCAGCGTGGCGATGCCACGCTGCGTTTTTTATTGTTTGAACATTGCGAGAAACTGTCGCGTGACGACGTAGATGCGTGGCTCGCGGAACGCGACGGCGGCGCGGCCGAGGCGTCTGTGGCGGGCACGGCGAACGTGCGCGCGAGCGTCGATCCACAGCAATTCAACGAAGCGATCGACGCGATCCATGCCGCCCTGCGCGCAGGCGATTCTTACCAGGTCAACTACACGTATCGGCTTGGTTTCGACGTATTCGGCTCGCCGACCGCGCTTTATCGGCGGCTGCGGGCTCGTCAGCCGGTGCCGTACGGCGCGCTGATCGCGTTGCCGGGCGACAAGTGGGTGCTATCGTGCTCGCCGGAATTGTTCATCGAGAAGGAAGGCGCCATGTTGCGCGCCCGGCCAATGAAAGGCACGGCGCCGCGATCAGCCGACCCCGTAGCCGATCGTCGTGCCGCCGAGTTCCTTGCAAACGACCCGAAGAATCGCGCCGAGAACGTGATGATTGTCGATCTGTTGCGCAACGATCTGTCACGCGTGGCGCAGACGGGCTCGGTCAATGTGCCGGCGCTGTTTTCGGTCGAGCCGTATGCGTCGGTCTGGCAGATGACGTCGACGGTGCATTCGACGTTGCACGCCGGCACGTCTTTCGCCGAGATCATGCGCGCGCTGTTTCCATGCGGCTCGATCACCGGTGCGCCGAAGCATCGCACGATGCAATTGATCGACGAGCTCGAAAGCACGCCGCGCGGTCTTTACACTGGCGCGATCGGCTGGCTCGATGCACCTTCAACGGCCATAAGCGACACCGCCTGCGGCGACTTCTGCCTGTCCGTCGCGATTCGCACATTGATCTTAACCCCGACCGGGCAGCCGGGTGAACTGCAAGGCAAGATGGGCGTTGGCGCCGGTATCGTGCTCGACAGCGTCGCCGCCGACGAATATGCGGAGTGCCAATTGAAGGCCAGCTTTCTGACCGGCGCGGAGCCGGGTTTCGAGCTCTTCGAGACGATGTATGCGGCGCGGGAAGAGGGCGTGCGCCATCTGTTGCGCCATCTTGCGCGACTCTCGGCGAGTGCTGCGACGCTAGGCTTCAAATTCGACGATGAAAACGATATTCGCGCGCAAATCGCGGAGAAATGTGCGGCGTTGCCAGCGCAAACGCCGCACCGTATCCGCCTCGCGTTGAGCAAAAACGGCGCGGTGCAAATAACGGCGATGGTGCTGACGCCGCTGGCCGGCTCGACCGTCGGCGTGCTGCTCGGGCCGGACCACGCGTTCCCCGCGACGGATGCCAATGATCCGCTGCTGCAGCACAAAACCACACGTCGCGCGGACTATGATCGCGCTTGGCGCGAAGCGGAAGCAAAGGGTGCTTTCGACACGCTGTTCTTTAACGAGCGCGGCGAATTGACCGAAGGCGGCCGGTCGAATGTGTTTGTGAAGCTGGGGGGCCGGTGGTGGACGCCGCCATTAACGTCGGGCCTACTGCCCGGGATCATGCGGGGCGTGCTGCTGGAGGATATCAACCTTCACGCGGCTGAACGCGTGCTGACTCGAGTCGATGTGCAGAATGCCGAAGCGCTTCTCGTGTGCAACGCGCTGCGAGGCGCGGTTCAGGCGCACGTCCTGGGCTAAGAAGGATAAGGGGCTAGGCAGTTGAAGGGCTTAAAAGCCAAGGCATCCGCGCTGCCGGCTTTGAGCGCCGCGAGCCACCCGCCGGCTTAACTGTGGCGAACGTGCAGCACGCGGGTCATCCATCCTGACAGGCTTGCGAGCCATGTGGATTCCCGCACGTCATGCGGTGCGGAGGCGTGGTTGCGGATTCCCGCTACGTCGATCAGGCAAAAGGGGCTCATGGTCATCTCTCTTCGGCAAGCGGCAGAGCCGCGTCAGCAAGGTAGACGAAGATAGATGCCCCGCTTTTCGGGCGATATCAGACGGGTCCCAAATAGGACGCAAAAGAGGGCAAAACAGGACAAACACGCCTGACCGCGCCCGCACGGCGCGATCCGATATCAGACTGCGTGTTCAGAACGTGTGCTCAGGCCCCGGGAACGAGCCATCCTTCACGGCACGCACATACGCCTCTACGGCAGCCTGGATGTTCGGCTGCCCCTGCATGAAATCTTTCACAAAGCGCGGCCGCTTGCCGGGGAAAATTCCCAGCATGTCGTGTAGTACCAGCACCTGACCCGAACAGTCCAGGCCCGCGCCAATGCCGATCGTCGGAATCCGCAATTGCTTCGTGACTTCACTACCGAGCAGCGTCGGGATCGCTTCTAGCACGATTAGCTGGGCACCCGCGTTCTGCACGGCGAGCGAGTCGCGCAGTACCTGGCTTGCGGCGGCGTCGGTCTTGCCCTGCACCTTGAAGCCGCCGAACGCATGTACCGATTGCGGCGTGAGGCCGACGTGCGCGCACACCGGAATCGACCGTTCGACCAGAAAGCGCACCGTGTCCGCGAGCCACTCACCACCCTCGAGCTTCACCATCTGCGCGCCGGCGCGCATGAGTTCCACCGAACTCCTGAAGGCGTCCTCCGGCGTGCCGTATGTTCCGAACGGCAGGTCGGCTACCACCAGCGCCGAGGGCCGCGCCCGCGCAACGCTCGCCGTGTGATACGCGATGTCGGCGAGCGACACCGGCAGCGTGGTCGTCTGGCCTTGCAGCACATTGCCGAGCGAGTCGCCGATCAACAGAACGTCGACGCCCGCGCGATCCAGCAGCGCGGCGAAGCTCGCGTCGTAACAGGTGAGCATGGCGATCCTTTCGCCTGCATCGCGCATCGCCTGCAGTTTCGGCACGGTGATAGCGTTCCGGCTCGCTTCCTGCAAATAGGTCATGGGGAAATCCGTTGGAAAAAAGAGAGGCGCGCGCCGCTTAAAGCGACGTGCCTTTGACAAAGAATTCCTTGCGGCCACGCATGGTTTCGATGCGTTCGGCGAGTAGCGCAAGGTCCGCGTCCGAGTCGAGCGGATTCAGATGTTCAGCGTTGACCGTCAGCACGGGCGTCTGGTCGTAGTGATAAAAAAACTCGTTGTAGGCGTCGCAGAGCGCGTGCAGATAGGCATCGGAAATCTGCAGTTCCATTGGCACGGCCCGTTTCTGGATGCGCGCGAACAGCACTTCAGGACTGGCTTGCAGATAGACCACGAAATCCGGTGCCGGCGCGCTCACGTCGAGTCGCGCGGCGAGGGCGCGATAAAGCTGCCACTCGTCTTCCTGCAGGGTCAGACGCGCGAAGATGTCGTTCTTCTGCGTCATGAAATCGGCGATAAGCGGTGTGCCCGCCCCATGCGCGGCCACCACGTTCTGGGCCTGCTGCGCGCGCTGCAAGGCGAAGTGCAATTGCGCGGGCAGCGCATAACGCGCGGTGTCGCGATAAAAACGTTCGAGAAAGGGATTGTCTTGTGGCCGCTCGAACAGCTCCTGCATCGACCAGCGCTGTGCGAGCCGCCGCGCGAGCGAGGTCTTGCCGACGCCGATCGGCCCTTCGATCGCGAGATAGCCGAAGGGCGGCCGTAGTTGCGGCGCGGTGACGGTGAGCGGCGGCGAATTCATTCGCAACGGCCCTTGTCCAAATCAGACTCGTCCGCAGTCAATGCATTAAGCATTGAACACTGGCAGGCCCCCTTTACCCTTTCGATGCGTTGATTGCTCACGCCGTCAAGCAGCGCCTCGGCGCGGCCGTGCCGCGGGATGATCAGCGCTGCGTCGATCTCGACGAGCGGCACGAGTACAAAGGCGCGTTCGATCAAACGTGGATGCGGCACGATCAGATCGGTTTCGTCGATCGATTGATCGCCGAACAGCAGTATGTCCAGATCGAGGGTGCGCGGGGCGTTGCGAAACGGCCGCTCGCGGCCGAACTGATGCTCGATCTTGTGGCACAGCGCGAGCAGATGACGCACGGGGAGCGTCGTATCGACCTTCACGACGCAGTTGAAATAATCGTCGCCGCCCGCGTCGATCGGGGCGGTGCGATACAGGCTCGACTTGGCGAGCACGGTGATGGTGTGCTGTTGGGCCAGGCACACCACCGCGTCTTTCAGGGTCTGGCGCGCGTCCCCGAGATTCGCGCCGAGGCCGAGATAAGCAACCGTCATGGCATAACTTCCTGCGACTATCGTTCGACGGCAACCGCCGACGCTGTGTCAGTCATCGTGCGAGCCGTCGTGGCCCGCGTCGTTGGCT
The DNA here is from genome assembly GCF_050434205.1 of Paraburkholderia sp. GAS348. NCBI lineage: Bacteria > Pseudomonadati > Pseudomonadota > Betaproteobacteria > Burkholderiales > Burkholderiaceae > Paraburkholderia > Paraburkholderia sp. GAS348. The sequence continues at coordinate 128,442 of NZ_JBNPVT010000015.1, forward strand.
GTGCGTTCTGGCGAACCGCCCTCCATTCCCTCGCCCGCTTTGCGGGTTCTGGCGCCACTGCTGCGCCGCCGTCGTTTTCTGGGGCTCCGGTCCTTCCCGCCTTGCGTGAGCAAAGTCTCACGCGCAGCGACGTCTCCTTCAATGAACTCCGTCCACCACGCACCGACCGACTCATCGAGTTCGCCCGATTCGCAGCGCAACAGGAGGAAATCATACCCCGCTCTAAATCTTTGGTGTTCCAGCAGCTTCAGCGCGCTTCTGCCCGAGCGTTTCTCGAGGCGCAGCTGCAGGCCCCAGATCTCGCGCATATCCGACGAAAAGCGCTTGTGGATCGCGAGCTTCTCGGTTTGCATGTCGAGGACTTCGTCCATCGCGCGATGCAGCGCCGGCACCGGATATTCGCCGTTCGCTTCAAATTGTTGCCAGCGCGTCTGGACGTCGTGCCACAGCAGCGTGGCGAACAGGAAGCCCGGCGAAACCGGCTTGCCGGCGCGTACGCGGGCGTCCGTGTTGGTCAGCGCAAGCGTGATGAATTTCTCGCCGATTGGCTGCTCCAGCACCACGTCGAGCAACGGCAGCAGACCGTGATGCAGGCCTTCCTGGCGCAGACGTTTCAAACAGGCGAGCGCGTGGCCCGACAGCATCAGCTTGAGCATCTCGTCGAACAGACGCGCGGCGGGCACGTTGTTGATCAGATCGGCCATTTTGGCGATCGGTGCACGGGTCTGGTCTTCGATCTCGAACTCGAGCTTGGCGGCAAAACGCACCACGCGCAGCATGCGCACCGGATCCTCGCGATAGCGCGTGGCCGGGTCGCCGATCATGCGCAACAGACGCGCGCGCATGTCGGCCATGCCGTTGTGGTAGTCCAGCACGGTTTGCGTGGCCGGATCGTAGTACATCGCGTTGATCGTGAAGTCGCGGCGCGTGGCGTCTTCGTGCTGCTCGCCCCAGACGTTGTCGCGCAGCACGCGGCCGCTGGCGTCCACCGCATGGGTGCGGCGGTCGAGCTCGTCGCGCTTCAGGCGGCGCGGCGGCGCTGCGTCGGCCGCGGGTGGATCGACCAGCGCGCGGAACGTCGAGGTTTCGATGATTTCCTGGCCGAACTGCACGTGCACGATCTGAAACCGGCGGCCGATGATGCGGGCGCGGCGGAACAGCTTCTGCACCTGTTCGGGCGTGGCGTCGGTCGCGACGTCGAAGTCTTTCGGCTTGATGCCGAGCAGCAGATCGCGCACCGCACCGCCGACAATAAACGCGCGATGCCCCGCTTCCTGCAGGCCCTCGGTGACGCGAATCGCGTTCCTCGAGATCAGCGACTGATCGATGCCATGCACGTCGTGCGGAATGATGACCGGCACGTCGGGGTCCCGCACGGCTTTGGCGGCTGGGCGTGCCGGTTTGCGACGCGCTTTGCTGGCGCCGGACGCGTTGCGTGCCGGTGCCTCGCCGGCTTCGTCTGTTTCGGCTTCGGCGGGCGGGGTGTCGTCAGCGGGCGCCGAGTCCTGGCCGAATAGCTTGCGGATAAGTTTTTTGATCACGAGGGTTGAAAGAGTTCGAGGATGCGCCAGCCTTTGGCCTGCGCATGGGCGCGCAATGTGTCGTCGGGATTGGTCGCGATCGGATCGGTGACCTTGTCGAGCAGCGGGATGTCGTTGTGCGAGTCGCTATAGAAATAGCTGTGCTCGAAGTCGCTCCAGGTTTTGCCGAGCGAAGCCAGCCACGCCTCGGTACGGACGATCTTGCCTTCCTTGTAGCTCGGCGTGCCGGTGGGGCGGCCGGTGTACGGCGAATGCGGCTGGCCGTCGACGGTTTCCGCTTCGCAGGCGATCAGTGCATCGACGCCGAACGCCTGAGCGATCGGGCGGGTGATGAATTCGTTGGTCGCGGTGACCACGCAGCAGAGATCGCCGGCTTCACGGTGCTCCCTGACCAGCTCCAGCGCGACCGGGAAGATCGCCGGCTTGATCACTTCATGCATGTACTGCGCGTGAAGGTCGGCAAGCTGAGCGCGCGTGTATTTCGCGAGCGGCGTGAGCATGGCGATCAGATAAGCGTGGATGTCGAGCTTGCCGGCTTTGTAGTCGGCGAAAAAGCGGTCGTTTTCACGGGCGAAGTTTTCAGCGTCGACCATGCCTTGTTTCACCATGAAGCGGCCCCATTCATGGTCGCTGTCGGTGGGAATGAGGGTGTGGTCGAGGTCGAAGAGTGCGAGGTTAGCCATGGGGGCCTATTTTACTTGAAGCGGCGGGAGACGCAGCGGGTGACGCAGATGAGGCGGGCGCTGTGCGCCGGTCATCGGCTTCGGGCGAGGCCAGCATGGTGCGTAGAAGCGGTAGCGTGACCGCGCGTTTCTGTTCGAGCGAGAAGCGGTCGAGCGCGTCGAGCAACGCCATCAGGCTCGGCATGTCGCGGCGAAAATGCGTAAGCAGGTAGGCGGGCACGTCGTCGGCAAGCATGATGCCGCGCTCGCGCGCCGCGTGTTTGAGAACCGCGGCCTTGCCTTCGTCCGGCAGCGGCGCGAGGTGAAACACGAGGCCCCAGCCGAGGCGCGTGCGCAGATCTTCGCGCACCGTCATGCCGATCGGCGGCGCATTGCCCGCGGCGACAAGCGCGCTGGTGGGGTGCGCGCGCACTTCGTTGAACAGATTGAACACGGCAATCTGCTGCGCCGCGGACAGGCCGTCGCAATCGTCGATCGCATACAGCGCGACGCGCGGGTCGAACGTGAAGGCGGCGAGGCTGCTCTGCGGACCGGCAAAGCGCGCATGGCCCGGCGGCGCTTCGTGGACGAGCGCCTGCAGCAGATGCGTGCGGCCGCTGCCGGCTTCGCCCCAGATGTAGAAGGTGCGATCGGCCACTGGCCCGGCCGCGAGCGCGTTGTCGAGCTCGCGCAGCCGCGTGACCAGCTCGGCGTTGGCGCCGGCGAAGAAATTGTCGAATGTCGATGGCGGCGGTGTGCCGAGATCGAGCGTCAGTTGACGAAGCACAGTAGGTTAATGCCGAAAATGGGGCTTAGGCCGCAAATGGCCCGAACCGCGGGCCCTAAAACATCAATAAACAGTCAATGAGCAGTCAGTGACTCAGTTGTTGTAAAGCGTGCTCGCCAGATAGCTTTGCCGCAACTCGCGCATCGCCACCGACAGAATGGCGCTGACCGGCAGCGCCAGCAACACGCCGAAAAAGCCGAACAACTGGCCGAACGCGAGCAACGCGAAGATGACCGCGAGTGGGTGCAGGCCGATCCGTTCGCCAACCAGGCGCGGCGTGAGATAAAAGCTCTCCACGATCTGGCCGACACCGTAAATCAATGCGACCGCGCCGAAGCCGTACCAGTCGCCGAACTGCAGCAGTGCCGCGAGCAGCGCCAGTGCGAGCCCGGTTGCAAAACCGATGTACGGGATGAACACAGCGAGGCCCGTGAAAATACCGACCGGCAGCGCGATTTCGAAGCGCGCGACGGTCAGCGCAATCGCGTAGTAGATCGCGAGCACCGCCATCACGAGCAACTGGCCGCGCAGGTATTGCGACAGCATCTGGTCCATGTCGCGCGCGAGTTGCAGCGTCTTCTCGAGCCAGCGCCGCGGCACCACGATCTGCATGCGAGCGAGCATGCGATTCCAGTCGTACAACAGATAAAACAGCACGAGCGGCACCATCACGAGGTTGCCGACCACCGTCATCATCACATTGCCGCTGGTGCGGATCGAGGTCCATGCATAAAGCGCGACCTGCTGCGCGCTGCCTTCGAGCTGCCCCATCACCAGATCGCGGATACTGGCGAAATCGAGCGAGTCGGCGAGGCCCAGCATCGCCAGCTTGGGTTGCAGCCAGGCGCTCACGTGCGCGAACAGCACGGGTACCTGTTGCTTCAACTGCGGAACTTCTTTCTGGATGACGGCCAGCACCAGCAGCACGAGCATCGTCATCAGCAACGAAAACAGCAGCATCATCAGCAAGGCGGCGAGTACGCGCGGCACACGCCGGCGCACCATCCACGCGACGCCCGGTTGCAGAATGTACGCGAGAATGGCGCCGAGCAGGAACGGCGTGAGGACCGGACTCAGGAGCCAGAGCAGAATGCCGACAACCAACGCAATCGCCAGCCAGATGAAGGCGCGGCGCTGTACAGGCGTCAGGATCGAGGAGTTCTCTTGCAAAATTGTTCCCAGGTGTCGTCGCGACCGGAAGATTCAGGATGATTCAAATTCCAGCCAGCCGGCCGGCAACTCTGTATGGGACCAGAGTAAGCGCTGAAGCGCCAACTCTGGTCGGCATCGGGTAAAATCGCATTTTACCGACCTTCGAGCTCTTCCCCATGAATCAACCGAAATCCGCCCAGCATTCAACCGATTCGGCCCAAGGTTTGTCGTATCGTGACGCCGGCGTGGACATCGACGCGGGCGACGCCCTTGTCGACGCGATCAAGCCCTTTGCCAAAAAGACGATGCGCGACGGCGTGCTGGGCGGCATCGGCGGGTTTGGTGCGCTGTTCGAAGTGCCGAAGAAGTACAAGGAACCGGTGCTGGTTTCGGGCACGGACGGTGTCGGCACCAAGCTGCGCCTCGCCTTTCAACTGAACAAACACGACACCGTCGGCCAGGATCTGGTGGCGATGAGCGTCAACGACATTCTGGTTCAGGGCGCCGAGCCGCTGTTCTTTCTCGATTATTTCGCTTGCGGCAAGCTGGACGTCGGTACCGCGGCGACGGTCGTGAAGGGTATCGCGCATGGCTGCGAACTGTCCGGCTGCGCGCTGATCGGCGGCGAGACGGCTGAAATGCCTGGTATGTATCCGGACGGCGAATACGATCTGGCCGGTTTTGCAGTCGGTGCGGTGGAAAAGAGCAAGATTATCGACGGCAGCACGATCGCCCCAGGTGACGTGGTGCTGGGTTTGGCTTCCAGCGGCATCCATTCGAACGGTTTTTCGCTGGTGCGCAAGATCATCGAGCGTGCGCAGCCCGATCTGAACGCGGATTTTGACGGCCGTTCGTTGGCCGACGCGCTGATGGCGCCTACGCATATTTATGTGAAGCCTTTGCTGGCCTTGATGCAGCAGATCGCTGTCAAGGGTATGGCGCACATCACGGGCGGCGGGCTGGTCGAGAATATTCCGCGCGTTCTGCGTGAAGGTCTGACGGCTGAGCTGGATCATCGCGGCTGGCCGATGCCGCCGCTGTTCTCGTGGCTGCAGAAGCACGGCGGCGTGGCGGATGCGGAAATGCACCGCGTGTTCAACTGTGGCATCGGGATGGCGGTGGTTGTTTCTGCTGCTGATGCCGACGCTGCGATCGCGTCTTTGTCGGCGGCTGGCGAGCAGGTCTGGAAGATCGGCGTGATTCGCGAGAGCGCGGCCGGTGAAGCTCAGACGGTGGTCCTCTAACCAGCTTGACCTAGGGCTGGTTTGCCTGCGCGCGGCGCACGGAAAGAAAGCGCCGCGCGGGTAAAAACCTCAAATCAATTCTTCAATCAAGCTGACGACCTGCGCAGTCGCACTGGGATCGCAGCAATCAACAACAACCCGCTCCGTCATGCTGCGCAGCCATGTGAGCTGCCGCTTGCACAATTGCCGGGTCGCAAAGACTCCCTTGTCCCGCATGGTCGAGTAATCGACCGCCCCGTCGAGATATTCCCAGACTTGCCGGTATCCCACGCAGCGCATGGACGGCATCTCGGGCAGCAAATCGCCGCGTTCGCGCAATTTCACGACTTCGTCGATAAAGCCGTTGGCCAGCATGGCGTCGAAGCGCTTTTCGATGCGCGCATGCAGCACGCTACGCTCGGATGGCTCCAGCGCGATAGGCACGAAGCGCCACGCCAAAGCGGCGTCATCCGTTCGAGCGGGCGCGGCCAGTAAAGTGGACATCGCTTGCCCCGTCAGCATGAAAACTTCGAGCGCCCGCTGAATTCGCTGCGAATCGTTCGGCGCGAGGCGCGCAGCCGTCACGGGATCGACAGCGACAAGCCGCGCATGCAGCGCCGGCCAGCCGTCACGTGCGGCGTCGGCATCGAGCGTGGCACGCAGGTCGGCATCGGCGGCGGGCAGGTCGTTTAGCCCCTGCGTGAGCGCCTTGTAGTACAGCATGGTCCCGCCGACCAATAACGGCAGCCGCCCGCGCGCGCTGATCTCGCCGATCAGGCGCAACGCGTCGCTGCGAAATTCCGCCGCCGAATACGCGTTGGCCGGATCGACGATATCGATCAGATGGTGCGGCGCCACCGCGCGTTCTTCCTCCGTCGGCTTGGCGGTGCCAATATCCATCTCGCGATAGACCAGCGCCGAATCGACACTGATGATTTCCACCGGCCGCCGTGCGGCCAGCGCCAGCGCGGCAGCGGTTTTGCCCGATGCGGTCGGGCCGAGCAGGCAAGGGATCGGCGCGGGAATGCTTGAAGTGCTTGAGGTCATAGGCAAGACGCCGCGCGCCGAAAAAGCTTATTCAGGCGCACCGTCATTGCCCACGCATGAACAGCCGATCGAGATCGGACAGCGTCAATTGGTACCACGTCGGGCGCCCGTGGTTGCATTGGTCGGCGCGTTCGGTCGCCTCCATCTGACGCAGCAGCGCGTTCATTTCATCGAGCGTCAAACGCCGGTTCGCGCGCACCGCGTGATGGCATGCGAGCGTGCCGAGCAACTCGTGCTGACGCTCGGTCAACACGCGAGAACCGCCGAACGCATGCAGGTCGGAGAGGACCGCGCGTGCCAGCGCCTGCAGATCGGCGTCTTTCAGCAACGCGGGCACGGCGCGGATCGCGAGCGTAGTCGGCGACAGCACAGCGAGATCGAAACCGAGCGCGTCCAGTGTGTCGCGCTCTTCTTCGACCGTGCCGATTTCGATCGGATCGGCCTGCATCGTTTGCGGGATCAGCAGCGGCTGCACCGCAATCGTGCGATCGGCGAGAGCATTCTTGAACTGCTCGTACAGGATGCGCTCGTGCGCGGCGTGCATGTCGACGATCACGAGTCCGTGCGCGTTCTGCGCAAGCACATAGATGCCGTGGATCTGGCCGAGCGCGAAGCCGAGCGGTTGCTCGTCTGAGGCATTGAACCCAGGCGCTGCGTAGGGCGCTGAAGTGTTGTACGGGGGCGGCGCTTCTGCCGCCGAGTCGCGCGCTTCGAGCAACGTCGCGCCTTCCGTTGTGCCGGTGGTCGTGTCTCTACGGCCGAACAGCGCGTCGTAGAACGCCAGCGGTTGCGCAACCGGCAGCGTGCCCTGCGTCATGCGAGCCTGACGCATCCAGGTATTGCCGGGCTGCGAGGAGCCGAATCCGCTGCCCATTCCGCTGCCTATTCCACCACCGAGGCCGCCTGCGCCACTCCCGAAGCCACCACCGCTTCCAGCGCCCGCACCGCCCAGCGGCGTAGCGCCGAATGAAGCGGGGCCGCCCGGCGGCGACGCTTCCAGATGCGCGGCATGCCCACCAGCGGTCGTTTCCGGCGACGCGCCCGCGTGCCGCGCCAACGCACGCTGCACGGCATGAAACACGAACTGGTGAATCGAACGGGAATCGCGAAACCGTACTTCGATTTTGGACGGATGCACGTTCACATCGACCGCTTCCGGCGGCAGGTCGAGAAACAGCACGTAGGACGGATAGCGGTCGCCGTGCAGCACGTCTTCGTAGGCGGCGCGCACGGCGTGCGTGAGCAGCTTGTCGCGCACGAACCGGCCATTGACGAAGAAATACTGCTGATCCGCGCGTCCGCGGCTCGCGGTCGGCAAGCCGGCGCAGCCGTAGACGGCAAGCGGTCCGGCGGATTCGTCGAGCGGCAAATGTGCAGTCGCAAAGGTCTCGCCAAGAATCTTCGCGACCCGCGCGGGCGGCTCGCTGGCGTTCCAGTGTTCGACCGCCTTACCGTTATGCAGGACAGAAATCGCCACATCCGGCCGCGCCAGCGCAGCGCGGCGAATCTGCTCAAGGCAGTGGCCGAGTTCGGTCTGCTCGCTTTTCAGGAATTTGCGGCGCGCGGGTGTGTTGAAGTACAGCTCGCGGACTTCGATCGTGGTGCCCTGGGTGCCGGCGGCGGGACTCAATACGCCGGTATGCGCGTCGACGCGAACGGCATGCGGCGCGTCAGCGGTGCGGCTCGTGATGGCCATCTGCGCAACCGACGCAATCGACGCCAGCGCCTCGCCGCGAAACCCTAGCGTGGCGACCGCTTCCAGTTCGGCGAGCGAGCGGATCTTGCTGGTCGCGTGACGCATCAGCGCGAGCGCGAGTTCGTTTTCGGGGATGCCGCAGCCGTCGTCGGTGATCGAGATGCGTTTGACGCCGCCTTCGTCGAGCAGGATGCGCAGCGTCTGCGCGCCGGCGTCGAGCGCATTTTCCAGCAATTCCTTGACCACTGAGGCTGGCCGCTCGACCACTTCGCCGGCGGCAATCTGGCTGATCAGCTGATCGGGAAGGGGCTGGATCGCCCGTAACGGGCGTAGGACGGGCGCGGCGGCGGAAATTGCGGCCGCGTCGGCGGTGCCGGCAGGCGTTTCGGAGAATTCTGACATGGCGAAATTATAGCGATTCGGCGCGAGCAGATTTTTAATCGCAACGGGGCACTTTCGGTATCATGACGCGGTCAATTTCCGGCAGCGAGCACGCGCTCGCTGCGCATCGCCTGCAAGGCCGCTGACGCGGCCGTTCCCGCTACGTTCACATTCGCTTAATAAAGGACGCTTTTTGGACACGTTGCTACACTTCGTCAACCTTGTCTTGCATATCGACAAGTTTCTGGGCGACTTCATTCACGTGTATGGCACCTGGGTCTACGCGGTGCTGTTTCTTATCGTGTTCTGCGAAACCGGGCTGGTCGTTCTGCCCTTTCTGCCGGGCGATTCCCTCCTGTTCATCGGCGGCGCCTTCTGCGCGAGCGGCGAAATGAATCTCGGCCTGCTGATCGTGCTGCTGCTTGTTGCGGCGGTCGCCGGCAATACGGTTAACTATATGATTGGGCGGGCCATCGGGCCACGGGTGTTCAATTCGCACATTCCTTTCCTTGAGCGCTTCCTCGATCGCGCCGCGCTGCAGAAGACCCATAACTTCTATGAAAAGCATGGCGGCAAGACAATCGTGCTGGCGCGTTTCATTCCGGTGGTGCGCACCTTCGCGCCGTTCGTTGCCGGTGCCTCGGAGATGACGGTGAGCCGGTTCCAGTTGTTTAACATCCTCGGTGCGCTGTTTTGGGTGTTGCTGCTGGTATTGCTCGGCTACTTCTTCGGCAACATTCCGTTCATCCGTCAATATCTGAATGTGATCGTGCTGGTGGGTATCGGCGCGGCCGTGGTGCCGGTGGTGCTTGGCGCGCTGTGGAAAGTGATGCGTAAGAACGCCGCGGCCAAGTAGGGTAGCCGCTAACGCTTCACGTAGTACGAAGCTGGATGAACAAACGGCGTCGCGAATCTCGCGACGCCGTTTTCGTTTGGTGCGGCTTGGTTACGGGTAGCTTGTACCGCTGGCGCAGCGCAAAGACGCTTTATCTTGGCAAGCGTCAGCCTCAGTTCAGACCTGCTAAGCCATGCTCTTGATCAACTGCTGACTATACGCGGCGCAAGCGGTGTTTCCGGTGTTGGATAGCCTGCGTCCTTGAAGGTCTGGATGATTGCGCGGTTGGTGTCGAAGTAGACCTGCCAATAATGATCGGTGTGCGTGTAGGGCCGCACGCACAGCAACGGTCCTTCGGGCGTGAAGCTCAGCACTTCGATATCCGGTGAGGGACTCTCGACCACGTTCGGAATCTGCGTAACGGCCGCCTTCAACCGGTTCATCGCATCCGTAGGATCGACGCCGTTCGCAATCTTCGCGGTCAGCTCGACGCGCCGCACGGGCAAAGCGCTGTAGTTCGAGATTGTGTCCGAAAAGATCTTGTTGTTGCCGACGATGGTCGTCACATTGTCGGGCGTCACGATGGTTGTGCCGAACAGCCCCAGTTCCGAGACCGTGCCCGTGACGCCGCCCGCCATGACAAAATCGCCCACCTTGAACGGCCGCAGCACCTGCATGAAGATGCCCGCCGCGAAGTGGGCTAGCAAGCCGCCCCATGCAGTGCCGATTGCAAGACCGAGGCCGGCGAGCAACGCGGCGAACGAGGTAGTCTGAACGCCGAACACTTGCAAGATCGCGAGGATCAGCAGCAGGTTCAGCAGCGCGCCGAGAATCGAACCGAGGTAGTGAGCGAGTGTTGGATCGACTCGGCCGTTTTTCGCCAGCAGTTTGCGAAGCAGGCCGGTGATCAAGCCAATGACCCAGCGGCCGACGACCCACAATACGATTGCGCCGAGTACCTTGGTGCCGAGGTCGATGCCTCGGGTCATGATGAACACGCGTACGGTTTCGAGATCCAAGATATTCCTCGCTGGTTAAGCTGCCTTCGACTGATTGAACGGCGGGAGTGCAATACAGCGGCAAATGCCCGACGACGGGCGTAAGCGATAACCCTCAATCTTCGGAAGTTATACGCGACGGCACGCGCATACGCAAGGTCCGTTCCTGTTGATGCGGATTGCGTGACGGGAGAAAACCGATGGTGTGCTGCGGCGCTGAGGAGGGCCGTAATGTGCCTTATACCAGGGGCGTAGGCGCCTGGTAGCACATGCTGCTCGTGTCGTGCATTTGTCGCAGGCGAAATCTCGTGCCTGGACCGCGTGGGGCTACATCGGCAGACGTGACTCGGAATACGGGGACGTGCGAATGACCAATGTGTTCTTGTTCGTTTTGGTGGCGCGTGCGCGATCTGCCACGTACTGCCACGCCAACGCGGCAATGGCGGCCAGCACATACGCGCTGGCGCGTTCGAAGAACGCGGTCGGTGTGCTGAATGTGCCATAGCGGGTCTGCGCATCGGCGAACACGAGAAAGGTCAGCGCGGCATCGAACAGCAAGGCGGCTAAAGCCAGCGCGACGAAAATGTGCGCACCGTTGAGCGCCGCGCCGGGTGCAAGCCGGTTGCACAGATGACACACGATCAGCACGATAGCCAGCAAAGCAAGGTTCGAGACGAGGCCGAACAGAAAATTGGTCATGTTGACGGGATGAAAGTGCGGGAATCTGCAGTGTTGCCAAAGCGTCTGCTCACGCAACGTTGCAGCGTGATTCGCAGAACCGGCGGCGATCATTGCACGTCTTTCCGTCTCAATAAATATCAATGTTCGGAGTCCGTTGTATCTGTTCATTAGCGAAGAGGCGTGATGTAAGAGGGACCTCATGGTTGAGTGAGGTATTACGAGTTGCGCTGTCAGAATGTTTTGTGCTCTTGTGAAAGACTGAGACGACGCTGACGAGCCGTTGCGTCTGCACAACGGCGCTGCTACCACGATCGAATTTGTGACGAACTTCGAGCCTCGACCGCTCACGCCAGCTCGCATGAAGCCAACCGAACGGTTTGCGTTGCATGACGTACGGGGCTATCGGCGCAGTGTGCGGGACCTTTGATGTTCTTCTCGGAATGACGCAGAAGTTGTGTCCCGTACGCTGTTGAGACGTGCCCCGATTGAATGGGCACTCACGGCGAATAGCAAACGTTTTCCAATGAAAGAGTAGGTGCGCCGTTATTTCGAACGGCAAACGTTTGCTAATAAAAGAGTAGGTGTGTCGTTATTTCGAATAGCAAACGTTTGCCAATAAAAGAGTAGAGAAAATTTCCCCGCATGGAGGCCATTCTCGACAGATTAGATTCGGTGTCATGGTGTGAGTGAAATAGCACCAAAATCAACTTCGCGGGGTACGTCAGGCTGTTTTGTGAAGTTCATCGTTCTTAGAAAAACTGATACGCACGGTAAAGTTTTATGAGAAAAGCTCTGGTATCCTCTCGACCTGTCAGCGCGGACCTAAAACCTAAGCGCGAAAAAAAACATGCCAATCAAAAATACGGGGAGGTTCCCATCGTGAAGATGGTGGAACTGATTCATTTCATATCGGGGCTGGCCTGCTCGGGCTCGCCGCGTCGCCGCACCAGAACATACTTTCGCGCCTGCATGTCGGGACCGCTCGCAGGATTGCTCTGAGAGATGCGCGCGCAATGAGTGCCCTGTGTTCATTCCCGATCTCCGGCACCAACTCATGCAAAGTGGACTGTTCGGCAACGTTTGCGCGCCTGAAATCGTGGCGTCAATGGCTGTCGAAACAAAGCCGGATATCAGGTGTTGTCTTGCCGCAGGGACATCTCCTAAAGCGTTGCGAGTTTCATTGGCGGACCCACTGGTACGGTCGTTCACCCCCCTCGGGTTGTCATCGACGCGATACCTGAACCCATATCAACTTCAATGTGGTAGCCCGCACCGGAAGCGAATATCCGGCCTGTAGCGGCATGAGCTATTACGATTTCTTCGGAGAGCAAGACAGTGAGCATTAAGAATTCAACGGTACAGCCGGTCAAGAAGCTTGGTGGCAATCAGGGCGTAAAGAAAACTGACGCGAATCATACTGTTGCAGTTGCATCGAATGACGCTGTCATTGCTAACCATTTGAATCCGCTGGACCCGCAGCATAAGCATGCGAATAAGGCGCGGGGCCACGAGACGGGCGACAAAGTCGAACACGACGCGAGTGCCCACAAGGGCGAAGGGGTGACGTCGCACGACACGGATGGTGGCGCGGTTCAAGCGGCCAACACCGGCACCGCGACGACTGACACCTCGACGGGTGGCGTGAGCGATGCCAGCAGTTCGGCCGGCGACGCGAGCGGGAGCACGGATGTCGGCGGCACAACGGACGGCAGTTCGGAGGCGGGCGCGGCAACGGCGCCGGCTGCTTCGAGTGGCGTGCCGACCAGCGTATGGTTGGGCTTGCTCGGTGCTGCGCTGGTCGGCGGCGTGGCGGCCGCCGCTGCTGGCGGTGGTGGTGGCGGCGGTAGCAGTAGCGGCAGCAGCTCTCCCGCCGCCACGCCTGGCACCAAGGTTGCCGGCGAGGTGGCGGATGGTCTGATCAAGGGCGCGCACATCTATATCGACGTGAACGGCGACGGTATTCCGGTCGCCGCCGGCGATACCGGTGTGGTGACGGATGCGAACGGCAATTTCAGTCTGACCACCACCCTGAAGGGCGCGATCATCGCGGTGGGCGGTGTCAACATCGATACGGGTCTGCCGAACACGATCACGCTGACGGCCCCGCAAGGATCGACGGTCGTCAATCCGCTGACGACGCTGGTTCAGGCGTATGCGGCTCAGCACAGCGTGTCGGTCGCACAAGCCGAGGCGGTGATCGCGAAAGGGCTCGGCATTCCGGCCGGTGTCTCGCTGACGACCTACGACCCGTTGACGGCGGCCGCCAACGATCCGACCGCGCTGGCGGTACAGAAAATCGCGGCGCAGATTGCCACGCTCCTGACCGTCACGGTGAACTCCGCGGCGGGCAGTACTTCGCCGACGGCGCAGGCTTCAATGGTGACTGCGCTTACCAACGCGGTCGCGAACGCGGGGCAGACCCCGATCGACCTGGCCAGCGGCACGGTACTGAGCACGATCAATAGCAACGCCGGCGATCCGCTGAATACGGCTGAACTGACCACTACGACGATCAGCAACACGGCGATCGGGCAGGCAACGACGCTGAACCCGAATTCGGCGCACTCGGTTGCGGGGGCGCAGAGCGCCACGCTGACGACGCTGACGGAAACGGTGGCGGGCGCGCAGGCACTCGTCGCGAAAGACCCGACTGCGAAATACAACCTGTCGGACACAGCGGCCAACCTGGCAGGGGCGCCGGCGGGCCTGGCCGGCAATGTGGTCAATGTCACCGCGACGACAGCGGCGACGGTGGCGCAAGCCACGGCGATTCATGCGTTCGCCAATAGCGGCACGCAGGCCTATACGATTAGCGATACTGCGGCGCATATCCTGGCGGGTGGCGCGGCGGTTACGGCGGCGGGCTCGGTGATCACGACCGACGCGTTCGTGTCGGCGGGTAGCGCGACGGCCTTGTATGCACTGAACGTGCACACGACGATCAAGGCGATTCACGATACGGCGGCTAATTTGCTGCTTTCGGCCAATCATAGTGCGGTTGCATCGTCGCCGGCGGTGACGGTGACTGACAGCTTTGTGTCGGTGGCTAATGCGGATGCGCTGCATGCGTTGAATGCGGCGACGGTGATTGGGGCGGTGCATGATACGGCTGCGGCGCTGCTCGCGGCGATCGGGCACGCTGATCTTGGCTTGACGGGTGTGACTAGTCTGGCGACGACGGATGCGACGGCGGTCACGCTGAGCGTGGCCAATGCCGATACGCTGCTGACCCATCATGTGACGATCACGAATGGCTACGGCTTGGCCGACACGGCGGCCAATCTGCTGGCGGCGCTCGATCCCGATCAATCGGTGACCAACTCGCAGTTTAACGGCTCGGCGAGCACCACCAATGCAACGGCCGTCACGCTGAGCGTGGCCGATGCCGATTTGCTGCTCGACCATAACGTGGTGATCACGCACGGCTACAACCTGTCGGATTCGGAATCGTCGCTGCTGACGGCGATCCAGAACAACGACATCGCGGTCACCTCGATTGGCA